>CAYRHU010000019.1:0-44038 GCA_964424155.1 uncultured Chitinophaga sp.
TTACCACAAGGCATACTCAAATCTTTTTTTGATCTTGTTTATAATAAGTTTTCTTATCCCTATTTTTTCAGCGAACCGATTCTGTCTTCGATCGCTTTCCGTATTTCCGGCTGCTTAACCAACGGAAGACTTTTACCGTACCAGGTAACAGCTTCCTCTTTTTTACCGGTACGTTCATACACATCGGCTAATAATAATATGGCATCCAGGTTGTTTGGTTCAAGACGGGTGATTTTCAGGAAACGATCGATCGCCCGGTCGTATTGCCCCGAAAGCAGCGATCCCTTACCCAGCATCATCTGGGCATATACATTGGTGCTGTCCTTTTCGGTAACCTCCCTTATTTTCAGAATCCCCTCCATAGGGCTGTCTGAAATACCACCGAATAAATAACTGGCGCCAAGACCCACTTTGGCGGAATCACCGGCCGGATTTATTTTTAAAGATCTCTCAAACAAGTCTTTGGCCTGCAAGGCCTTCCATTTTCTTCTGTCGGGCACTTCATCTGCCTGCAGGTTTTCCAAAAACAGGTGGGCGGCAAAGTTGAGGCTTTTTTCCGAATTTTCCAATCGGGCGGCTTCGGCAAGGTACCAGGCATAAGGTTCAAAGATTCCGGCAGAATCGAACCAGAACCGGGCCAGCTGGCGGTATACCCGTACCTGTTGATCCTTTACCGCTCCCCTCGAAATGGAATTCTCCAAAGTGCTGACACTGACTACTTGGGAGGGACTTAGTTGCTTCTTTGCCAGTAATAAAATGGTATCGATCGTTACGGGGTTACCGGTTCCGTGATCATGTCCGTCGTCCGGACTGTGCTGCTCTGCAACAGCTTTTGTTTTTTTAACTGGGGTCGTTCTGACAAAAAAATAAATACCTGCGGTCAGAAAAATTCCGGCTATCAGGGTAATGAGCTGGGGTCTCTTCACTTTCAGATTTTTTGAGAGTGCAAAACTAACCCCAAAACCAATGAGGTTTGGAAACTAAACTGAATTCCCGCGGAAAAAAAGGTAAATGGTTGTCAGGTGGCGATTCCCTTACGTTATTATTCGGCGTCTTCACCAGGACCGGCGTCCGGCTTGGGCTCTTTCAGTTTTTTTACTTCAGCAACAAATTCCTTGGCGGGTTTAAATGCGGGGATATAATGTTCAGGAATATGTACCGCAATGTTCTTCTTGATGTTGCGCCCGATCTTGGCAGCTCTTTTCTTTGTGATGAAACTGCCAAATCCTCGGATATAAATATTTTCGCCACCGGCAAGGGTGTCTTTTACTTCCTTGAACATAGTTTCAAGAGTAACAAGCACATCTACCTTGGGTATGCCTGTTTTTTCAGAGATCTGATTTACCAGGTCGGCTTTTCTCATGTTGCAGGTTTTAGTGGTTTTACAGGACCAATTTAGAACAAAATTATATGATAGTCAACTAAATAGGCATAATTTTTTTAACTACTTGTGAATTCCGGGACCAAAAAATCCCGGAACTTTGTGATTTTGGCAATCCGATGATCCAAAAAACATGAAAAAAACTCGAAAAACCATTCAAAAAAAGGCATTTAGCCGCCTTTTGCTGGACTGGAACAGGGATAAAAACGACCGTGCGATGCCCTGGAAGGGAGAAAAAGATCCCTACCGGATCTGGCTAAGTGAGATCATTTTGCAGCAAACCAGGGTGGAACAGGGGCTTGCCTATTATATTAAATTCCTGCAGAACTTCCCGGATATAAAAAGCCTGGCCCGCGCCCCTGAAAAAAAAGTTTTCAAAATATGGGAGGGGTTGGGTTATTATTCTAGATGCCGTAACCTGATTTCCACGGCTAAATTTATTGCCGGGGAAAGGAACGGCCTGTTTCCTGACAACTATGATGACATTATTTCCCTGAAAGGAATAGGACCCTATACGGCCGCGGCCATTTCCTCTTTTGCCTTCAACCTGCCCCATGCGGTGGTCGACGGAAATGTATTCCGGGTACTTGCCAGGGTATTTGGCATACCTATTTCAGTGGATTCGGCTTCGGGGAGAAAATATTTTACCGGTCTGGCCAACGAACTGCTGGATAAAAAGCAACCGGGATCCTTTAACCAGGCGATCATGGATTTCGGCGCCACGGTTTGCAAACCGGCTTCGCCGTTATGTACGTCCTGTATTTTCAAAAAGGGTTGTTTCGCTTACCTCAACAATAAGATCGGCCAATTACCGGCCAGGGACAAGAAAACAACCATCCGGAACAGGTGGTTTTATTACCTGGTGATGGAACATAAGGATAAAATGCCTATCCGGCAACGGACAGGAAAGGATATCTGGCAGGGTCTGTATGAATTTCCATTGATCGAAACAGAAGGCCCGGCCACTACGGGTAAAATACTTCTCATGGCTGAGAAAACCGGTTGGCTGGAAAAAGGCCGTTACCAATTGAAAGAAGTTTCATCCCTGCACCGTCAACAGCTTTCTCACCAGCTTATTAAGGGCAGGCTGATATTTATCCGTCTTGTAAAAGAACCCCCGGCCACCGACTGGATATGGACATCGGCATCGGGGAGGAACAGGTACGCATTCCCCCGCTTTATACACGATCAGCTGACAGGTTAACCCGTCCATTTTGATTTTTCTCACTTAAAAATATTCTAACTTTAAGAAGCATTCAGGCGCTTGGACGAATTCATTCACCAAAAGTAAAATGTATGAGAGGCGTTAACAGGGTAATGCTGATTGGCAATCTTGGCAAGGATCCGGAAGTACAGCATTTGGAAGGAAATATAGCCGTAGCCAAATTTCCCCTTGCCACTACGGAAACATTCAAGGACCGCACCGGCAAACTGGTATCACAAACCGAATGGCATACGGTGGTGCTCTGGAGGGGCCTGGCCGAGCTGGCCCAGAAATACCTGCATAAAAGCAGCCTGGTCTACATTGAAGGCCGGCTCCGCACCCGTAGCTGGGATGACAAAGACGGGCACCGTAAGTTCGCCACCGAAGTGGTGGGCGATAATCTGATCATGCTCGACAAAAGGGCGGAAAGCGGCACGGCCCCATCAACCGGCGAAAGCGGGCTGGAGGGAATGGGTGGCGGTGATCTGCCTTTGGGTGATCCGTCGGAATCACTGCCATACTGAAACCCCTTTAAATAGGTAACTTCGCCATGTGGAAAGGCCCGCTGATTGGGCCGGGGGACCGCCTTCTTATTAATCAAAAATCCATGCTTTGGAGCCGATACCGGTAGCAGCATTCATTCCCGGCGACCTGTTATTCGTTTTACTTGCGGCGATCCCGCAGGGCACGACCTATGTAGCCCTGGCCCTCGTACTGATGCTGATGCTGATCTTTACGATCTCGGGTGCCGAAGTGGCACTTTTTTCACTCGATAACAAGGATGTGAACATGCTGAAAACAAAGCAGCACAGCGCCGCGAAGCGGATCGTCAGCCTGCTGGAAGAACCCAAAGAAGTGTACGCTTCCCTTCTGATCGCCGGCACATTCGTGAATATCAGCATCATCGTCCTGGCCAATTTCCTGATCAACCAATACTTCAAACTTCAATACCTGGGCGTGGTGCTGGCGCTGCTGATCAAAGTCCTCATTATCGCTTTTGTACTCCTTTTTTTCGGGAGGATATTACCTAAAGTGTGGGCTACGCAAAATACACTCCGTTTTGCCTACGGAGCTTCCTTCATGATCGAGGCGCTGCATCTACTTCTCCGCGGCCTGAGCCGGTGGGTAGTTAAACTGGCCGACACCATCGGGAAACGCACCGGCGCCGACCGTACGGAAGCGATGACCCTGCAGGAACTGGATGCCGCGATAGATATCAAAACCGATGAAGAAGCTTCCCCGCAGGAAAAGAATATCATGAAAGGGATCGTGAAATTCGGCAATATTACCGTCAAACAGGTGATGCGCAGCCGGCTTGATGTAAGCGGGGTGGACTACCAGTCCACATTCAGCGAAGTGCTGCACCGGGCGGGTGAACTGCATTATTCCCGCCTGCCGGTGATGTATAAGAACAGTCTGGATGAAGTGGCCGGTATTATCAACACGAAAGACCTCCTGCCTTACCTGGACGAGGAGGATGATTTCAACTGGCACCAGCTGATGCGCCAGCCCTATTTCGTACCCGAACACAAACTGATCGAGGACCTGCTGAAAGAATTCCAGCAGAAACGGATCCATTTCGCGGTGGTGGTGGATGAATTCGGGGGCACCAGCGGGATCGTGACCATGGAAGACATCCTGGAAGAAGTGATCGGTGATATCCGGGATGAATTTGACGAGGAAGAAAGCGGCAACAGGCAGCTGGATGATAACAATTACCTTTTTGAGGGCAAGACCATGATCCATGATATGTGCAAAGTCATGAAACTGCCCATGGATACATTTGATGAAGTAAGGGGGGAAAGCGAATCCCTGGCCGGACTGGTACTCGAACTGGCCGGTGAATTTCCTGCGGTGAATACAAAAATCACTTCCGGAGATTTTGAGTTTACCGTGTTGCAGGCCGATGCCAGCCGGATCCTGCTGGTGAAAGCGACCATAAATATAACCGGGCAATAAAATGCATAAGAAAGGAATGATGGACAGAAAGGCCGTACACGTTATCCTGATTACCGTCCTTTGCGCCGGCCTGATATCGGCCTGCAACAGCGATTACACGGCAGGTAAAAAGAAAGGATATTTCAGGATCGATTTCCCTCCTAAAAATTACCAGGTATTCAACCAGCCGGATTATCCGTATACTTTTGAGTACCCCGTTTATGCAGAGGTGATAAAGGATACCACGTTTTTTGATGATAAGGCCGGCGACTGGTGGATTAATATCGATATTCCCCGTTTCAACGGACGGATCCATGTAAGCTATAAACCCATCAACGCGCAGAATAATTTTGATTCGCTGGTTCGCGACGGATTCAAAATGGCCTATAAACAGCATGTGAACATGGCCACCGGGATCCACGACAGCCTGATGCATACACCCAATGGGGTGGAAGGCATTTACTTTTCACTGGGTGGCAATACGGCAACTGCCAACCAGTTCTTCCTAACGGATTCCACCCGTCATTTTCTCCGCGGCGCCCTTTACTTTGATGCGGCTCCCAATGCCGACTCGCTGGGGATCGTCAATGATTTCCTGAAAAAGGATCTCCTGCATTTAATCAACACGCTTCGCTGGAAATAAAAAAACCCGGCCCCTTGTTTTAAAGCAGGCCGGGATGGGATAAGGTTTCGGGAAATTATAATTCCTTGCTTTCCGTTTTCTTTTCTTCTTTTTTAACCGGTTCGATCAGCAGATCTTCTTCTTCCCGCAGGGGTGCACGGCTGAAAAACTCTCTTTTCAGCTTTTTCTTCTTTTTCACGGTCTTGAGCGCGCTGTTTTCTTTCGAAGGTTCAATAGCAACGACCGGCTCATTGTTGATTCCCTTTTTCTCCGCTACCAGTTTGTCTTCGGGAGCGATCGGCTGAACCGGTGCCAATGCTTTTCCCTTTTCCGTTTTCTTACTGACGGCGGGAGTCGTTGTTTTTTCCGGCGTTGCGGTTACGGCCGGGGTGGCCGGTTCATTCGTGGCGGAAACCGTAACGGCCGGGACCGGTTTTTTTTCGGAGTACATTTCCTTAAACTCTTTTTTCTGATGGGTTTGCTGGTAATCCACAAACCCGTAAATACTGGCGCCAATCATTAACGCGGCGCCGGCGTACAGGATTGATTTCATGGTCTTTGTTTTAATCGGTTTAGAAAGGGATGTATTGATCGATCAGGTGGCGAATGACCTGAGGTAATTTTTACTCTGACGGTATATGACCCACTCGGCAAACAGCATGTTCCCGATCACGCTGATCCAAAGGGAGAGTTCATAATTTTCCAGGTGACCCCAGCCCAAAAGGAAGAACAGGATATGGTACACCCGGAAGGTTACCGCGGTCATGGCCATGGAATAACTCCGGATCATCCAGACTTTATGGGCGATCACATTTTTTTTGCGTATCGTGCTCAGCCCGTATAGCGTGGTGATAAACCACCAGGCCGCCATGAACAGGAACAGGGTTCTTTCCCAGATACTCCCCTTGGCGAAGAAGGACATGTACAGTCCCGTAGGCGCACCCAGAAACAACACGACAAATACATAGATCTTCCCGGATAGGCGATGGACCGCTTTTGTTTTTTTCAGGATATAACGGGAAAACTGGATCAGGGCTGTACCGATACACAGCGCACCGGCCGCGATATGGATATAAAAACTGGTATGGTACATTCCACTGCTGAAGAGTAGGCTTCTTTCCTCGATGAATGAAAAATCTTTGCTGAATGAGAAATAAGGAATCGTGTTATAAATAAGGAGCAGGCTGAACCCGGTTACCGGGATCCAGAAGAGCATCTGCGTGATCACTTTTGCCGACTGGCGGAGGGTGGCGATTCTTGAGTTGTGCATACAGCTGGTAGTTCTATCCCGGAGATGCCGCATCCGGAATTTGTCCATACACCGGGGCTGTTACAAGTTTGTTAAAGGAAACTCAATAGAAAACGGATTTGTTGGTAATTTCAAAGCATGATCAATCCAAAGCACCTGCTCAGACCCCTGGCCGTCATCATCACCCTGCTGCTGGCAGACCCCGATGTCTGCGGGCAGGAAGCCGCTGCCGTTGATTCGATTAAGCAGGGACTCTCGGAAGCCCGGACCACGGAGGAGAAAGCCTGGTGGCTGGACAATCTTGCCCGTACGCTGATGAATGTGAACCAGGCGGAATCAGAGAAATACGGCCAGCAGCTGATCGCACTGGCGGAGGAATCCCGTCAGCGGAAGCTGATGATCTTCGCTTATATGTCGAATGGTTTCCGCAGCAGCTACATGCGGGGACAACGGATGTATGTTGAAAAAGCCGTGCAGTATTTTGAAAAGGCTCTTTCCATTGCCCGGCAGGAACGAATGGAGAACGAGATCGCCGCGGCGCAGCTGCAACTGGCTGAAATGTATCTGTCGGTACCCGATAAAGAAAAAGCGTTCAAATATATCTCCGAGGCTTTTTCCCGGATCAGCACCCTCACCGACGACAGTCTGAAAGTGGAAGGGAACATCACCTACGGCAATGTATACCTGGCCTCCAACGACCGTACCCTGGCGCTTCGGCATTATTACACCGCGCGCCGGATAGCGGAAGAGATCAGGGCGGACAAGCCCCAGTTGAAAAACCGCAAAGCGATGCTGATGCGTAACAGCTATCTGCGTCTCTCCAATTTTTACAGCCGGATTGAGGAATACGATAAGGCGATCGATTATTACACCCTTGCCTATCACGAACTGGAGAACCTGCACGATAAGCGAACGCCTTACCAGCGCTGCATCGATGTCAATGCGCTGGGGAACCTCTTCGCCGCGAAGAAGAATTATGACCTTGCTATCAGTTATTATGAACGTTCCATACGCATAGCCGATTCCCTGAAATTCTCCACGCTGAAAGTGCCCGGTTATATCAGCCTGCTTAACCAGTATCTCCGGATGGACCAGCCGCTGAAAGCAAAAAACTACCTTGAATCACCCGACGGACGGGCTCTCCAGGATTACCTGGTAAAACTGGGAATGGGAGGAGTGATCGACCAGGCCTATGCCTATATCTATACGGATATGAACCTGCTGGATTCGGCCCGGATCCGGTATACCAAGGCGCTGCCCTATTTCGAACAGACGATGAGCGAGAACAACCGGCTGGGTTTTTACCTGGAACTCGGACGTTTCTATAAGAAAGCAGGTGAATCCGCCAGGGCGATCGGTTATTACCAGAAGGCAAAGGAAGGAGGGGAGAAAAACGGGTTGCTCGAACTCACTAAAAAGGCGGCGCAGCAACTCGACAGCCTGTACGAGCAACAGGGAGATTATAAACTGGCCAGCCTTTATAACGGGATCTATTACCATTACAAGGACAGCCTGGAAAAACTCAATAAAGAGAAGGAGCTGGCCCAGGTGGAGGCTGCGGATGAGCAACTTCGCCAGGAACGGATCCAGCGGGAAAAGGAAGAGAACGAACGACGCAAGAACAATATCCAGTATATGGCGATCACCATGGGTATCGTCATACTGTTTGTCACCCTGGTGGTGCTGGGTATGTTCAAGGTATCTGCGGGACTGATCCGCGCAATCGGGTTCTTTGTATTCCTCATGCTTTTTGAATTCATATTTCTTGTATTCAAAAAGAACATACATGCCATCACGCACGGCGAACCCTGGAAGGACCTGGCTTTCATGATCGCACTGGCGGCCTTGCTGGTACCCCTACACCACTGGATGGAACATAAAGTGATGCATTACCTCACATCGCATAACCGGCTCACGGCGGCGGGTCATCATATAAAAAATAAAATATTCAGGCGGAACGGCAAGAACGATCTGTGATGCAGGTCTTACCTTTGCGCAAATTCAATCCATTGATTGTAGTAGACAATATCATCATCAGCGACGATGTAACGGAAACGCAGTTCGTTTGCGACCTGGCAAAATGCAAGGGCGGTTGCTGTGAAGAAGGGGATGCCGGCGCGCCGCTCGACGAATCGGAGCTGGACATTATCCTTGAAATATATGAAAAAGTGAAGCCCTATCTTACCGCACCCGCCGTTGCGGAGATAGAGAAGAAAGGGAAATATGTGTATCATAAGGAATTCGGCTGGGTAACACCCACCCTGGGGGATGACCGGGAAATTTGTGTTTATGGAAGCCGTGATAAGGACGGGGTCATCAAATGTGCATTTGAACAGGCCTATTACGACGGGATCATTCCCTGGAAAAAACCGGTCAGTTGTCACCTGTTTCCCATAATCATCAGTAAGGGTAAAAAGGGCGACTACGACCGGATGAACTATGAACCAAGGGAAAAACTGTGCAGCCCGGCCTGCGGACTCGGAAAAAAACTGAAAGTGCGCACTTATGAATTCCTGAAAGAACCCCTGGTAAGAAAATACGGCGAGGAGTTTTATAATGCGCTGGACAAAGCGGTTAAAATGAAAGCGGCCAAAAAAGAAACCACTTCCCCATGAAAGAAACCGCGTCCGGGTTTATTGCTAAAAGCACAGTAAGGGCAGCCGACCGGGAACACCGCCGGAAAATCAATTTCAACATTGGTAAATACAATGCGGCTGTTCCGCAGGGCAAACTGCAATTTGCGGATATCGGGCTGGCCAGGGAAAGGGCCAAGAACCTCAAATGGAAGGCCATCGAATCGCTGGATAAACAGCTGGAGCATTTTGAGGCCCTGATTACGCGAAGGGGCGCCAAAGTGATCTGGGCCGAAGATGCACAGCAGGCGCTGGATGCCATTAAAAAGATCTGCGAGGAAAAAAATTGCAAAACGCTGGTCAAGAGCAAGAGCATGGTTACGGAAGAGATCCATCTCAACGATTTTTTGGAAAAGAACGGGATCGAAAGCGTGGAAACCGACCTGGGCGAGTATATACAGCAACTGGATGGCGAACCTCCCTACCATATCGTAACTCCCGCCATGCACAAGAGCAAGGAAGATGTGGCCAAACTCTTCGCGGAAAAACTGGGAACCGATCCTAAAGCCAGCCCCGAAGATCTCACATTGACTGCCCGGAAAGTGCTGAGAGAAAAATATGTTCAGGCCGAGGTCGGCGTCACGGGCGCCAATTTCATCATCGCGGATATCGGAGGAATCGCCATCACCGAAAATGAAGGCAATGCCCGGCTGAGCTGCTCGATGCCCAAAACCCATATCGTGATCGCCGGAATTGAAAAAGTGATTCCCTCCATAACGGATCTGGGTTTGTTCTGGCCGTTACTGGCTACTTACGGTACGGGACAAAGAGTAACGGTATACAATACCATTGTCACCGGTCCGCGAAAAAGCAATGAAACCGACGGTCCTTCCGATATGTTTGTGATCCTGCTGGACAATGGCCGCACGAATATCCTCGCCAATGAAAAACAGCGTGAAAGCCTGTACTGTATCCGCTGTGGTGCCTGCCTGAATGCCTGCCCGGTCTATAAAAATATCGGGGGACACAGCTATGCGTCCACCTACAGCGGTCCGATCGGTTCGGTGATCACCCCGCACCTGAAAGAGATGGGCGAATGGAAGCACCTGAGTTATGCATCATCCCTTTGCGGTAATTGTACCGAAGTGTGCGCCGTTCGGATTAACCTTCATGAACTGCTGCTGGAAAACAGGCATGAAGCCGTCGAAGAAGGACACAGCGCCTTTTCTGAAAAGATCGCCTGGAAAATGTGGAAGCAGGGCATGCTGCGCCGGAAATGGATGAACAGCGCGACCGGCGGAACCAAGAACTGGATCGTCAATACCCTGGTGAAAGGATGGTCGGCACACCGCAGCAAACTGGAATTCCCGAAAAAATCATTTAACCAGCTCTGGCGGGAAAAACAAAAGCCCTGACACCTTTTTTGCCTGCACCGCAATCCAACCCTATATGGAATTACCGGTTTATGACCGGATAAGTATATTCGTCGGTCAAAGTACCTGTCTCATGATCATTTACAGCCCGGTCATAACACACCGACTTGTTTATATAGCCGATTTTATCGGCCGGGAACTTACAGGGGAACCTGCCCGGGTGACCGACAGACTGGAAGAATTCCGGGCAGCTACTGGAGTGCGCGTTAATTACAGTCCGGCGCGGATCACGACCGATGAATTTTGGATAGCGCCGCACACCCTGCTATTTGAAAGTGGTATCCATGAACAGGACACCGGTTGTTTTATGTGGAATAACCAGAAGGCTTTTTTCAGCACGGTAGGAGATCATGTCTTTGATCTTTTCGCCGCGGCTTTTTTCCTCCTCAGCCGTTATGAGGAATACCTGCCTCATGAAAAAGACGGTTTTGGCCGTTATGCCCATACCCATTCCCTGGCATATAAGGAGGATTTCCTGGACATCCCGCTGGTCAATACCTGGTTACAGAAATTCAGGGCGGAACTGCAGCATCAATTTCCCGGTGCAACATTTAAGCAGAAAACATTCAGGTTTCTTCCAACCTATGACATTGACGAAGCCTGGTCGTTCAAACATAAACAATGGTGGAGAAGCGCCGGTGCGGCATTAAAGGATTTGCTATCAGGCCGGTTCGGTAGGGTTAAACAACGTAGACGGGTGCTGAACAACAGGGAACCTGATCCTTTTGATTCTTATGACTGGATCGATGACCTGCACCGTCCGTATTCCCTGCATCCCCGGTATTTTTTCCTCCTGGCCGGACAAACGGGGAAGTATGACAGGAATATCCTGCCCACGGAAACCGCCATGCAATCGCTGGTTAACCGGCATGCTGAAAAGTATGAAACAGGTATTCACCCCTCCTGGCAAAGCGGGGATGACCCTTCGCTTATCCGGAAAGAAAAAGAGTTACTTGAAATGATCACGAGGCGAAAAGTAATATCCTCACGCCAGCATTTCATCCGGTTCCGGTTGCCGGATACTTACCGGCATTTGCTGGAAGCGGGTTTGCAGGAGGATTTTTCCATGGGTTATGGCAGCATCAACGGATTCAGGGCGTCGGTCGCCTCCCCGTTTTATTGGTACGACCTCGAAAAAGAACAAGTAACATCCCTGCTGCTCCACCCGTTTTGTTTTATGGAAGCCAATTCTTTTTTTGAACAGCGGGCCACCCCGGAACAGGCGCTGGAAGAAATGAGGCATTATCACAGGGAAGTCAAAAAAGTGAACGGGCAGCTGATCACCATCTGGCATAATACCTTCCTGGGTATGGATCCCATGTATGCAGGATGGAAAGAAGTCTATGCGCGGTTTGTAAAGGAAGTCATGGCCTAAACACCTTCCGCTTCCGGTTGTTCCGGTGCCGGTACGGCTTTAAAGGCCCTGTTGACCATGTATACACCCAATAAAGTGACAAGTCCCCCGAGAACAATAAATACGGTGACCACCTCCCCAAAGAACGCCCAACCGCAAAGCACCGCCACGATGGGGTTGATATACGCATAAATTGAAGCCTGTTCTGTAGGCAGGTTTTGCAAAGCGTAGAGATAGGAGATGAACGCGAGCAGCGAACCGAAGATGACGAGATAGGCGATGGCCGCCCAGGATTGCCAGGGTATCACGCTGAGAGAAACGGCCGTTCCGTTGGCGGCGGTGAATCCGGTCAGGCATACACCCGCAATAAGCATCTGCAATCCCAGGCTGAAATAAGGATTGAAGTTTACCGCCTGCTGTTTGGTATATAAAGTGGCAAAGGCCCAGGTCCAGGTGGCGATCAGTGAAAGGATGATCCCTTTCAGGAAATCCGGGTTCAGGAAATCGGCCAGGTGATCATAAAAGATGATACAAACCCCGCTGAAACCCAACAGCAGACCGATGATCGCATTTCGGGGTAATTTTTCTTTGGATACAAACAACCCGATCACCACCAGCCATAAAGGGAAAATGGCTCCCATGATGGCGCCCAGTCCCGCGGAAATATATTTTACCCCCCATGTACTCAGTCCATTGCTCAGGATGAAATTCAGCAGGCTCAGCACCAGCACGGGGATCCACTCTTTCCCTTTCGGAAGGGTCCATTTTTTATAAAGAAAGAACGCCACGTATAATAAACCGGCGATCAGTTGCCTTATCCCCGCCAGTTGCAGCGCCGGCATACGCCTGACACCTTCCTTGGATGCGATCCAGGTGGTGCCCCAAAGGATACAGACCAGCGCCAGGGCGAAAATGGCCTTGGCCCGGGTTCCTTTTTTGCGGATCGTAAGGGGATTAAAGGCCGATAATTTTTTCAGGTAATCAGCCGAAGCGTGGAGAATGGTTTTATGAAAATCAAAGAGATTCATTAATGCTTAAAATGCCGTAGGCCGGTAATCACCATCGCCAGCTGGTTTTCTTTACAGTAATCGATCGAATCCTTGTCCCGGATCGAACCACCCGGTTGAATGAACGCGGTGACGCCGGCTTCATGACCGAGTTTCACGCAATCGTCAAAAGGAAAGAAAGCGTCACTGGCCATCACGGCGCCCCGCAGGTCAAAATTGAATTGCCTGGCTTTTTCCACGGCCTGTCGAAGCGAATCGATACGGCTGGTCTGGCCGCATCCTTTCCCGATCAGCTGTTTGTTTTTTACCAGGGCGATGGCGTTTGATTTGAGATGCTTGCAGACCAGGTTCGCGAAATCCAGGTCGGCTTTTTCGCCAGGTGTCGTTTCCCTTCCCCCGCTTTCCTTCCATTCAGCATAATTTCCCTGGTCGGTATCCTGCGACAACAGGCCGTTGAGTACCGAACGGTACATCATACCGGCTGATTCCGCCTCCTGTTCCTTGTGCCTTGTTCCCTGTGCCCCTCCTGCGCTTTCGCTATGGAGGGCAGGCTTGTGCCTTAATAGTATCCTGTTCTTTTTTGAACGCAGGACTTCCAGGGCATCCTCATTGAAGGAAGGCGCGATCAGCACTTCAAAAAATATCTCATTTACGGCATCCGCGGTGGCTTTGTCAATAGGGGCATTGCATACCAGCACCCCTCCGAATGCGCTTTCCGGGTCGCCGGCCAGTGCGGCATCCCAGCATTCCTTAACCAGGGGTCTTTGTGCGATACCGCAAACATTGGTGTGTTTGATGATGGCAAATGTGGTATCCCGGAACTCCGCGATCAGTTGCAGGGCCGCGTCCACATCCACCAGGTTGTTATAGGAGAGTTCTTTTCCGTTGAGTTGTTCAAACAGTGAACCCAGGTTGCCGTAATACACGGCTTTCTGGTGCGGGTTTTCACCATAACGCAGTGTCTTTTCTTCCCGGTTGAAAGGGGTCTGCAAATCGGTGCCATGGAAATAATTGGAAATGGCGGTGTCATAGGCCGTGCACACATCGAAAGCCCGGATCGCCAGCGCCCTTCTTTGTTCAGGTGAAATTTCCCCACTTTGCTCATGCAGGATATTTTCAAGAAATGCATAATCCTTTTTATGTGCCACCACGGTCACGTACTTATGATTTTTCGCAGCCGCCCGGATCATGGAAGGTCCGCCGATATCTATTTTTTCGATGATCGCGGTTTCATCGCTGGTGGAAGCCACGGTTTCCTCAAAAGGGTACAGGTCCACGATCACCAGGTCGATCTCCGGGATATTAAATTGTTTCATCTCCTGCAGGTGAGTACCGTCATCCCTCTTGCCGAGGATGCCCCCGAATACCGAAGGATGCAGGGTCTTTACCCGTCCGCCCAGGATAGAGGGATAGCCGGTGAGTTCTTCAACGGGAATTACTTTCACCCCGAGTTGCTCAATAAAAGCCTGGGTCCCGCCGGTGGAATAAATGGTTACACCGAGACCGGACAATGACCTGACAATGGATTCCAGACCGTCTTTATAAAAAACGGAGATGAGTGCAGAACGGATCTTTTTGTTCATAACATGCAAGGGTTGAGGCGGGCGATCGTTTGTTCCGGCGAGGCCGGGGCAGGCCGGCCTTTGTTGAAACTACGGCCGGCGAGCCGCAAAGGTAGGTCACCGCAACCTCATCACAAAGGCGCCGTTCTCCCTTACATCATGCCAGGGTATCCGCAGGGAATCGCAGTCTTTTTTCCAGTAATTCACTTTCCAGGCTGCTGTGGATCCGTCGAAAACCACCTGTTTGACTGTTAGGGCTTCGGTCAGTTGGTTAATATAAAACCTGGGATTACGGGAAATGACAAGAAGGTCGATCGTATCCCGTCGGGAACCCGGTGCCAGACGGAGGGGTTTATCAACCAGCAGGATCCTTTTTCCTCCGAACCAGATATGCCTGCCATCCAAGACAAATTCGTTCATTTGCGGGTTCGGGAAGAGGCGTAACCTTGAACGGGCCGGCCTAAGATGAAAATTCCAGGCAAAGGAAGGCCGGATGAGGTCGCTGTCGCCCACAAAGAAATAATTTCTGCCGTCAATAAAATCCATCGCCCTTTTTTGCGGAATATTATAAACCAGGATCAGTTTTTGCCGGTTCCGTTCAATAAAAGAAATTGTTCGCAGTGCGGTAAACCCGGTTAACAGCAGCAGACTTCCTATCAGGCTTCGCACAGATTTTTCCATCAACCAGTGTGTAAACGAGGCAACGAGCAACAGTAACAATACAACCTGCCATTCCGTGATCTGCAAACCCTCCCATACAGATCCCGGTAGGCGTTCGACCTGCTCCACAAACCGGTTCATGAGCCGGATGGCCCCGGAAATAAACTGACCGGTCCATAACGCGGCCGAAGGGATGAATGAGATGGCGCAGAGAAATAGTTCGGCCAGCAGGATCAGGCTGGATAACGGAACGGCGATAAAATTGCCCAGCAGGAAATAAACCGGGAACTGGTGAAAATGATAAATACATAATGGCAGGGTGATGCATTGGGCGGCCAGGGTAACGGCATTCATTTTCCAGGCCAGATCAAGTATCCTGTTTTTACAATAGAACCAGTTATAGACAGGTCGCATGAAAAGAATAATGCTCACCACCGCCGCGTAAGAAAGCTGGAAACCGATATCCCAGAGCCAGAACGGGTTGATGCAAAGCAGCAGGAATGCCGAAGCGGCAATGGAATTAAACGTGTATGTTTTCCTGTCCAGCGACTCACCCAGTATAATGAAGGAGAACATCCAGGCGGAGCGGAGAACCGAAGGCTGGGCGCCTGCCAGTAAACTGAACAACCAGAGACCGGCCAGGATAAGAACAGTGCCCAGCCACTTGGTTTCTTTCTTTTTCGTGAGCGGACTGAAGAGGAGAGACAGTAGCCAGTAAATAAGCCCGATATGCAGCCCTGAAATGGCGATAATATGCACCACGCCGGTTTGGCTGTAAGAACGCACCAGTTCCGGGTCGAGATCATTTCTGTAACCGATCAGCAGGGCCTCGGCCAGCCCGGTTTCTTTTTCACCCGCAATGTATTTCCGGAGAAGGCCAAGTACATAAGCGCGCAGGCTGTGCAGCCAACGTTGTATGGCGCCCGGCCGTTTACCCGGTACCCTTTCAAATTCATTCTCCTGCAGGAATACCTGGTGAGTGATCCCCCTGTATAGTGAATAACTCCTGTAATCGAAACCACCGGGGTTACCGGAGTTCCTTATATCACCGGGTTTATTTAAAAAGATGATTCTCGTGCCTGGGCCTGCTGAATGGTTCAGTTTGGCGGGTAAAATTCCCGTGCTGTCTTTCCTGAAATAGACAATGATTTTTCCGGATACGGGAACAGGTACATTGTTACTAAGAATGGTTATGGCGGTGGCGACCGCTTTGAATGTTCCGGGTTTTTCGGTAAGCGGTTCTTCCAGTTCGGCCACGATCGCGTCACCTTCCCGGTAATTGTTGCCTATCCAGTTACCATGGTTGCGGATATCTTTTTTCTCCGTAAGGAGCGCACCGATTGACAAGAATACGGTATACACGGCGATGCCCGGAAACCAGGCATACCGGTAGCGGTTAAAGAATGGAAGAAACCGGAAAATGAACAAGGCGAGGATACCCGCGATCAGCATCACCCGGATCATATCGGGAGAAAATACACCGTGCCGCTGGATTATTATTCCCGTAATCAGGGATGCCAGCAGTTTCACAAAGGGCGCCCTTCTCCACCAAAATCCTCCACCCGGTCTCATGCCTCAAGTTAACGGGGGAGATATTCCCGACCTATGTTTTTTGACGCTGATTACAGGGGATTAAACACCCGCCTATCACGCGGTTTCCCGTTTCAGGATTTCCGACCTCACCGATCGTTCCACGTACTGCCGGTAGCTGATACGTTCCGCCCGGCTGCTTAGCCAGCCCGGGTAATTGAAAAGGCTGACTGCCATTTGCTGTACCACATCCTCCTTATTTTTTTCAAACACGTCAAGCGCCTTCCTGTATTCTTTCAGTTTGGCGGCATGGTCTTTCAGGTAAAAACTGCGATGCAGGCACTGTACAAAAGCGGTTTCAAACGGGTGTTTCTTTTTCCGTTTATGGAAATAGGAATAAGCGGAACGGTATTCCGAGTCAAAGAGCCGGCTGTTGTTCAGGCTGTAGCTGATCATCAGGAGCAGGAGATGGGACAAGGCGCCATGCTCTTCCCGGGCACCTTCGCGGAAGAAGTTTATGCCCCGCTTGGTGAAATACAGGGCGTCATCAAATTTTTCCAGCACAAAACAGGCGATTCCCAATGAAAGGGTGACGGTCCGGTTAAGATCGGCATTGAGAACCGGCTCCCATTTCAGGTATTGTTCCATCGTGGGTGTTATCAGACGAGTCACCTCCTCGTACCGGGCCGTTTTGTTATAGATCTTATTCAGCGCGAGAAACCGGATCGCTTCAAAATTGGCCCGCAGTACCGGTTCCCGGATCATTTCGTTGATCGGGTCGTGGAATACATCCGTTACCCAGGAATACAAACCCCGGAGAATCCCGGTGTAATTGATCATGTAAAGCAGCTCGATATAGTATTCCCCGTGTGTAGCTACGAACCGGGAATTTTTTTTCCATTCGGAAAACGTTTCCTGCAACAGCTCCAGTGAAACGCCGGTATGGTTTTGCAGGTAGAGCAGCGTGGCCTTGCTCATCCGGTAGTAATGGCCGTACCAGAATGAACGGCGAAGCGAATAGGGCGTAAAATCATTCACCTGTTCCAGTAATCCGGAAATCCTCTTCCGCAATACCTGGTCCATATCAAAATGCGACTTTCTTTTCAGGAGCAGCGTTTCGGTATAGATATCCCGCAAGGTGATCATTTCCGCGTATTCGGTGTACGTGATCAGGTTGTTCCGGAACAGCCCGTGCAGTTCATCGTAAGGCGTATGCAGGTTACTGGACAGGATCATTTTTTCGAATTCCGACTTCAGCAGGTTGAGCAGGGCAAAGGATTCGGAATGCCTCGCCTGCATTACCGCTTTTTCCCAGATCACCTGTGCTTCTTCAACCAATCCCTTCTTACGGTAAATCCGCAGCAACTGAACCTGCCGGTATATGTCTTCCTGTTTTTTGACGCGCTGGCTTTCCAGCAGGATCAGCGCTTCGCAAACCTGTTGTTGCAGGTAATGTTTTTGAAAAGCGATGTTCCCCGGGTTCAGGGAGGGCGCCAGTTTTTTCAGCAAGACCTCTTCATCAAATTTTTTTTGTGATGCTATGATGTCGAAGAGCCGGACATAGAGCGGGGATGGGGCGGAATTGACCTTAACAAAGTTTCTTTTGAAAAAAAGTTTCTCCTTACTGTCCAAAGAGTGGATTAACCGCCAAAGAAAATCGGAAGGAGTTTTCACGCAGTCTTGGTTTTGGCTAAAATAATCAATTAAAATAAGTCAAATATATGTATAGTAATATTTTGCATAAAAATATGTAAATCAATAATTTATAAAATTAATTTACGAAATTATGAATCAAATTATAGAAAAAAATAGAAATCAACCAACGAATTGGGAAGAATAAATTTGTTCTGAAGTAACTGACTAATAGTCACCGCTTTCTTGCGATATTTCGCACCAAAACCAACTGCGGCCCGCAAATAAACCATTTACCATTAAGCCCAAAACCCATTACGCTGAAAAGGTAATGGGTTTTGAATTTTTTGCAGGGATTCGGTTTTTTTGTCCGGTACCCCTCTCCATAATGCAATCCGGATTAACTAATCAACTAATCAACTAATCAACCAATCAACCAATTAACCAATTAACTAATTCCCCTTTTACATTCCGGTTGATTATTTGCTCAGGTACATGCTCCTGTCCTTGTATAATTGGCGGAAATAAGGATCCCTCAGGTTCCGGATAAAACGAATCGCTTCGCCGGTGCTTTTCATCTCCGGTCCCAGTTCTTTGTTTACCCCGGGGAATTTGTTGAAACTGAACACCGGCTCCTTGATGGCAAATCCATCCAGTAATTTATCTTCCGGAATATCGGCCACTTTCATTTCCCCTAGCATTACTTTGGTGGCGTAGTTAAGATAGGGTTTGTTATAGGCTTTAGCGATAAACGGGGTAGTCCGGGAAGCTCTGGGATTGGCCTCTATCACATACACCCTTCCTTCCTTAATGGCAAACTGGATATTGATCAGTCCCTTTACTTTCAGCGCCAGCGCAATCTTCTTCGCGTAGTCCACCATATCCTGGATCTCCAGCGGAGAAAGGTTAAAGGCGGGCAACACGGCATTGCTGTCACCCGAATGTATACCGGCCGGTTCAATATGCTCCATGATGCCCATCACGTGGAATTTTTCCCCGTCGCAGATGGCATCGATCTCCGCTTCCTGGCAACGGTCGAGAAAATGATCGATCAGGATCTTGTTGCCGGGAATATGTTTAAGCAGGCTGACCACAGCCTTTTCCACTTCCTCGTCATTCAATACGATCCGCATTCTTTGTCCGCCCAGCACATAGGAAGGTCTTACCAGCACCGGGTAACCCACCCGGTTGGCTACGTTTATCGCGTCATCCACCGACCAGGCCGTGCCATAATCGGGGTAGGGGATGTCGAGACTTTTGAGCATGTCGCTGAATCGTCCGCGGTCTTCGGCGATATCCAGGCTGTCGAATGAGGTGCCGACAATTTTAATTCCTTTCTGGTGCAGTTTCTCCGCCAGCTTCAGGGCGGTTTGACCTCCCAGCTGCACGATTACCCCATCCGGTTTCTCGTGTTCAATGATCTCCCACAGATGTTCCCAGTAAACCGGTTCGAAATACAATTTATCCGCCATGTCGAAATCGGTCGACACGGTTTCGGGATTGCAGTTCACCATAATGGCCTCGTAGCCGCATTCCTTAATGGCCATCAGGCCATGTACGCAGCAGTAGTCGAATTCAATTCCCTGCCCGATCCGGTTGGGACCGCTTCCCAGCACGATTATTTTTTTACGGTCCGACACCCGGCTTTCATTCTGGTTTCCTCCTTCAAAAGTGGAATAGAAGTAAGGTGTTTTCGCTTCGAACTCGGCCGAACAGGTGTCCACCATCTTATACACGCGTGTAATGCCGGCGGCCTTTCGTTTGTTGTACACATCCTCTTCATCGCCATGTTCGAGGATGCGGCTGATCTGCTCATCGCTGAACCCGTTCACTTTGGCTTCCCTCAACAATTCAACCGGAAGATCCTCCAGGTCATATTTGGCGATCTCCTTTTCCAGGTTGCAGATCTTCTGGATCTCATAGAGAAACCAACGGTCGATCCCGTTAGTGGCTTTGGAGATGGTACCCACGGAAATCCCCGCCATGAGCGCGTCTTTGATACGGAACAACCGGTCCCATTTCGGGGTCTTGATATATTCAAGCAATTCATCGGCATGCATCAGGCTTTTGCCGTAATAACCGAGACCCACCGCGTTATTTTCCAGGCTTTGACAGGCTTTCTGAACGGCTTCGGTAAAGCTGCGACCGATCGCCATTACTTCACCCACGCTTTTCATCTGCAGGCCAAGCGTATCATTGGCTCCCTTGAACTTGTCAAAATTCCACCGGGGGATCTTTACGATCACATAATCCAGCGCCGGTTCAAAATAGGCAGAGGTCGTTTTGGTAATTTGGTTCTCCAGTTCGTCGAGATGATAACCGATGGCCAGCTTGGCCGCGATCTTCGCGATAGGATAACCGGTGGCCTTGGATGCCAGTGCGGAAGAACGGCTCACCCGGGGATTGATCTCGATCGCGATGATCTCTTCGGTATCGGGATTCAATGCAAACTGCACATTACAGCCGCCGGCGAAATTGCCCAGGTCGCGCATCATCCTGATCGCGGTGTTGCGCATCAGCTGCATGGCGGTATCACTGAGCGTCATGGCGGGCGCCACCGTGATGGAATCGCCGGTATGCACGCCCATCGGGTCAAAATTCTCTACCGTACAGATGATACAAACATTATCGGCGGAGTCGCGCAGCAGTTCAAGCTCAAACTCCTTCCAGCCCAGCACGGCTTTTTCCACCAGCACCTCGTGTATGGGAGATGCCTGCAACCCACGGTTCAGCGCTTCATCCAGTTCATCTTTATCATGCACAAAACCACCGCCTGTTCCACCCAGCGTAAAAGAGGGGCGGATTACCAGCGGGAAACCGATCTCCTGCGCGAACTCTTTTCCTTCGAGGAAGGAGTTGGCCGTTTTGGCCTGTGCCACTTTTACGCCCAGTTCGATCATCCATTGCCTGAATTTTTCACGGTCTTCGGCTTTGTCAATAGCCTTGATGTCCACCCCGATCAGCCGCACATTGTATTGTTTCCAAAGTCCCAGGTCTTCGGCTTCCTTAGCCAGGTTGAGCGCGGTTTGTCCGCCCATGGTGGGAAGCACCGCGTCTATCTGGTTTTCCTGCAAAATCTGTTCAATGCTCTCTACGGTTAACGGCAAGAGGTACACCCGGTCGGCCATCATGGGGTCGGTCATGATCGTGGCCGGGTTGCTGTTGATCAGGATCACTTTAATACCTTCTTCCCGCAGGCTTCTGGCGGCCTGTGTTCCGGAATAATCAAATTCACAGGCCTGCCCGATGATAATGGGCCCCGAACCGATGATGAGCACTGACTGTATAGATTGGTCTTTTGGCATTTTGGTAGTTAAAATTGGCTGCCGGCGGCAATCTGAACTGAAAAAACAAATTGCGCAAAAGTAGGGGAAAGCAGGGGAATTAAGGGCAATGAAAACCATTTTTCCTGACGCTCAGCCGCCTGGAAATATGGATTGAGGTTTGGGGATCTTCCGGTATTTCAGGGAGTACTGGGCATCAAAGATTTCCTGGTTTTTTCCCAGTCGTTCGGTTACATGCTCGCGGAACTCACCCGGGTGAGAAAAAAATTTCCGGGCCGAAAAACTCTCCGTGATGGTCTTTACGTCCAGCGTGTCATTCCTTTCTTCAATGGCGGATACATAGTACACTTTCTGCTGCCGGACCTGGGGCTTTTTTTTGGCCGATCTGTCCTCAATACTGATGAATCCTTCGATATTCATGAACCGGGTGTTCCCGACCCAGGATGTAAACCCCGTAAAATAAGCCGTATCCGGCATGATCATATCCCCCTTGATGCCTTTTCCATACCGGGTGATGGCATAGGATGAGTCCGATTTACGGGTGATTTCGAGCGCTTCAATGCCAAAAAAATCACTTCCGTCTTTGATGATCCCGTACCAGTAACCCAGCAGGCTGCTGTCCACCGGTTCCACGGGTCCATCCTCCATCGGCACCGTGGATTCATACGGGCAGGCGCTCAGTATCATGCAAAGGGGCAGCAGTGCCAGCAAATTTTTTTTCATATCCGTTTTTCGGAGTGAACAAGCAGAGTGAAAAGATACAAACAATGACGATACCGGCCTAACCATGACAGTAACTGCTTTGATCGGTTCCCGACTGTTATGATTGACTTATTTTTGCTTATGCAGTTGAGGTTATTTGTTCTGACGTTCATCTTCCTTATTTCGTTGTCCGTCCCGGCTCAGGAATTACCGGCTACCCAAAATTATTTCAGGAACCCGTTGGGCATACCCATGGATCTCAGCGCCAATTTCGGGGAATTGCGATCCAATCACTGGCACATGGGGCTCGATATCCGTACCAACGCCAAAGAAAACCAGCCGGTCTACGCCGCGGCGGAAGGATATGTCGCGCACATAGGGGTGCGACCGCAGAGTTTCGGGCGCTTTATCATTATCAACCATCCCAATGGACTGAGCACCCTGTATGGACATCTCAATGATTTTTTCCCGGCACTGGAAGATCACGTGATCACAAAGCAATATGAAAGGGAAAGCTGGGCAATCGAAATTGATTTCACTCCACAGCAATATCCTGTTACAAAGGGGGCCTTTATCGCATACAGCGGCAATACCGGCGGATCGCAGGGACCGCACCTGCATTTTGAGATCTTCGAAACCGCTACCGGGAAAAGACTGAACCCGCTGATTTTTGATTTTCCGTTAAAGGACCATGTCGCCCCCGATCTCAAAAACCTGGCCCTGTACGACAGGAGCAGGAGTGTTTATGAACAATCGCCCCGGTCATTCAGTTTGAAGAAAACAGATACCGGGTATGTGATACCTAAAGTGCCTGTTATCCTGACCGGGCTGAAGCGTATCAGTTTTGCCATCCAGGCTACAGACCGGCTGAGCAATTCAAACAACCCGAACGGGATTTATTCCGCCCGGCTGATCGTGGACGGCGAACTTCTTTCCTCTTTCGTTATCGACAGCATCGACTATGACGAGTCGCTGTATATCAACGCGCAGATTGACTATAAGCATCGCTACAACGGAGGTTCTTTTTACCAGCATCTTTCCCGGATGCCGGGCGACGGGGGATCTGTTTACCGGGGCGAAGGCATTATTCACCTGGAGGATACGATCCACCGTCATATCCGGATTGAAGTATCAGATGTGGCAGGAAATACTTCGGTACTTCAATTCGTGATCCGCCATGACGGGAACCTGCCCGCGCCGCCGCCCGGATCTGTTGAAACCAATAAATTCAAACCGGGAAAAGCGAATACGCTGGAGAAACCCGGGTTTGAATTTTATCTCACCGGTAAAAGCCTGTACGATTCAGTGGCGCCGGCTTATTATTCAACCGCCACATCACTTCCAAATGCATTTTCTGATATTCATACAGTGGGTAATCCCTCGGTACCCATTCATGAAGACGCGATCGTGCGGATAAAACTGAAAAGACCCGTTCCGGAAGAATGGCAGGACAAACTGCTGATCGTGCGAACGGATAAAAAAAGAAAGGAATATCAAAAAGCCGTATGGCAGGAACAATGGCTGGCTGCCTCATTTGGCAACTTCGGCAGTTACCAGCTGGTGGCGGATACCGAACCCCCGAAACTGAATGAAATAGGAAAGAGCGATACCGTTAACCTGAGCGCCGCTACCCGGATCATCTATACGCCGTCCGATAACACCGGAATCAGATCATTCCGGGCGGAGCTCAACGGTCAGTGGCTCCGTTTCACCAACGACAAGAGCCGTAACTGGATCTACCGTTTCGACGAACGCTGTCCCTTTGGTGTGCATCACCTGAAAGTGACGGTCGGCGACCTGGCCGGTAATGTTACGGTGAAGGAATGGTGGTTTAAGCGTCATCCCTACACACCGCCTCCAAAAAAGAAGTCGAAGAAAAAAAGCAGTAAAAAGAAGAAGTAGGACTGCCCCTTGGCATTTTTCCGGTATAAGATCTCAACTTTGGGATCATTATGGTTACACTGAAAACAGGAGATAAGGCCCCATTATTTACCGGTACGGACCAGGACGGGAAAAAAATCTCACTGGCTGATTTCAGGGGGAAGAAACTGGTCCTCTATTTTTATTCGGAAGCCGGTTCGCCCACCTGTACCATTGAATCATGTAATCTCCGGGATCATTATGCCCGGTTGAGAAAAGCCGGTCTGGAGGTGCTGGGTGTAAGTCCGGACGAGGTGAAAACACAGAAAAAATTCGAACAGAAATACAATCTTCCCTTCCGGCTCATCGCCGATACGGGCCACCGGATCACGGAAGCCTATGGCGTAAGGGATATGAAAAAACTCTTCGGCCGGGAATACATGGGTATTCTCCGTACCACCTTTCTTATTGATGAAGAGGGGAGGATCATGAAAATCTTCGGGAAACCAAAGAATAAGGCGCACGCGGAAGAGATCCTGGCTTCGCTGAAATAGTTATCGGGAGTCGAATTATTTTTCCCGGTTGCAAGCAACCTCCCGGCCGTTACAAACGATTAATCCTGCATTATTTAAATACAGATTTATGAAAAAGACAGCGCTTATCGTATTTACATTTCTGTCCCTGCATGCAATAGCCCAGGATAAAACGGAAGCAAAGCCCGTGCAGATTTTCAGTTCCACCAAGACCATTAACGCGCGGACCACCGAAGTGATCGGGAACGGGAAACTGGATTTCAATATCACGCATAATTTCGGCGACCTGGCCGGAAGCAACGGGGGCATCAAGCGCTTTTTCGGTCTGGATAATGCGTCCGATATCCGCATTTCCTTTACACTGGGCGTGAGCGATCATTTCGATATCGGTATCGCGCGGGCCAAGGGGGCCGGACCGCAACAGCAGTTGTACGAGCTTTCAGGAAAGTATCTCTTTTTGCAACAGCGCGAAAATGACCCCTCTCACCCGCTTTCCCTGGCCCTCTTCGCCAATATGGTGATCGCGGCCAACCCGCAAAACCCTTTTCCCAACCAGGACAACAGTTATGACGGACTGGGGGAGCGGATGAGCAATGTACTGCAACTGATCCTTGCCAAAAAAATGGGAAAGGTCAGTGTCCAGTTGAATCCCACCTTCCTGACACGCGGCTATGCCATCAGCTATGACAAGAAAAGCATGTTCGCGCTGGGCGGCGCGGTTAAAGTTCCGTTGGGTGGCCGGGTAAACCTGTTGCTGGATTATTTTCATCCCTTCCGCAGTGATGCCAGCAAAGATTCATTCCGCGTCAATGATAATATCCGTTTTTACGATCCGCTGGGTGTGGGGTTCGAGATCCTGACGGCCGGGCATATATTCCGCCTCAACTTCACCAACGCCACCGAGATCCTGGAGAACCGCTTTATCCCGCGCACCGTCAGCTCCTGGGGCAAGGGACAGTTTCGCTGGGGGTTTACGATTTCGAGGAAGTTTACGGTGTGGAGGAAGAAGTGAATAGTGAATGGTGAATGGGCGTTCATAGTTTACAGAGTATGCAATCCGGACAGTTTTACGCTGGTTACCCTGCGTGTAATGCGATGTTTATATGATCCACTCCACCTCTGCAAAACTGAATTCTTCCTCGATGGCGTGTTGAGTGATCAGTTTTCCCGAGGGGGTTACCCCTTTAATCAAAACTTCAAATATCCTGTTCTCTTTTTTCAGCCTTACCTTTTCATTTCGCTTATAGAGGTATTTATTGTAGTGGTTGAAGATGGTGTCAAACCCTTTCGTAGTGAGTTCGGTAAAATAGTGATGGAATTCTGCGCAAAGCTCTTTGGCCAATACTAAAGGATCATGATCCCGGCCGGTAATTTGCTTCAATGAAACAGGATTGGGGAGGCTTTCAGGGAATACCACCTGGTTGATATTGATCCCGATGCCAATAATGGCCCATTCCCAACGGGCAGAATCATGCTGCCTCTCGTGACCTGAAGACTGTAGACTGTCGACTGTAGACTGTGAACTGTCGACTGTGGACTGTGGACTGCGGACTGTCGACTGCGAACTGTCGACTGCGGACTCCCGGCTCCCGACTTTCGCCTTCGCCGAAGCTTCGGCGGACAAGCCCGACTCAATAAGAATCCCCCCTGCCTTTCTGTCCTGCCAGTACAGATCATTAGGCCATTTGATCGTTGTTTTATCTGCGGCATATTTCGAGAAAAAAGCATGAACTGCCACAGCGGTACAGGCGCTTAACTGGAACTGTTGTTCAGGGGTGAGTGGAAACGGATCGATTAACAGGCTCAGTGCTATGTTCTTACCTTTTTCCGAGTTCCAGTTCCGGCCCCGCTGTCCTTTCCCGGCCACCTGTTCATGGGCGAAAATGGCCATTCCGTGTTGCGCCAGACCCCGTCTACCGGGTGGAGGGGCCTGCCTGTCCGGCAGGCTGGTAGCACGGATCAGTTCCCGGGCATAGTTATTGGTGCTGTCAACCGATTGCAGTTCAATGAATGGCGAGCCGATGATATGCGCGGAAGGAGGTTGTGACAATTAATCGTTATTTTTGACAGGGTAAACATAAACCAAAAACAAAACACTCTCAATTATTGGAACAATTGGCCCTACTGACCAACCGGAAGAAGAAAAGTGCAGTCAGGTTAACGAGGAATTCAAAAATCATCAAAACCATCATTGCAGCGATCCAGGAGAAAAAAGGACAGCATATCCTGTCGCTCGACCTGCGTAAAATAAATGAAGCGGTAGCCGATTTTTTTATCATTTGCGAAGCCGGTAATCAGCCGCAGATCAGGGCCATCGCCGAGAATGTAGAAGAAAAAGTGAAGTTGAAATGCAGTGAAGCGCCTTACCATCACGAGGGTTATTCCAACCTTCAGTGGGTATTGATCGACTATGTGAATGTGGTGGTGCACGTGATGCTCCCGGAGACCCGGAAATTTTACCGGCTCGAGGAAATGTGGAGCGATGCCGCCGCCGACGGGCACGATGACTAAGCTTTGTTAAATGTTGGCCCCGGGTCAACTTTTTTGAAACGATAATCATTATTTAGCAGAACAGGAATACTATATATGTCTCAAGACCCCAACAGGCCACAACGTTTTAGTAACCGTCCTCCCGGTCCGGGAGGCGATGATCCCAATCAGCCACCGAGAAGGGGGCCGCGTTTCAGCATTTACTGGATCTATGCCATCATTTTCGCCATTTTGATCGGTTTCCAGCTATTCAGCCCTTTTTCCCGGAATATGTCCAAGATCAATGAGCTGGATTTTAAAAGCATGGTCGCCGCCGGTGATGTGGCCAAATACCTGATCATAGACAACCGCAAGAAGGTGAAGGTGTACCTTACCAAGGCGGGCATGACCAAATACGCAGACAAACTCAAGAAAGGGGTTACGGGCAAGATCGCGGAAGAAGGTCCGCACATGATCTTTACGATCACCAGCGGGGATACATTCAAAAAAGGAATAGACGATTTTTATAAAGAGAATCCTACAGTCGCCAAAGTACCCTTTGATGTGGACAATGAGCGCGACATCTTCGGGGGTATCCTGCAATTCCTGCTGCCGGTACTGATCTTCGTGGGTCTTTGGATCCTGCTGATGCGCAAGATGAGCGGCGGTGCCGGCGGAGGCGGCGGTCCCGGAGGTATTTTCAATATCGGAAAATCCAAGGCCACTTTATTTGATAAAGGCACCAAGGTCAATATCACATTTGCCGATGTGGCCGGACTGGATGAGGCCAAAGTGGAAGTGATGGAGATCGTTGACTTTCTCAAGAGTCCGAAGAAATACACTAACCTCGGGGGCAAGATCCCCAAGGGCGCATTGCTGATCGGTCCCCCGGGCACCGGTAAGACCCTGCTAGCGAAGGCCGTGGCCGGCGAGGCGCAGGTGCCCTTTTTCAGCCTGAGCGGATCCGATTTTGTGGAGATGTTCGTAGGGGTGGGCGCCAGCCGGGTAAGGGATCTTTTCAAACAGGCCAGGGAAAAAGCTCCCTGTATCATTTTCATCGACGAGATCGACGCCATCGGCCGCGCCCGCGGAAAGAATGTGATGATGAGCAATGATGAAAGGGAAAGCACCCTCAACCAGTTGCTGGTGGAAATGGATGGATTCGGCACCGATTCGGGGATCATCGTGCTGGCCGCTACCAACCGGCCCGACGTATTGGATACAGCCCTGCTTCGCCCGGGACGATTCGACCGGCAGATCACGATCGACAAACCCGACCTGGTGGGAAGGGAAGCCATTTTCAAAGTGCACCTGAAACCTATTAAGATATCCAGGACACTCGATATTCATAAACTGGCGGAACAGACACCCGGGTTTGCCGGCGCGGATATCGCCAACGTATGTAACGAGGCCGCGCTGATCGCCGCCCGGAAAAACAAGGAAGCAGTGGACATGAGCGATTTCCAGGACGCGGTGGATCGCGTGATCGGCGGACTGGAAAAGAAGAACAAGATCATTTCTCCTGAAGAGAAAAAGATCATCGCTTTTCATGAAGCAGGACATGCCATCTGCGGGTGGTTCCTCGAGCACGCTTATCCTTTGTTAAAAGTGACCATAGTTCCGAGAGGAACCGCGGCGCTGGGCTATGCCCAGTATACGCCCAAGGAACAATACCTGTATAATACCGACCAGCTCAACGACCAGATCTGCATGACCCTGGGCGGACGAGCGAGTGAGGATATTTTCTTTAATAAAATCTCCACCGGCGCGCAGAATGACCTGCAGCAGGTAACCCGGATCGCTTATGCCATGGTAACCGTGTACGGGATGAATGATAAGGTGGGGAATATCAGCTTCTACGATCCGCAGCAGGAAAATACGTTTACCAAACCTTATTCCGATGAGACGGCGAGGATGATCGATGAGGAAGTGCGGAAACTGGTCGACAGCGCTTATGATAAAACAAAACAATTGCTGACCGAAAAGAAAAACGAAGTGGAGAAACTGGCCACCGCGCTCCTGGAAAAGGAAGTGCTGTTCCAGAGTGATGTGGAGGCCCTGATCGGCAAGCGTCCCTTTGAGGAGAAAAAACCGCTGGCAGTGGAAGAAACGCCCGCGGTAGCGGAAGCCGGTGAAACAGCCGCCGTTGCCAAAAAAGAGAGCGAGGAAAAACCGGATGGACCCGTGAGCGGTTTTGACCTGGCCCCCTCGGTATAATCAAACAGGATCGTTCATGAATGTTTCTCCTTCCAAAGAGAATATTTTAAAAAGAATACGCAAGGCGTTGAGTCACTCAACGCCTTTGCCTTTTCCGCAAAGTGAGGGGAACCAGCCAGTTTTTCCTGCTCTGCAGCAGGAGGCGGAGATTGAATTCGCCGAGCAATTCACCCGCTTGCAGGGAAAATTCATTTATTGCATCAACCGCCAGGAACTGGCTTTTCAGCTCAGCAGTCTTGTTAAAAAACAGGACTGGCAAAAAGTTTATTGTGTGGAAGATAAACTCCTGGCCCCGGTGGCGGAGCAACTGGCCGGCCGGTGGGTCAGGGAGGACCTGGCCGGTTGCGATGTGGCCATCACGGGTTGTGAATACCTGGTGGCCCGAACGGGGAGTATCGTGCTCAGCTCCGCATCTCAAAGCGGGCGTTCCACCAGTGTATATGCCCCGGTTCATATCTGCATCGCGTTTACCAGTCAGCTGGTTTATGATATCAGGGATGCGCTACAGGCTGTGCGGGACAAGTACGGTAATAATATTCCTTCGCTGATCAGTTTCGCCACCGGTCCCAGCCGTACGGCGGATATTGAAAAAACCCTGGTAGTGGGTGTGCATGGCCCCCGTGAAGTGTACCTGTTTCTGGTAGAGGATTGATGCCTTTTCCCTTTTTCTCTCTTGGCCTCTTGGCCTATCTTTACAGTATGACACATCACGGCGTTTACCAGCTATTTGTGTATGGCTCCCTGCGCAGCGGATTTCATCATCCCATGTATGAATATATCAGCCGCTTCTTCACCTTTTTGGGGAATGCCAAAGTGAAGGGGAAACTCTATGATATGGGTACGTTTCCGGCTGGGGTGCCTGATTCGGACGGGCATTTTATCATCGGCGAACTTTACCGGATCAGGGAACCGCATGAGTTTTCCTGGGCCATCGGTCAGCTCGACGATTATGAGGGGGTGGCGGCCGAGGCCGATGAGGTGCAGTTGTACCGGCGGGAACTCACGGAAGTCTTTATCGACGGGCAAATGACCCCGGCCTGGATATACTGGTTTTGCTGCGATGTGAGCGGGAAACCCGTGATCCCTTCGGGTGATATGTTGGAATATTTGGCCAGCAAGAAAAAATAAAACATGCGATCCGGAATCCAGTTATTGTTCCTGTCACTTTTCCTCAGTTCCTGCGAATTCAAATGCAGTGTGGGCGATGTATCGGCCGATACAGATGGAAAAAATAAACCGGTGGATAAAAACGGCACCCTTCTGTATAACGGTATTCAACTCAAGGCCAGCCAGGTAAAGGTGAAGAAAGCCTACCTCGTGGTAAATGATGAATCCGGTGAAAGAGTGAATGACGACAATTTCGTGGATATCCAAAATGGAGTGAAACTGGTCCTGCTCACCGGCGAAGGATGGAAGGTGACGGAAGACAGGGTTTGGCTCGGCGCTTCCATGAAAGTGTATTCGGAAACCGGGGAGTTGCTGCTGGACAAACCGGATATGTTCTCCTCCTATGACGAAACGGGGATCACGTCCGAAGACTCCAAAACCCTGGCACTTTCCGTTTATTTTACCAGGTGGGAATCCCAAAAACCCGTTTCCATTGATGTGTCATTCCGCGTATGGGATAAGAAAAGCGATGCTTCGATAGAAGGGAGTTATACGGTACATTCTAAATAATTCCTGCTTGGCAAAAAAAATCTATTTTCTTTCTGACTTTCATTTGGGCGCCCCCGACCATGCCGCCAGCCTCCAACGGGAGAAGATCATCGTACAGTTCCTGGATGAGATAAAAAATGAAGCTTCCGAGATCTTTCTCGTGGGGGATATGTTTGATTTCTGGTATGAATACCGCAAAGTGGTGCCCAAGGGGTATGTGCGCCTGCTCGGCAAACTGGCCGAACTGGGCGACAACGGCGTCGTGCTGCATTTCTTCGCCGGCAACCACGATATGTGGATGCGGGATTACTTTCAGAAAGAACTGAATATACCCGTGTATTATGAGCCTAAAGAATTTGAGCGCAACGGGAAAACATTCCTGGTCGGACATGGCGACGGACTGGGTCCGGGCGATCACGGTTATAAGCGGTTGAAAAAACTGTTCCGGAACCCGGTCAGCAAATGGCTTTTCGGGATCCTTCCGCCGGTGGCGGGCATGGGACTGGCCCATTACCTGAGCCGCCGCAGCCGGGCCCAGACGGGATCATCTGAAGAAATTTTCCTGGGCGAAGACAGGGAATGGCTCATCATTTTCTGCAAGGAACGGTTGCGGATGAAAAAATTTGATTTTTTCATCTTTGGCCACAGACATTTGGCCATTGATTATCGTCTTTCTGAAAAGAGTCGTTATATCAACCTGGGCGACTGGATCCGCTATTTCAGTTATGCCGTTTTCGACGGTCAGAACCTGGAGTTGCTGTCCTACAGGGGTATGGAGGAGAAATTCATCCGGAACTGAATGAAGAGCATTTTACTCATAATACTGACGTGCCGTTTTTTGTCCCTGAGCGGCCAGGTTCAACAGGATTCCGTTTTTCAACTGCTCCGGGTGCTGCGAGGCGATATCGTGAGTTTTACGGTCGACAACCTTGATAACCTCTACGTGCTGAACAGCCGGAACCAGGTTAAAAAATTCAACCCAAACGGTGATTCGGTGGCCGTTTACAATGATGTGCGAAAATTCGGGCAGGCTACCCTGATCGATGTTTCCAACCCCCTTAAAGTGCTTTTATATTACCGCGATTTCGCGACCGTGGTGATGCTGGACCGTTTCCTGAACGCGGTGAACACCGTGGATCTGCGGAAAGCGGGAATCCTGCAGGCCAGAACCATCGGGCAGTCCTACGATAACAAGATCTGGGTGTATGATGAGCTCGACGCCAGGCTGAAAAAAATTGATGAAGACGGGAAACCGATGCAGGAAACACCCGATTTCCGACTGCTGCTGGGCCAGGCTATTACCCCCGTGAAAATTGCGGATGAAAATAAATACATCTATCTCTATGATCCGGCCAAAGGGGTGTATGTGTTCGATTATTTCGGGGCGCTCAAAAACGGGATACTGATACAGGACTGGCAGAACTTCAAAGTGAGCGGGAAATATATTTTCGGTTCCCGGAACGATTCGCTTTTCCGGTACGAGATCAGCAGTTTCCGGGTGGATGACTGGCAACTCCCGGAACCCATCCGGGGCAGCGCGGGTTTCAATTTCAGCTCCTCCCGCCTGTATGCATTAAAAACTTCCTGCGAAGCGGAAGAAAACTGCATTTATATTTACTCCATCAGGTAAGCTGCCGTCAATTCAATATTTTTATAGCGAAAAGTTTCACACATGAATGATTTCCTGGAACAGGTATGGCTGGAGAACAGGGTAAGGGATTACCTGACGATCGCAGGGATCATTTTATTTATCTGGATATTAAAGCGTTTTATATCCCGCTATATCGCCGGGCTTTTATTCCGGTTCGTGAATAAGATCTGGAAAGAGGTTGACCGGCAGTCTTTCGTGAAACTGGTAGTGCGACCGCTTGGCTTTTTCCTGGCCATCCTGGTATCCGTGGTGGCATTATATAAACTTAAATTTCCCGAAACGCTTAACGCCGATATCTACCGGTTCACGGTTAAGGAGTTTGTGCATTGCCTGGGCAACACCATTTTGATCGTTTCCTTCACCAGCCTCCTGATCCGGATCATTGATTTCGTTGCGTTGATACTGGAGATCAAGGCCAACCTTACACCCGACCAGTCGGATAACCAGCTGATCGTTTTCTTCAAGGATTTTTTCAAGGTCATCCTGGTCATTATCGGGGTCATGCTGGTCCTGCGCTATGCATTCGGGCTGAACATTGGCGGACTGCTCACCGGTCTGAGTATCGTGGGTGCCGCGATCGCGCTGGCCCTGCGCGAAAGCCTCGAGAACCTGATCGCGTCCTTTATTATTTTTTTCGATAAACCTTTTACGACCGGCGACTTCGTGAAAGTACAGCAGGTCACGGGTTCCGTGGAAAAGATCGGTTTGCGCAGTACGCGGATCAGGACCGATCAGAAGACATTTGTGACCGTACCCAACAAGCAAATGGTCGACAGCGTATTGGAAAACCTGACCCACCGCACGCAACGAAGGGGGGACCTGAAACTGGAGATGGGTTTGAACACCGGCCCGGAAGAAGTGAAGAACCTGCTGGCAGGAATTAAAAAGATCGTGGATCGCCGGGAAATTGAGAACTCGCAGGTCTATCTTTCAGATATTACCCATCAGGCCATTATTCTTGTTGCGGAATATTATACGGCACCTTTCACAATCCAGGAATTCAATTCCCTGAAAGAAGAGATCAACCTGCAAAGCCTGCAGCTGCTGGAGGAATTAAAAATAGAACTGGCGGGAGCCAGCACGGATATCCGGTTGAAAAAGGCGGGATTGTAATTTACCCGCATGTATGAACCACGGATATAGCCGGAATTTTTTCAGTTATTGCTGAGCAGGATGGCCCCGAGTTCCTTGTCGAACAATCCCGAACTTCCATACTCGATCACCCGGCCTTTTTCCTTTCCTTTCTTCATCACGATGATCGTTGGAACGTTTGTTACGTTCAGCGCTTCGCAGAGATGACTGAGCGTTTTCTTATTGCGGTCCGTGCCCACCAGGGTCACCCGTTCGTTGGGGAAACCGGCCGCATCGATCAGTGAAAAGAAACGGGGAATGATGAAATGCGAATCCTCGCACCAGGTGCCCATGAAGACCAGCAGTTCCACGGAATCCTTATTTGCCTTCAGGCCTTCCACGGCGGTTGCATTGGGGGTATACCCCTTTTGGTTGGCGGCAAACCATTTAAAGGAAGTGTCGCCGCTGATAACGTCGCGGGAAAGAATTCCCTTCAGCGATTTTTCATTCGGGCGTTCCACCAGCACCTGGTACTGTGTTTGCGCCAGGAGCGCCGTTCCAAAAAGAAGGGTAAGGATAAAAACGGGCAATATTTTTTTCATAAGAATAATTCTGGTTGCAAAGTTAACCGGGAATGGTCTAATGATGAGAGGGGGGGTGTTAAAGTTGCATGGAATAGACTACAGTCCACGGTACACAGTCCACAGTCGACAGTCCACAGTCGACAGTCCACAGTCGACAGTCCACAGTCGACAGTCCAAAGTCCACAGTCCAGAGCAGTCTTCGGACTGTTTACTGTATACTGTAGACTGTCGACTGATTAAAGGTTGGCTTTTAATTCCAGCAGAAACCCCCTGATCTTCTCCAGCGAGCGGATCATGGCGAATTTCTCTTCGGCTTTTTTGTTCTTTTTGAGGTATTCGCGGGCCCCCTCGATCGTGAATTTGCGGCGCCGCAGCAGGTCATAGATCAGCACCAGGTTCTTGATATCGACCGGGCGGAAAAAGCGGTCGCCTTTCCGGTTTTTCCGGGGCTGAAGTATGTCGAATTCGGTTTCCCAGTAGCGGATCAACGATTGGTTCTCGCGGAACATGGCGGCCACTTCCCCGATGGAATAATATTGCTTCTGAAAAAGGATATCGTCTTCCGGCACCTGTACCAGGTCGGCATGAAGACTGATCTCCTTCAGCGATTTCCGGCCACGTTTGCCCGCAGGAGGTGGGGGAGCTGTTTCCTTTTTTTCATCTTGCGTCGTCACTGCCGGTTCATTGACCTCTGTCACGGAGGGGGCATTTCCCGCAGGAGCTGCAGGCTGTTCCTGCGGATCATTGGCTTCTTCGACGGCTGCAAAATCGAATGTTATCTGTGAAAGCGGTTTTCCCATGTACATAAAGGTACGATGCCTTTCACGACTATGGGAACGGTTCAGACCGGTGTGGAAAATTCATGAGAAACGACGGACTGCTAATCCAGGCTTTGATTACTGGCCGCGGCTTTTTTCAGGATCAGGTCAAACTGCTCGGGGCTGAGGTCGTTATAAAAGAAATAAATGGGATCGATCTTGTTGCCGTACTTATGCACTTCATAATGGCAGTGCGGACCCGTTGATTTACCGGTGCTGCCCACCCACCCGATCACTTCTCCTCTTTTTACTTTCTGGCCCACTCTGGCTTTCACCCTCACCATATGGCCATAGAGCGTTTCATATCCATAGCCATGATTGATGATGACATGGTTGCCAAACCCGTTGCCGGCATTTCCCGCAAGACTCACCGTACCATCGGCGGTGGCATATATGGGAGTGCCCTGCGGGGCGGAGAAGTCGAGTCCGGCGTGAAACTTGGTGGTCTTGTAAACCGGGTCGATCCGGTAACCGAACCCGGACGCGATCCGGTTCAGGTCCTTATTACTCACCGGTTGTATGGCCGGGGTATGCGCCAGCAGTTGTTCCTTGTTTTTTACAAGTTCCTCGACTTCATTGTACGATCTTTTCTGGGCGGCGATCCGGTTCTGCAGGTCGTTGATCGTGGATCGTACGGCCGTTCCGAGCAGGTGTTCCTTGATCCTTTCCACTTTCGCGATCTCCTGTTTTTCTTCCAGCTCACGTGCCCGGGCGCTGTCGGGTATGGGATTGGCCTCGAAGATGGCACGGTAAACATCATTGTCCCGTTTTTCCAGGTCGCGCATCTGCCGCTGCAGTGATTCGAGCGTATCCTCCAGTTCGCGGTAATCATCCCGGAGGGCCCGGTTCTGCTGTGCCAGGATCCTTTCGCGGGGCGAACCGATGAACTGGAATGCGACAAAGGAGATCAGACCGGCCGTCACCAGGGCGGCTGCCATGAAACCGAAGATCCGCAGCAGTTTGACCCGCAGCGGCGTTTCCAGCTTTTCATACCGGAGGGTATTGGTATTATAATAGTATTTGATTTTTTTCATACCCGTTTTCAACCGGAAGCGCATTATTTACTGATTTGGAACCGTTGCCTTAACCCGCTCATTCTTCCACTTTGGGTATTACCTTACCTTTGCAGCCGTTTGCAGGGCTGACAAATATAGGCCCATATACAGCAAAAATCAACCCAAGTACAGCAGTAAATATGATGACGAGTGCAGAAATACGACAGGCCTTTATGGACTTTTTCCGTTCCCGAGGACATGAAATAGTCCCATCGGCGCCAATCGTGGTTAAAAATGATCCCACCCTGATGTTCACCAATGCCGGTATGAACCAGTTCAAGGATTATTTCCTGGGCAATAAAAAACCGGCTCATCTGCGGGTGGCTGACACACAAAAATGTTTACGGGTAAGCGGAAAGCATAACGACCTGGAAGAAGTGGGGGTGGATACCTATCACCACACCATGTTTGAAATGCTGGGCAACTGGAGTTTTGGTGATTACTTTAAAAAAGAAGCCATTGCCTGGAGCTGGGAACTGCTCACCGGGGTGTTTAAGCTGGATAAAACCCGTTTGTATGCCACCGTTTTTGAAGGCGACGGGAAAGAAGGGCTTCCCATGGATGAAGAATCGTTCCGGGAATGGAAAAACGTGATCGGGGAAGACCGGATATTACTGGGGAACAAGAAAGACAATTTCTGGGAAATGGGTGATACCGGTCCCTGCGGTCCCTGCACAGAAATCCATGTGGATTGCCGCAGCGAGGAAGAAAGAAAACTCGTGGACGGGAAAACACTGGTGAACACCGATCATCCCCAGGTGATCGAGATCTGGAATAATGTATTCATACAATTTAACCGGAAAAAAGACGGGACCCTGGAACCGCTGCCCGCCAAACATGTGGACACGGGTATGGGACTGGAACGGCTGGTACGGGTGTTGCAGAACAAGACATCTAATTATGATACGGATATTTTCACCGGCACCATCGCGGCCACTGAAAAGATCACCGGCAAGATTTATGACGGGAGCGATTCAAAAACAGCCATCGCCCTCCGCGTGATCGCCGATCATATCCGTGCCATCAGTTTCACCATCGCCGACGGTCAGCTGCCTTCCAATACCGGCGCCGGTTATGTGATCCGCCGGATCCTGCGCAGGGCCGTACGGTATTATTATTCCTACCTGGATTATAAACAACCCCTGCTTACGCAACTGGTGCCGGTGCTGGCCAAACAGTTTGAAGCGGTATTCCCGGAATTGCAGCGGCAGGTTGATTTTGTGGGAAAGGTGATAAAAGAAGAAGAAGAGGCGTTTCTGCGTACACTGGATAAAGGATTGAAAAGAGTGGATGATCTTATCGCCCGCGGTGCGATAACCGGGAAAGATTCATTTGAATTATATGACACGTATGGTTTCCCTCTCGACCTTACGAGACTCATCGCCATGGAGAATAATCTGGAGCCGGATGAGGAAGGTTTCCAGGCCGAAATGCAACTCCAGAAAGAACGCAGCCGCGCTGCCACAACCGTCGACGCGGGCGACTGGATCGAACTGAAACCGGGAAGCAACGAGTTCGTTGGTTATGATTCGCTCGAAACGAAAACCGCGGTGCTGAAATACCGGAAAGTAAAAGCGAAGGGAAAGGAGCAGTACCAGCTGGTGCTGGAGAAAACACCCTTTTATGCCGAAAGTGGCGGCCAGGTGGGTGATACCGGCGTGCTGCTGATCGATAACCAGGAGTTCGTTGTTACGGATACCAAAAAGGACAATGAACTGATCATTCATTTTGCCGATACGATCCCTGCCGAACTATCCGGGGAAATAGTTGCGAGGGTTAACGCCGCGAAAAGAAAAAACACGGCCCTGCATCATTCGGCTACCCACCTGCTCCATGCGGCCCTTCGAAAAGTGCTGGGATCCCATGTGGCGCAAAAAGGATCATTGGTGAATGAGGAACATCTCCGTTTCGACTTTTCACATTTCGCAAAAGTTACCGCGGAAGAGATCGCCGCTATTGAAGCGATGGTGAATGAAAAGATCCGGGAGAATATCCCCGTCGTCATCAAAACAATGCCCCGGGAGGAAGCGCTTCAGTCGGGCGCCATGGCCCTGTTTGGAGAAAAGTATGGCGATATGGTCCGGGTGGTGATCATCGACCCGGCCTATTCCGTGGAGTTATGCGGGGGAACCCATGTGGGGGCCACCGGTGAACTGGGACTCTTTAAAATCACCACCGAAACGGCCGTCGCGGCGGGTGTGCGCCGTATGGAAGCGATATGCGGAAAAATGGCAGAGGAATATGTGCATGAAAAAATAACATTGATCGGGGATATAAAGGAACTGCTGAAAAACAGCAAGGACATCCGCAAATCGATCGAAAGCCTGCAGGAAGAAAACGCGGAATTAAAGAAAAGCCTTGAAATGCTGGAGGCCCGCCAGCTTGTAGTCATCAGAAACGAATTATTGCAGAAAGATGAGATCATCAACGGGGTGAATTTCGTTGGCGATATCGTGGAAGTGAGCAACCCGGACGCGTTAAAAAAACTGTGCTTTGACCTGAAGAATCACCTGCGTGATCATGTGGCCGTCCTTTGCGTCAACCTGGGCGGAAAACCTTATGTAGCGGTGGGGATCTCGGATACGGTGGTAAAAGCGAAAAACCTGGACGCGGGAAAGATCATTAAGGAGCAAGTGGCGCCGCTGATTAAGGGAGGTGGCGGCGGTCAGAAAACGCTGGCTACGGCCGGTGGACAGGAGGCGGGCCGGCTGGACCAGGTGATCGACGCGGTGCGGAAACTGTTACAATGACCGTTAAGACCACTCGTCGTCATCCTCTTTCCGGCGGGGAGTCATGCCGCGGGTTTCCTTCACCACTTTGATGACGAGAATGGTGACACCCACGCAAAGGGCCGCACAGCAACCAAATATCAACGTGGCCATAAAAACAGGATAAGTGAAAAGACGACCCAATAAACAGCATTTCCCGTTACCGCCCAATACCACTTTCCGGTAAGTAAAATCACTAAGCGTTTATACATGACCGTTATTATTGAAACGGAACGGCTATGGCTCCGTGTTTTTACGGAAGAGGACGCGGCCCTGGTCTGCCGGCTGAACAGCGACCCGGCTGTAACGGCGTATACAGGGGACCCCATCCGGGATGAGGCCCATGCCCTTGACGTGCTGCAAAAGGTGATTCTGCCCCAGTATGCGTTGTATGGGCATGGCCGCTGGGCGGTACACACCAAACCCGGCGTGGACCCGGAGGGTTCGGGGTTTATCGGCTGGTGCGGGTTGAAAATGCGCCCGGAGTTAAATGAGATTGACCTGGGATACCGTTTTCTGCGTTCATCCTGGGGTAAGGGATATGCCACCGAAGCGGCCGCCGCCTCACTCCGGTATGGTTTTGAAAGACTTGGAATACAACGTATTGTCGGGAGGGCACTCCCCGAAAACAAAGCTTCCATCCGGGTTCTGGAAAAATGCGGGATGCTATATAAAGGAGAAGAAGTGATTGAGGGGCTGCTTCATGTAACCTACGAGTCCTTTAACCCGCTTATCCACGGATTTGGCCGCTAAAAACTGGTTGTGCATTTAACATTTCCGAAACATTTCGTATTTCGGTTTTTGTCTTTATATTTGACTACGAAACTTAACGTAGTTAATCATAAAAATTGAAAAGTATGAGAAAGAGTTGGCTCGGAACCTTTGCTTTTACAGCCGCCGTAATGATGATGGCGCCCCTGGCCCTGTCCGCACAGAAGGATGAGAAGTCAGACAAAGACGGCAAGGATGTCAAACAAATTACAATCACACGTAAAGGCGATAAGAAAGAAAAAGTGGTGGTCGTGGTGGATGGCGATAATATCACGGTGAACGGGAAACCGGTGGAAGAGTTCAAAGGGAAGGATGGCGATATCACCGTAAAAGTCAACAGCCTCAAAGACCTGGAATCCCTGAGTTTTTTCAGAACGCCGAGGGGCGGAGTCTGGAATTTCAATGGCAATGAAGGGATGAGTCTGTTTGGAGAAGATGAGAACAGGGCCATGCTGGGTGTTACCACCGAAAAAACGGAAGAGGGAGCCAGGATCTCGGATATCACAAAAGGAAGCGCCGCCGAAAAAGCCGGGCTGAAGGAAAACGACATCATCACCAAAGTGGATGCAGCAGGCATTTCGGGTCCCGATGAACTGTCCGAAGCGATCAAAAAACATAAGCCAGGTGATAAAGTGACGATCACTTACCTGCGTGATAAAAAAGAGAATAAGGTAAGCGCCGAGCTCACAAAATGGAAAGGCGTCGGTGCCTTCTCTTTCCGTAACGGTCAGAACTTTGATATAAACCTTGGCGATCTGACCTTCGACAGGATCATGCCGAAGATCCCGGATGTAAAGGTGCCCCTGGAGCATTACCGGACCTACAGCAGATCGGGCGGTTCACCCAAACTCGGTCTTTCCGTGCAGGATACCGATGACGGCAAAGGAGTGAAAGTGATCGAAGTGGATGAAGACAGCAATGCCGCCAAAGCAGGGATAAAAGAAGAGGATGTCATAACACACCTGGATGATAAGGCAGTCAATTCCGTGGATGAGATCTCCCGGATGCTGAAAGAGAAGAAAGACAATCCCACTGTTCGGTTACAGCTGAAAAGAAACGGCAAATCACAGAATATTGAAGTAAAAATGCCAAGGAAAATAAAGACGACGGACCTTTGATGCCAATTGGGTCCGAAATGCAGAAACCCCCGGAAGACCGGGGGTTTTTGTTTTAACAGGATACCTTCCCACCCGCTGATCCAAATCTGTTAATTTTGCGTGCCCTCCGTAGCCTCAGCGAAGGAGGGCGTGCCCTCCGGAGCTTCTTTCAGGCTGGACCGCCCGTCTAAATCCCGGGTTTGATCCGGGGCGAAGAAAGACAGGATCCGGGAAGCCCGTGTCCCGGGCGAAAAAAATATAAATGACGGAGATACCCGCATACGAAACAGTGATAGGATTGGAGGTACATGCCCAGTTGCAAACGGCCAGTAAACTGTTTTGCGGCGACAGCACCGCATTTGGTGCGGAACCCAATACGCAGGTAAGCCCGGTCACCCTGGCTCACCCGGGAACCCTTCCGGTGATGAACAGGAAGGCGATTGAATTTGCCGTTCGCATGGGACTGGCCTGCCACTGTGAGATCGTAAAGAACAATCATTTTGCCAGGAAGCACTATTTCTATCCCGATCTGCCCAAAGGATACCAGGTGTCACAGCATACCACACCCATCTGTTCGGGCGGCCGGGTTAAGATCACTAGCCCCGGTCCCGGGGATACGAAAAATGAAAAGATCATCCGTCTCAACAGGATCCACCTCGAAGAAGACGCGGGAAAAAGCATCCATGATGCCGATGCGTTGTACAGTTGTATCGATCTCAACCGCGCGGGAACACCGCTTATAGAGATCGTAACAGAACCCGATATCCGCAGCGGGGAAGAGGCTTTTGTATTTTTGAATGAGATACGGCGACTGGTTCGTTACCTGGCCATCTGCGACGGAAATATGGAAGAAGGAAGTCTTCGCTGTGATGCCAATATATCCGTGAGAATAAAGGGGGATACCCGCTTGGGTACAAAAGTGGAGATCAAGAACCTGAATTCCGCCCGGAATGTAAAAAGAGCCATCGAGGCGGAATCGAAAAGAATGTCGGAATGCCTTCAAAACGGAGATGTTATCCGGCAGCAAACCCGGGGTTTTGATCCCGATACCGGTAAAACCTTCCCGATACGTGATAAGGAAGATGCGGATGATTACCGCTATTTCGCCGAGCCGGACCTGGCGCCATTTTCCCTGGAAGATGCATTTATTGATGCTATACGGGAAAACCTGCCGGCTCTTCGGGATGAAAGAATAAAGAAACTTACTGGTGAGTATAAGCTCCCGGAATATGATGCTTTGGTGCTGACGGAGGACAGAAGTTTTGCCGATTTCTACCAGGCACTGGCAGATGGTTGTAAAAACTACAAAGCTTCGGCAAACTGGATGCTGGGCCCCGTACGGTCGTGGTTAAATGAACGCAACACGGAGATCAGCGAATTCCCGCTTGCACCCGGCAGTCTGGGCAAACTGGTTATGCTGGTGGATACCGGGAAACTGAGCTTCACGACCGCTTCCGGAAAACTGTTATCCCTGCTGCTGGAGGAACCGGACGCGGATCCGGAAACACTGGCGGTAAAACATAACCTGATACAGCAATCAAACCTGTCCGAACTGGAACCGGTGATCGACCGGGTGCTGACGAAAATGCCGGCAAAGGTGGCGGAGTATAAAAAAGGTAAAAAAGGGCTGCTCTCTCTTTTTGTCGGGGAAGTGATGAAGGAAACAAAGGGCCAGGCGGATCCCAAACTGACCAGTGACCTGCTGCTAGAAAAATTAAAATCCTGATTAAATTAAATAGCATGAAGAAAATCGCCATTGTTTTGTCGCCCCTGGTCCTGCTGGTTTCCTGTAAGGGAAAATCGGATGAAAAGTACCTGGAAGTGAGCGGGGTTATCAGCAATAACCCGGCAAAGATGATCTACCTCGAAGAGATCCCCATGACCACCATGCAGCGTACGGTGGTGGATTCTGCCGAGCTGGGAAAAGAAGGGAAATACAAACTGAAGACCACCACGGGTGAGGCCAGGGTGTACAACCTGCGTCTCGACCAGAGTAATTACCCGCTGGCCGCGGTCATCAACGATGCGGCAAAGATCACGCTGAACGCCAGCTTTAGCAAGGATAATACGCAGTTCCCCGAGAGTTATGAAGTGAAGGGCTCGCCTGTGAGCCAGGAAATGAAAGAATACATGACCACTTTCAATAATAAACTGCAGGGGATCATCGCGGATGCGCAGCGTTATGACAGCTTATCCGGCGCCGGCGCATCCGACAGCGTGCTGCAGGCGCTGCGGAGCAATGCCGAAAGAACCGGTGATGAAATAAGGACACTCACACTGGACCTCCTGAAAAAAAGCAGCAACCCCGCTTTATCTATGTTCGTTCTCGGCTATTACCAGAGCACTTCTAACTACCAGGGATCGGGTTTGAAAGGTCTCAGCAACGAGGAAGTGACGAAAATTGTAGAGGAAGCCTCGGCGAAATTCCCGGATCACCAGGGATTGTTAACGATCAAATCTTCGCTGAATGCATCTACCAAAGGATGGGTGGGTCAACAGGCGCCGGAGATCAGTCTGCCCGACCCGAACGGGAAAGAAATCAAGCTCAGTTCTTTCCGGGGAAAATATGTGCTGGTTGATTTCTGGGCCAGCTGGTGCGGTCCCTGCCGGGCCGAGAACCCCAATGTGGTGGCGGCCTATAATAAATACAAGGATAAAAATTTCACGATCCTGGGCGTTTCATTGGACCAGCCCGGTAAAAAAGAGGCCTGGCTGAAAGCCGTGATGGATGACAAACTCACCTGGACGCAGGTCAGCGACTTAAAGTTCTGGAGCAGTGAGGTAGTTCCTCTTTACAGGATAGAAGGGATACCTTATAATGTACTGGTTGATCCGGATGGCAGGATCATTGCAGAATCGTTGCGTGGTGAAGACCTGGACAGGAAATTATCCGAAGTGCTGAAATAATGTTCTTAAAGTGTAAGTAATAAAAAAAGCTGTTCCGCAGGGAACAGCTTTTTTTTATAGCGGTCAGCTCCGGTAATTAATAACCGGGATTCTGAACTATAACAGGATTTTGAACGATCTCATTATTCGGAATGGGCCAGATGAATCGGTAATCGCTGTAAGGGATAGCGGCCTGTCCCGGAGTGTACGGAGTTCCGCAGCCATAGATCGCCGCGCCGGATGCGCCGTTGATCGCTTTGGCGGGAATACCGTTGGTTGTATGGTTGGGGTCCATGGCCAGGCGGGAAATATCGCCCCATCTTTTTCCTTCCAGCAGGAATTCGATCCTTCTTTCCAGCAGGACGGCGGCTACCAGCTGTACTGAGTTGGCAAAGTTGGCGGCCACATACTGGTTCACGTTCGGCGAAGGGATCGACCGGTTACGCACGGTATTCAGCAGGTCGATGGCTC
>CAYRHU010000019.1:44138-46262 GCA_964424155.1 uncultured Chitinophaga sp.
CCTGAATCCGTCAATACTGATATTACAGCGGTTGATCAGGGAATAAAGTGAATTCCAGTGTCCCTCACCGTTGGCATAGCTCGCGTTGTAAGTGGCCTGGTAAGTGATCTGGTAGAAGGCGGCGATATTGATCACATCCTCTCCACGGCAATCACCCTGCTCGATATGAGCGGCACCGAATGGGTAACCCCTGAGCGCGCCGAAATAATCCCCGCTCTGGGCGGCATCATAAACTCCATAAAGAGAGGACAGGCATTTTGCGGCGGTACTGAAAGCTTCCTCGGCTGCAACCGAATTGAAGGGGGCGAGGTCAACCGCCTTTTTGCAACTGCCAAAACCCAGGGCCAGCAGCGGCAGGAGAACAAGATATTTATTTATTTTTTTCATATAATGACTTTTGAATGGCTTTTAATTAAAATCCTACATTAAGTCCAAAGGAAATGGTCCTGATCTGGGGTGATACGCTCTGGTCGATACCACCGGCAGTGATATTGTCAGGATCGGCACCCTTATACTTGCTCCATACATGCAGGTTCTGACCCTGGATAAAGAACCTCATATTATCCACATAACTTTTGAATACGCGGCTCACGAGATCCCTGTCAAGAGTATAACTGAATACCACATTTTGCAGCCGGAGATAATTACCGCTTTCCACGAAACGGGAAATGGCCAGTGCGTTCTGGTTGATCCGGTTGCTTTGCCCCCAGTAAACTTTCGGCACATTGGTCACCTGCCCGGGTTTGGTCCAGCGTTCCAGTATTTCCACGCTGTTGTTGTGGAAGCTGTTGCTCATTAGTGCTTCCTGGCGGGTAGTGTTCATGATCTGGTTGCCACCGGAATAACGCACCATCACTTCCAGGTCGAACTGCTTGTAACGGAAATTATTGGTAAAGGCGCCGAAATAAACCGGGATGCCCTGACCCAGGTTCGCCCTGTCAGCGAAGGTCAGCGTGGTCACATTGGCGGAAGAGATGGTTCCGTCATCGGGACTGCTGATGAAATAGTATTGACCATTGGTGCTACTGTGAACCACCAGCCGGCCGTCCGCCTTATAATACATCGGGAAACCGTTCTGGGTGTTCACGCCTGCGTAACGGTAGCCATGAATGATATTGATCGGGTCGCCGACGCGGATCAGGTTATAGTTTCCGTTCTGTATATAATCAACCGGTTCTCCGTTGATTTCATACAGTTTTGTAATCTTGTTTTTAATATTAGAATAGTTGAAATTGACATCCCATCCGAAGTCTTTATTCCTGAAGACAGAGATGTCAATGGCAAACTCATAACCTTTGTTAACCAGTTTCCCGATGTTCTGACGGATGGTATTACCCGGGATGCCGGCGCTGGGAGGCGTGGGCACGGCTAATACGAGATTGTCTACATCGTTCTTAAACCAGTCGGCTGTAACATTGATCCTTCCGTTGAACATACTGAATTCCACACCCACATCATGCTTGGTACTTGTTTCCCACCTGATATCCGGGTTACCAATGGAATTCAGGCCAATAGCGTTTAAGCCGCCATAAAGTACAGGTCCGTAAGTGGCAGAGAGGTAAGGGAATCCGCCAAGCGTATTACCCACTTTGGCATACGAATACTTGATCTTGAATTCAGGGAACCATTTACGGAGGAAGGAGTTGTTCCTCCAGCCGGTTTCTTCGGAAGGTCTCCATCCGACAGAGAAACCGGGGAAATTACCATATTTCTTTCCCAGGGCCAGTGAAGACTGTCCGTCGCGGCGGATGGAGGCCTGGAAGAAATACTTGTTTTTAAAATCATAGTTAAGCCTGGCGAAATAAGACTCAAATCCGGACTCGGTATAGTTACCACCCACAGTTTGTGTGGAAGCGGAGCCGGATATCAGGTTTTCTTTCAGGAAGAAGAAATCCGACAGGCTGGAACCGGTGGCAGAAAGGAATTTGTTGGTTTGATTCTGCACCTCATGACCAGCGGTTAAGTAAACACTATGCTTTTTGATGGCGAAATTATAGTTAAAGTAATTCTGCCATACCCAGCGTAGCCAGTTCTGGTTAGCGTTGAATGCAACACCGTTTGAACTGTACCCGTCGCCATGACGCGGATCCAGTCCCTGGTAGCTGTAATCATTGAACCAGTCGG
>CAYRHU010000020.1:0-10511 GCA_964424155.1 uncultured Chitinophaga sp.
CGCGGCCAGCTTTTCCGCCACAGCCAGTTCAAAATCTTCAAAATCAAAACCGGGCGCTACGGTGCAGCCTGTAAAACTAAACCGGCTGCCTGCAGCAGGCCGGCTGGCAAACCAGCACCCGGCGGGAACGACAAATTGAAACAACTGATTGCGCAGGGGGTCGTTCCCCATTGTGATGGTTTCGAGTGTGCCGTTTTCAGCAAGAATATAAATCTCCAGCGGATCGCCCGCGTAGAAATGCCAGCACTCATCGCTTTTGATGCGGTGGAAAGCGGAGAAATTACCCTGCTCCAGTAAAAAATAAATGGCGGTCGAAAAAAACCGGTCGCCGCCAAACCGGGCAGGAAGCGCATGGGCCGGTATCCATTCACTGCTTTTATACGTTTGGGCATACCAGCCCCCTTCGGGATGAGGTTTCAGGTTAAACTGATGGATAAGAGTCTGAGGATTGATCATGCGTCATTAAATTATTCACAGAAATACGTAAAGGTCCGCACAAAGTGTTAGCTACCCAACCTGTTCCGGCTGGAAAAATTATAAACTGTTTTAGTAAAACCATATGGATCCAATTCAAAACAGGTTGCATTCATCCGGAACTTCACCAGAGACGCCAGGGCCATCTGCTTTCTCAAATTGAACCCCTTCAGGGTTCTTTTTAACCTCAGGCTGAAACACCGGGTTTCACCCGGTGCTATTCAAGCTAAACCCCTTCGGGGTTAATAAATTCCCGCGTTGGAAAACCGGATGACCGTACTCTGGAAGCCGTTTTAATGACATGCCGCATAAGCCTGGATTTTATCCATGATTACATCGGCCAGGCTGCCTCAGTGCCTGGCTGCAAGACTGCAAGGCTGCAACCATTCCGGCAGGAATTTTGCTTTAATAAACCACAAGCCGTCACCGCATCACTAAAACCCGCGGTATGAAAAAGGCGTTCCTTCTCCTGTTTTTTTCCAGCCTGTTTAAGCTGGCTGAAGCCCAGTTGAAAACAACGGCCTTATGCCCCGAATTTTCAGTTGATATACTGGGCGGCAGGGTCAACGGTCTCAGGGCCAACTCCACGCAGGGCCAGGTAAAAAAATTATTCCCCTGCTTCACTTTGGCTGAAGCCGAAGACCCGTCAGCCCGGTGCGGAGGAATTGTGTCCTATAAAGACAAGGATATCTTTTTTTACACCGGCCGCGATTATGTGGAGATCGGGGAAAAATTCAAAGGGAAACTCAGCATTCCGCTGATGGGCGCTCCACGGAACGGTTTATTCAAATGGCTGGGGCATCCAAAAATTAAAGACCTGGGCTGGGATGCTTTCCAGACCGCTTACGGTACACTGGTCCTCTATTATAACAAGGCAAATAAGGTCAATAAGATCCAGTTCAGCACCCTTAGCAGTGAAATGCTAAGTCTTTGCGATTAGATTCAAGTTAAAGTCAATTCTCAGATCGTATAGGAAAACTCCGTGCTTTAAGGCCCAATTAACTAATTAACTATTCAACCAATTAACCCAACCCCTTACTCTTTATCCCGGAAGAATGTTTCTCCTTTAATGAGCCAGGAAAATCCAAAGGCCCAGAGGGCGATCGTTTCCAGCACGAAGGTGGGTTTATAGGGTTTCAATTTCAGATAAGCCTCCGGCGGTAGAACCAGGCTTACAACCGCGATGCCCGCAATACAGGCAACGATCACCCACCCGCAGATCTTATAGATAAAATTCCGGGTTCGCTTCGGTGCCGCCATGGGTCCCCGTTTATCGGTCTTGGTGAATTGTACCAGTGAAAAGAACGCGAAGGTGGAGAACAGGATGGTGGCGGAAATATAGTGCAGGAAATTGGCCACCTTATTTTCCCCGTCGGTCATCCGGGAGCAGAACATTTCCGCATACCCTCCGAAGTCGGTGGGAAACAGCGCCACCAGCAGGGCGAACAAACCGGCGATCTTGGCCGCGATCATATCCCCCCGGTCGTGACCGTTATAGGAAAAAAGAAAAAGGGAAACGGCGCACAAGGTGCCCACAAACAGGTTCCCGAGGTCGGTATAATAAAAATGACTGATGGAAGGCGGAAAAGTACATTCCCTCTCAAAAAAGAAATACCCGAACGTGAGCAGGAAGGGAAGCGCCATCCCGAGAATGCCCACCGCCTTTCGCAGCGTGAGGTAGGAGATCACGAGGGACTGGTGGCTGTCATCCTTTTGCGTCGCTGACATAAGATGAAGGTTTAGGAACCACAAATTAGGGGTTGGGGATAAAAGCTCCAAGAGCCGAAGAAACAAGATCCAAAAAAACTCCAAAAAACAAGCTCCAAAAAAATCCCAAATTAAAATCCAAATAAACGACTCCGTAGCTGGGATTAAAATGTAACATGCGTCTCCGCATTTGTGATTTTTTATTTTTTTGGATCTTGTTTCTTCGGTTCTTGGTTCTTTTTTAAAAAAGCCTGGCAAATAAAAAAGCTGCCCCGAAAGGCAGCCTTTTAACCCCTTTGTCATCCAATGTTTACTTACTAACGATCACTTTCATTTGATGTACCTGGCCGGTATTTTTTTCGTATACCCGAAGCGTATACATGCCGGATGCCACCTGGCTGACGAAGATCTTACCATTGGTAACACGGTCCCATTCTTTCACCAGCCGTCCGTTCATGTCGATCAGGCGTACATTGAGATCGGTACCCATATTGTCGAGCACGATGTTCAGGTTGCCGTCGGGTGAAGGATTGGGGAATACCAGCAGCCGGCCGGTCTGGTCCATCCCTTTCACCATCCGGATATCACTGTAGGTGATGCTGTTGTCCATATCCACCTGCTGCAGCCGGTATTGGGTAACGCCGCCCAGGTTGTTCATATCAGTGAAACTGTACTGGATAGGAGCATCACTATTGCCGTTAAGTGCGGCGGAAGGCACATAACCCATCACCTGCCACCCGTTGTTCCCGTTCTGGCGCAGGATATAGAAGCCCCGGTTATTGATCTCGGAAGCGGTGGTCCAGTTCAGTTTAACCCGGTCGCTGGTGCGCAGCGCGGTGAAACTGCTGAGCTTGACCGGCAGAGGGATACAGGTGTTGATGATATGACCATATACGGCATTCGGTACTGCAGGACTTGTAACTTCAACCCATAGATCCCTGTCCGAATAAGGTTTGGTGTTCGAATACGGCAGGTAATCCTGTATCCCGGAATTGTATTTAAACTGGTTGGCAGCATTGAGAGTAGTAGTGCCGCTGAATACCATAATATTATCTGTTGCTAAATTAAATATCCCATCGCCGTCATCAATGTAAACTTTATAACTAATATCCATACTCCCGGTGGTCATGAGACTTGAAACAGTGAAGGTATAGCGACGTGGATTCTGGCAAAGTAACAATCCCGTAATTGTAGGGTCATTGGCCACAAAATCCATTTCGGTGATATAACAGTGTACTTTTTGGGCATCTGCAGCCTGGCTTTCCCATACATCCGCTTTAAAGGATTGAGCTGTATTACAGCCTCCGGGTATGGTCAGCACAATATTTTGAATGGTATAACGGGTAGATCCGGCTAACTGGCCAGTGCCTTCCGCAAGAGTGAGGTATTGATATTGAAAACCCGGGGCACCCCCATCCGGACTATAACTGGTGGCTACATACAGATCTGTACCATGATGGAAAAAACCAAAGGTTGCAATGGAACCCACCAGGCCGCCATTGGCAAGGGTCGGGGGTTTACCCTCGGAATAATCAAAATTTGAATAATCGCCTGCCGGGAATATATGCACCCAAACCCATTTGCCCCCGGAGTTATGGATAATATCAAAGTATAAATCAATTCCGATCTTGCAATTGGCCCCATCCACCTGGGAATAATTCCACTTTATGCCCGGGTTGGCAAGCGTACATTGCGTGTTACCCTTCTGCAGGAAAGCCGATGCTGCCAAAAAACTCAATATGAGTAATATCTTTTTCATAACCTTTATTTTAAGGGTGACGAATCGCCGTGATTCAATAAGTTGTCTGAATGAGGGAGAGAATTTAACAGGTTCCGGCAGGGAATTAGTCGGGATGATCATCGCCTTCGTTCTTTAGAATGAACCTGGTGCTAAAGTACTCATGACATCATTCCCGTAAAATGACTAAAATGACCTGTAATCCTGATACTTGTCAGGTTTTTCCCTTACCTGTCCGTCAATGTTTTTTTGGAGGTATATTTACAGTAAACAACAATTTATGGATACAGGCTGGATCCTGCTGATCGGGGGCGTTTCACTGGCGCTGATCTATTTCCTGGTCAGGCAGAACCGAAAGGACGAGAAGAGCTTTGTGGATCAGTTGAATAAAGATTACCGGAAAAGCAAGGATGAAGAGGGCGATGCCGAAATTGACGAAGTGAAGAAATAACGCCCGGCAGCCCCGGGAAATAAGTCCTGTGGTAAAACACCCATAAATGTGATAATGATCACCAAACTTCAATATTCAATACGCTCAGTACATGCAGGAGCCAAACAGCTTCAATAACCGCATCAGGCAGATCATCATGCTCTTATTGCTGGTGGTGATGGTCTACCTGTCGCTCCGGGAACTTTATGTGTTTTTTCCCGGTCTGCTGGGCGCCATCACCCTTTATATCCTGAGCCGGGGCAGTTATTTCCGGCTGGTGTACCAGAAAAAATGGCGACCCGGGTGGACGGCGGGTATGTACCTGGGCGGGTTCTTCCTCCTGCTGGCCGTGCTGGTGTATCTCGTATTTGCCATCATCGAAAAAAAGATCCAGCCCTTCCTGGAAGACCCGGCCGCCTTCCTGAACCGGGCACAGACGGCTATCAATGATCTGCAGCAAAAAACGGGAGTGATCCTGGTTGAGGAAGACACGCTGGCCAATCTCCAGAAAAAACTAACCGATCTGATCCCTTCCCTGATCAATGATACCGGTAACCTGCTGGCCAACCTGGGCATTATGTTGTTCATGCTCTATTACATGCTGGTTCACGGAAAGGAAATGGAACGGTTCCTCGACCGCATACTCCCCCTGAAGCAAAGCAATATCAATGAACTGGCCGCCGAAACCAAGCGACTGGTTAAAGCCAGCGCCCTGGGTATTCCGCTGATCTCCATGATTCAGGGAGTAACGGCCACGATCGGCTACCTGATCTTCGGGATACACGAATACGTGATCTGGGGTTTCCTTACCGGAGTTTTCGCCTTTTTCCCCGTGGTGGGTACCATGCTGATCTGGATACCGCTGGTGATCTTTACCTACGCGTCAGGAGATACCCTGAATGCTACTGGGTTGGCGATTTACAGTCTCGTGGTTACGGGCAACGTGGATTATCTGTCCCGGATCACCATTTTAAAAAGACTGGGCAACATGCACCCGGTGGTTACCGTACTGGGTGTGATCATCGGGTTGGGGCTGTTCGGGTTTATCGGGTTTATCTTCGGCCCGTTGCTGGTGACTTATATCATCCTGCTCTTCAGGATCTATACCCAGGAATTTGCACCGGCTGATAAATTGCCGTCGACTCACAGGAAACCGACGCACTAGTCCCTTTTCTTTTTTCTCCTGTCCCGGATATAAACCACTGCCGCTGCCACCACGCAGCCAATAAAAATCGCCAGGGTGGCTTTTTCCACGAGATCCGGATCCAAATCGGCACCGGTAAGTTTCAGAATCAGAAAATGGATATACGAGTTTGACCGGTCATTAAACCCCATCGCCTCCCTCACCTGCCAGTGCCAGTCGGTGCAGGCGCAATAACCCCAGCCAAACCATATCCCAAGTACAAACCAGGAAAAAGCGGTTGCCAGCAGGGTAATGCGGTGCCATTTCCGGGTGCGGGGAAAGATCCAGCCGGTCATGTTGAATAAAGTAAGGGCCGTATGAAAGACAAAGAAGAAGATATTTAAGAAGGAAAGAGGCATGGCTATAAAGATAAGAGATTCCCTCACCCCCAGTCTCACCCCCTACCCCTCTCTACATAGTGGAGAGGGGAGATGTGCCCCGGGACAAATTATTTTTTACCGGGTTTAAAAAATACTTTTGCGAAACATAAAGTTCATTTTATTCCCCCGCCAGAAAGAAACCCATACTTTCCTAATTTACATGATCATTCCGTTTTATGAATTGGCTGATCATTTCAATTGCACTCCTTGGTTTTGTTCCGATGTTACTGCTTCTTTGGAAAAGGCGTCGTGTAACACAATTGCTCCAAACCGGTAAACAGGTAACCGGCCAGGTGGAGCAGCTTGAACTCAGGCGTGGTTTTAAAGGTGTTGTTTATTACCGCGCGGTCATCCGGTACCCGGTTAATTCCGGAAACGTCCGGCGGGGCATTTATATCTTCAGCTCTTCCCGGGAACAACGAACATTGCAGCCCGGGCAACCGGTGGAACTGGTGTTTCACCCCTCGAAACCGGAAAAATTCATACCGGTTGACCAACCGCTCAGTTTGGTCCCGCTTTACCTAACCGCCATTTTCGCCATCGGGCTATTGGTGCTTTGCTACCTGATTTATAAATATATCAATCTTTAGTGCCGGCTGTGGCTGCTGCCAGGGCTGGCTCAATGAACTCCCGGTTTCAATCAGGAAATGACCCCCCGCAATCAAATGCCCGGTGCCGGCAAGTGGTAAACTTCCAGATTTGCTCCCGCTATAACAGGAGTACGCCGAAAATCCTTTTCAGAGTAGGCATCAATTAAACCTTAACATGAAAAATTCCATTACAAACATTTTTAACGGTCTGGCCATGACAGTTGTCCTGGTTTTTGGACTTGTAAGTTGCCAGAAAGAACAAAACCTGTCTTCCGAAAAAACTAATCCCCTCGCGCAGGAGCTGCAGTTTACAGCCGAAAATGCGCAAACCGCCACCACCGGTTGTGAGGAAGCCATCCCTTCCTTACTGGATGTACCGGCCGGTAACCGATTGTCTTACCGGGTATATGCCACCGGTGTTCAGATATACCAGGTACGGCGGAGCACCACCAACCCGAATCAATTCCTTTGGGTGAATACAGCCCCAAGAGCAGATTTGTTTATACAGCAACAATTAAAAAACCAGGTGGGAACCCATTATGCCGGACCCAGCTGGGAATTCATGCAGGGGCCGTATAAAGGAGAAAAAGTGGTGGCATCCAAATTACAGGGGGTGACGGTGGATCCTACCGCCGTACCCTGGCTGCTGTTAAAGGCACTCGACGCGCAAAGTTCCCCGGGAAACCAAATCAGCTATATTCAGCGGGTATGCACAACCGGCGGACTGGCGCCTTCTGTTATTCCCAACGAATCCAACCTGGGCCAGGTGGAGGAAGTGCCCTATACGGCCACTTATCTTTTCTTTGAAGCGGCTCACCCGAAAGAATAATACACCCTATCTATCCCTGACTTACAAAATCATCCCCCGCCGAAAAATCAGCGGGGGATTTTTTTAACCTGCAATCCGGCTTTCCCCGCCGGATCCTGCATCCGGCCAGGTCATTCTCTCTGCAGCCCTGGGACCGGCAGGCTGATTTTACCTTAACCTATGTTAACACCTTAACCCAATATTATTTTCCGGCCCGGTTGTTCCTGGCCGACATCTTGTGCACCGTTCTCTTTACCGCAGTCCGGGATTTTTTCTTTTCTTTTCCGGATGTATGGTTGGTCCTCCCTGCCATATCTTCCTTTAATTCCTGTTTATGCAACCCGATATCCTTCACCCATTGTTCTGTTCGTACCTCCACATGGTCTATGGCAGGTGTATATACGGTCTGCTCCTTTTGCAACAGGTCTTCTTTCTTCTTATCCGCTATGCCCAGTTTCTCCCTTAATTCTTCCAGTATCTCGGCTCTCCTGGCTTTCTTTTGCAGTGCTTCCGACCCGGTTGCCGCGCTTTCCGTTACCAGCTCTTTGGTAACAGGTGTAAGCCCGGGTTGCACACGGGCCTTTTCCGTTGGGCTGATGATCTTTTCTTTCATGACGAATCGTTTACCAGGTTAATAATGGATGAAAGTTAATATTCGGTAAACGGTAACGACAATGATCGTCGGCAGGTTGTTATATGATTATCATAACCGGGGGGTGGGCCGAGCCATTAAAAAAAGAAGCATGATCAATATCATGCCGGGTACGATATGCGGTCATTCCTTCATATGGAGAGTGGGTTTAACTTGTGTATGCGTGTTAAGAGGAATTTTAAACTAATACGATTACCATGCTTAAAAGGACAACTCACCGCAGTACCGGTGGTAAAAAATTGTACGCCGTTCGTGATGAACAGGGGCGTTTTGTGGATATCCAGACATTTGAAAGGGCACACAAAGCCGATCTGAAGAAGAAACACAGCAAGTCCGACAGGAAAAAATAATTCATTCCCCGAGGATGAATTGTGATTTCCGAACAGGAGTATAACGTAATGAATGTTGATTCAGTTCAAGGGAGTGTTTCGCAGCTATTGGGCAGAAGGGGGTCTGTGTAACCAGGCCCCCTTCCGATTCAGTCAAGTTTAAATTCCGACCCTTCCACAGCCATCTCAAAGAGGAAAGGTGAATTATTCGCTTTTTGCAGTTCCGAAAAAATTGCATCCAGTTGATTATCGCTGTGATCGGGATCATGATGCGCCAGGAGCAGGTGCTTCACCCCGGCAAGTGAAGCGAACCGCATGGCATCTTCCATAGCCGAATGACCCCAGCCTGTTTTGGATCTGTATTCCTCCGCGGTATACTGCGCATCGTGAAGCAGCAAGTCGGCGCCCTTGGCAAGATCGAACCCGGAGATCCAGCGATGATCGGAAGACAGTCCTTTTCGTCCCAGCGCGGGTTCATGATCGGGGATATACGTAAATGTGGAATTCCGTCCCTGGATACGGAATCCCACCGTGGGTCCCGGGTGGATCACATAGGAAGACCGGATCCTGAACGGACCGATATCGAATTCACTGTCGCCGATCTCGTGCAAACTGAGCCGGCAGGGCAGGTTGCGGATCAGTACGGGAAACAACGGCGGGGAAAGATAGCGGGTAAGCCTGGCGCGAAGCGGATGCCTGCTGCTGGCCGGTCCCCAGATATGAACTTCCATTTCGGGATCGAAAAGCGGGTCAAAAAATCCAAGGCCAATAATATGATCCAGGTGAAGGTGGGTCAGAAATATATCGATCCTCCTGTTCTCCGGCTTTTCCTTTGTGTCACAGTAGCGCATACCGGAGCCCGCGTCCAGCACCAGCCGCCACCCGTCTTCCGTTATTTCGGCGCAGGACGTATTACCTCCATACCGTACCGTATAAGGATCGGCCGTGGGTATGGAACCACGGACGCCCCGCAAGTGGATCTTCATTCGTCTTTCAGTTCCCAGAAAATGGCGACGGCCCCGAGAAAGTCACCTGCCCGTCCCATGATCGGGTAGGAAGTGACCGAGATTTTTTCAATTACCCCTTTGAGGCTTTCGATCAGGAACACCTTGTGATAGGGGCGGCAGTTCTTCAGTGTTTTTACCAATGGAAGATCGTCCGGCGAAAGCGGATTACCGGCCTCATCCACCGGTTTGAATATGGTGCCCCAGACCTCCACCGGCATTTCCCCGGTCTCCTCGTAACGCTGTCCCAGGATCTCTTCGGCCGGTTCATTGTAAAATATAAGCGTACCGGCCGTGTTGGTGATGAACACGGGGATCGACAGACAGTCGGCCAGCTGGCGATTGAGTATGATCTCTATCGGGTAGGCGGGCATGGTTTGGTTCTTGAATCGTTACTTTATTATTAAATATACTATTTTTTTAACCGGTTGGGTGATTGCTTTGAGTGCGCTTTAAACCACATAGGCACATAGACACATAGGCTGACACATAGGTTTCAAAATGTAATTCTACTATGTGATTTTCTATGTGTCTATGTGCCTATGTGGTAAAAATTTTATCCTTCAGCCGGAACTATATCGGAATTTAAACTAACTTCTCCCATACAATAACAAACATGCTTAACAACCGGTTGATTCAAAAAGTTTTTTTCTTCCTGTTCATTTCCGCGGTTTCCGCCTGTACCCCCGGCAAAAAAACAACGGCCATCAATAACCTGGTCAGCATCATCCCCCGTTCGGAATGGAAAGCGGTGGAACCAAGGCCATTTGCCAGACATGTGCCCGTTCGCATCACGGTGCATCATGAAGGCACCAAACTCCTCCCCACCGATGATGCCATACGAAAGATAAAGGGCATCCAGACCTGGGGAATGGGCCCCGACCGCAACTGGGCCGATGTGCCCTATCATTATTTCATCGCACCGGACGGAAAGATCTATCAGGGAAGAGACGTGTATACCGTCGGTGAAACAAACACCGAATACAACCCCTCCGGTCACCTGCTGATCTGTTGTCTGGGTAATTACGAACAACAGGAAGTACCGGCTGAACAATTAAATTCACTCATCAAAATGATCGCCTGGAGCAGCCTAACCTATAAGATCCCGGTAGAGACCCTGGCCACCCACCGCGATCACTCCAAACAAACCACCTGCCCGGGGAAGAATTTATACCAGTACTTTCAAAACGGGTATATAAAGGAGGAAGTGCGGAAA
>CAYRHU010000020.1:10611-16912 GCA_964424155.1 uncultured Chitinophaga sp.
GAAGAATTTATACCAGTACTTTCAAAACGGGTATATAAAGGAGGAAGTGCGGAAATTATTGTGACAGACTAAGAGTTTAAAAGAGTGAAAGAGAAAAAGAGAGGCTCTGAAAAATTCATGGCTTCGCATCAAGCAGGAATCTCTGATGATACGGGAACTCCTCTTTTTCTCTTTTCCCTCTCTTTTATTCTCTTAGCTCATTTCTTCCGCTCTGAGTATATTTACATTTACTAAAGGCCGTTTCCCTGATGTTTTTATCCTTTTTTAAATCTCTGTTCCCTCTCCTGGCCATCCCCCTGGTCCTGTTACCCGCTGCTTCGGGGGCTCAAACCCAGGCCAAAAAATACGGGGCCTCGCTGAGCCTGGAACTGAACAATGGACAACAGGCGCCGGGCGGTGTCCTTTATGAAGGGGATATTGTGAAAGGCATTATCAGATTTGACCGGGAAAACTGGGACGGGAAAAGTCAGTTTTACACTTATGTGTTTCACTACACCGAAGGGCCGAACATCACCCTGGCTTATCCATCCGTAACGGTGGATTCAACCGAGATTCTTTTCCCCAAAAAAAAAGCGGATGGGTCTTACCTGCAAAATATCACGCTCTTTGAAGGCCTGATCACTCCTCCTTTTGGAAAGGATAATTTTGTCCTGCTGATGACGGAACACCCGATCAATTTCAATAATATCCAATCGCTGTTACGACAAAAAGCTAAACAAGATGATGCATCCGCAAAACAGGAATTAATGAAACTGGTCAAGGGGAGCAAGCTTTCCCTGTTCTCTGATCCCTCCTATGGGGCCGTTTCGATCAGTACCCTGCAGTTTGAAAGCCGACCCGCTGCAGAAAGAACCGGGCTGACCAAAGGAGTGGCCGCGCCAAAGCAGGTATTCGCGCTGGAAGATTCCGCTGAAATTTTTTATACCCCGTTTCCGCAAACCGATATCGTGCGCGACAGTTTTCCCACTGTGGAAATTATCGACCCCGCACCCGACAGTGTAACGATGAAGGGCGCCCGGGTGCTGTCGGCCGGCAGTGCGCAGAAAATTATGGTGCGGGGCATCGCTGCCAACTGGAAGCAGGGGAGCAACGCGATCCGAAGCATTACCATCAACGGAAAACCCGCCCATACTTTTCGTGCGGCATCCGGATACTTTGATTACCTGTATGAACCAAAGGAAGGATTGAATATCACCGACGTGCGGGTGGAAAATAACCAGGGTTATGCCCGGACGATCCGGCTGAAATTTATTTACCAGTCTGCAGTAAAAGCAATCAAAAAAGAAGGGCAGGACCACCTCCTGGTGATCGGTATTGACCGGTATGCCGACTGGCCCCGGCTCAACAACGCCTCGCGCGATGCGAAGGATTTCAAAAAGCTGATGATGGATGAGTACGGATTCAAAAAAGACAATGTGCATGATCTCTTTGACGAACAGGCCACCCGCAAAGAGATTTATGCGCGCTTGCGTCAGTACGTGGAAAAGCTGGACGAAAACGACCGGTTACTGGTTTATTTTTCCGGTCACGGTTTTTATGATTCCGTGCTGGAAACCGGTTACTGGATCCCGGCCGATGCCCATACCGGCGCCGATGATGAATACCTGAACAACCTGGAGATCACCCGCATGCTGCAAAAGATGAAAGCCAAAAACATTTTTGTGATCGCCGATGCCTGCTATTCCGGACAGCTGCTCCGCGATATGCAAAAAGAGAACAACGGGCAGTATAAATCCCGGATGGTGCTTTGTTCGGGTAAACTAAAACCTGTTCCCGATGGCGCGCCCGGCGGCAACAGCCCTTTTGCCATGCAGGTGCTTGCTTTCCTGCGCCAGCCCCCGGCAGCGACGATCCTTGCCAGCGACCTGATCCAGCAGGTGAAAAAATCCTTTGCGGGAAATGAGAATCAAAAACCTGTCGGGGGCGCCATCGATGAGGTGGGCGACGAGAACGGTGATTTTATTTTCCGCAGGGGAAAAAACTGACAGGCGCGTTTAATCAAAACAACCTGATCTTTTCTATTCCTTTCCCGGCAGTTTTACAAGGTTTTTTACAAACTCCACCGTGCCGCTGTACTGGAAATGGTAATACCCCTTCCATATTCCGTTCTTCATATCAATGAACCGGCACCCGATGATAATATCATGGTAGTTGAAATGCCATTTCATCCTGGTTTCTTTTACCCGGTATTCACCGGTCAGCGAAACATCGGCATCGGAGGGAAAGACCATCACCGAATCCCTGTTCATTTCCTCATCGGGCATGCCCAGCTTGTTCATGTAATACGCTGTGATATCGGGCATATTTGAAGCGAACAGGCTGTCCGGCAGGGCAAGATTAAGCATGTACAATCGATCTTTATAATAATGCGGTTCCAGGGTAAAAACATAGTTCCCGAGATCCGTAGTCAGTGTCAGCGGTTCAATTTTCAGCAGACTGTCGAACTCGCTTTGCAGCATACCCAGGTAATATCCTCCGGCTACCGGGATCTTGAGCAGCTTAAATCCGGCCCCGCTGCTTTCTGCCTTGAGTTCCGCCATTTTCTTTTTCCTTTCATCAAATGCCTTTTTCCGTGCAGCCTCTTCTGCTTCCGCTTTTTTGCGCATGGCTTCGGCTTCGGCTAAAGCCTTTCGCATCTCCTCCTCTTCCTTTTTCCGCTTTTCTTCATTTTTGACATCCGTGGGAGCCGGATCCGTTTTCTGCGCCGCGCAGACAGAAGGAAGTAAAAATGCTGCCAGTATGAACAGGATCAGTGATCGCCGCATGATTTTGTTTCGTTCAGTTATAATAATTGGGGATGAAGATAGCATAAACCCCCTGGATGCTTACCCGTTCAAATGGGTATATCAGTATCCCTCCCGGTCTTCCAGGTTCTTCAGCAACGTGCGAAATATCTCGTTGCCTGAATAGCGGATGGTGTACGCCGTCCTGAAAAACCCGTTGCGCAGATCAACCAGTACGGCGTTCAGGAAAATGTCGTGGTACTGGTAGTTCCATGTGAGATTGAGTTTTCGTACCGGGTAACCGACCCTTACGGAGGGATCCTTTGCGTCCGGCAATTGCCAGGTGGTATCCAACGCTTCCTTTTTATCCGGTTCGCCAAGTTTGCTTTCAAAAGACTCCGTAATATCCGTTGGTAATGCGCTGAAGCTGCTGTCAAGTGAAAGGGAAAGAGTCAGCAGGCGACTGCCGGAAAAAGCTGGTGATTGGGTGGTGACCGGATAATTCGTTTTTGCTGTTTTTATGGATAAAGAGTGCAGCTTCCGGGTGCTGTCATACTCCGTAAGTTTCATCCCCAGGTAATAATCATCCGAGACGGGAATTTTCAATAACCCAAACCCGGCACTCCCGGTGTTACCAGCGCCAACGGTGGGCGAAGGGGGAGGTGGCGGATTACTCGTGGTTTTAGGTTTGGGAGGAGCGACCTGGCCCATTATAACAAGTGGACCAGAACAAAAGATCAATATGAATAGAAAGGTACGCATTCAATGTTCAACCCTTTGCGGGGAAAGACTAAAATTAAAAAAAAATAACGGGAACCGGAAACCGGCCCGCATCATTCGCATTTCCGGTAAAATGCTTTCCGGTAAAAGCAGGTTGTATCAGCTTTCATTCCAATCAATCAATTAAAATAAAAAAGGGGGACCCCGGTGGGAACCCCCTCTTTTTCTCTTTCACTCTTTTACTCTCTTTGCTTAGTAACGCCCGTCTTTTTTATCCTGTGATCTGCCATAAATATAACCACCACCGCCCAGGATAACTGCACCTACCACTGCTCCTCTTACCGGATCTTTTTTATTGATGACCGCGCCCAGTACGGCCCCGCCGGTACCGCCGATCACGGCATACTTGGCGGATTTGCTCCATCCCTTTTTCTTAGCCACTTTGGCTTCATGCGTGGAGGATGAACTCATGGTATAACTGCCGCCGGATTTGGCATTATTACCGGAAACCGCCGCCATTTTCTGTTCCTGCTGGGCTTTCCATTCCATAAACCGGGCGAGACCAACGGTATCGGCGCCATTCAAGTTCTGAACGGATCCGGGTTGACGATTGCAGGATATCATGATGAACCCTGCGGTTGCTGCGATTGCTGCTAAGAATAATGTTTTTTTCATAACTGTGGTTTTAAGATGAATAATACACCCTGTATTTTCCATAAATAATGCCGGCAACCTGTCACTTGTTAAAAAGGGATAAAAGTTCTTCTCACATAACTGAAAACAAACGAGATAAAAATCCCGGTTTTTAACAAAGCGGGATTGGCACGGGAAAGGGGCTGAAAGAATGTCTGTGGATAATCCCGTTAATTAAAAAAAGATTTTAATTATTGGCGGGTTACCGGGCTTTGTTTAAAAATGAAAATCCGCTGCAAATAATAACCGGAAATAGGTGATTGCAGATATTACATTCACCCGGCTCCCCCTAATTAACAGCGATCCCTCAAAACGATCTGCATTCCAAAAAATACGTATCTTCCGTAAACCGGATCTTTACTGTTAAACTCCTGTCCCTTTCAAATAAATCCTCCTGCCCTTTTTTGTTGATCTTGAATAATCGGTGATGACAAAAAAGCTATTCACGTTATTACTGGCCTCTTTCCTGGCGCTGTCGGGAAGCGCACAGGTGGTATTTTTCATCAATGCGGGTTCAAGGGCCGGGCACGGCCAGGTACAGGAAATACTTATTGACAAGAGTGGCAACGGGAGTTACCGTTTACGTGAACAGAATGCCGGTGTGAAAGATTCCGCATTGTTCACCCTGGGTCCGTCCCAGATGGATTCGTTGTTCCGGGAAGCGGAACAGAACGGATTCTTTTCATTGAATAATAAATACGATGGCGGGGCGGCCGACGGGGCGGGGATTTACATCTCGCTCAATGCATCGGGGCGTTCGCACGCGGTGGAACTGCTGAACACCGATCAGCCGCCTGTTAACCGGCTGGTGACCCTGCTTAACAGAATGCTGACTCCCCGGAATATCCGCATCAATTACGGCCAATTCATAATCCCGCGCCAGCGATGAAAAGCCGTATCCATATCATCCTGCTGTCAGTTGCAGCTATTTTCCTTTACAGTTGTACCGGCACCCGCCGTTTCGGCACCACTATTGAAAGAGATGAAAACAATCCCTGCCAGGTGAATATGATCATCCAGATTGCCGTAGAGGGGACCGATGCGGATGTGGCCGCGATTAAAAATGACCTGGACGCCTGTTTTGGCAAGGGTTGTTTTATCCCCTGCCCCAACGACAGCAGCAGGGGCTGCATGACCCAGGTGACTACCGTGGTAAAGAAATACGGAACCATCCCGCAGGATGAAGTGGGCGGTTATCATTACGTGTACATGGTTGACAATGATGGACTTCCTTCGAATGCGTATATCGGTACGCCAAACAGCGGAGCTTCTCACGGCACCTGGCGACGCAATGAACCCCCGGGCACCTATTGCCATGAAGTGCTGCATTTCTGCGGATTACATGATAAATACTGCTCCCGCATTTATGATCCGGTTCGGGATTCCGTAATCGTGGAACGTAACTGTGTTCCCCCACCCGACCCCGGCGGCAACTGCTGCTCTCCTAATGCCGGGTTCACGCGATGCTCCACTCCCTGTGCGGATCATGAACATGATATTATGGGCAGTTCAGGGGCCGCGCTTTCCTGCGACAATATCATGGAAGTACTCAAAGGCGCAGATCTTGATAACTGTCCGCCGGAATGCTGCCGTTCGGGCAAGACATTCGCCAAACCCCCCGATGAAATTTATATCATACCGGGGTATTATCATTTCGGTGACAAGAACAATAAATTCGGCAGTTTCGGCGGCAGCCTGGGTTATACCAAACAACTGGATTCGAAACTCGGGCTTACCCTCGAAGGGGGATACTATCATCATTCGGAAAGTGATAATGAAACAAAAAGAAATGCCGGGCTGATGCATATAACCGGTGGAGTAAGCTACAGGATCATCAGCCCGGAAAAGAATAAAACAGGTCTTGGCGTTTCCGTACATGCCCTGCTGGGAATCTCCCGCTGGTCACAGAAATCGGTGGTCGCCAACGAAACATTCAAAGATGACGCCAGTTCTTTCCAACTCAATACAGGTGTTTCTCTTGACCTCAACCAGGACCGCCCGCTTTACTTTCGGCTGCTTCAGGCGGATTATGCCCCGACTTTCTTTTACCAGAATACACAGCATAACTGGAGGGTGAGTACGGGATTGGTTTGGAAACTTAAATGAGTCGGGCTTGCCCGCCGAAGCGAGAGCGAAGGCGGGAGGCGGGCAATCATTAAGGTTTG
>CAYRHU010000020.1:17012-45177 GCA_964424155.1 uncultured Chitinophaga sp.
GGCTTGCCCGCCGAAGCGAGAGCGAAGGCGGGAGGCGGGCAATCATTAAGGTTTGTTTTTTCATCCATAACGAGTAAAATAAAAATCCCGGCAGTTTGATACCGCCGGGTGGTTACACGGATGTTTCAATTTTTGATCTACCTCCTTGATTTACGTTTCAATTTATTTGACAGGAAATCCACCCCTTTAAGCAGGGAGTTCTCGACTCTTGTCCCGGTATATCGCCCCAGGTACCCGGCCCCCAGGTGGATCAGGCCGTCGATCCAGTGACCTTCACCGGGTTTTCCGTGAGTGATTTCAGCCAGCTTGTTGCGCAGCAGGTTACCGGGACTGAGGTTATACTTCAGGCTTTTCCAGCTCTCGTGCAACTGCTTTTCCTGTTCCAGCTGCTGAACCCGCAGCCGGAGTTTCTCCCGTTCGATATCTTTAATATGTTTAATCCTCTTCATCGAGCTCCTCCTTTTCAAATAATGATTCGATTAAGGCATTCATCAGCGGAATCCGAAGCAGCCTGTCTTTTAACAGCCAGAGCACCAACATCAGCATCAGCACCAACCCGGCCACGATAAGGTACCCCAACCACAAATTTTCCAGCCATTGTCCAATGGCGATGGCTGCGGCCATACTCACCAGCACCAGGAAAACAAAGAACACCAGAGCAGCCAGCAACCAGGCAATCATCGTGGCGGCCAATCTTGAAGCTTTTTCCGCCACGGATAATTTTGTTTGCGCTACCCTGGTGTTCACGTAAGACCTCAACTGGTCAACCAGCGATTCAACGTTTTTGAACTCTTCGGACATAACTTTGTTTTACACAAAATTAGGTCATACCAGTTCTTCCAGTTCGCCGTTTATTTTGGCCAGCTGCTCTTCCATCTTTTCTTTGCCGAGTTTCACCTTGCGGTTGAATTTATCGGTCAGCTTTTTGCCTTTCTCGGCAATTTTGTGACGGGTGTTAGCCCCTTTGTCGGGTGCGAACAACACACCCAGTACGCCCCCGATGGCCAGGCCGGTGCCCAGTGCGATCAGGATCTTTGATGTGTTTTTCATCGTGTTTATTTTAGGGATGAATGATTGGTTTCGATCGGTTCAAATGTAACTTTTGGAAAATGCGCTTCCTATGAGCATGTTCATCGGGGAAGGTGATGTTTGTCAATTTGAAAAGGGGGATATGAAGACTAATGCAAAGTTTAACCCGGGGGCCGGTGAACACATCCCTTCCGGATGGATATATTCTCGTCCCTCCTGCTGAAATTCAATAAGGTTAGCCGGGCATGAATTCAGACAATGACATGGGTATCCCGAAAATCAATACATCACACCTGCTTTACATGAACCCGTTTTTTACCGGGCCAATAAAAAAGGGCCCCCTTGAGGCCCTTTAATACTTTGCTTAACCGCTGGTTCAGCTGAGGTGCTTGCCCAGGTATTTGGCGATATCGAACATTGATACCTGGCCTTTGTTTCCAAACACGGCTTTCAGCGCCGCGTCGGTGTTGATCATACGCCTGTTCTTGTTGTCCTGCAGTTTGTTCTTCTTGATGTAAGCCCAGATCCTTTTTACTGCCTCGGTGCGGGGAAGGGCCTTGGTTCCTACAACGGCTCCCAGTGCGGCGCTCGGAGTGAGAGCCTTCATAAAGGCGGCATTCGGTTTACGGGCTGATTTTTTCTTAGCAGGTTTTTTTGCGGCTTTCTTTACGGCTTTTTTAGCGGCTGGTTTCTTGGCGGCTTTCTTAGCAGCTTTCTTTTTTGTTGCCATGTTGTTTTTAGTTTAGAATGTTAACGGGTTTTTTCCAATTAAATGACAGGCTCCTGCCTATCATTGTCAAATATAGGTTTTTTCATTTTCCCAATGGAAAAATGGATTTTTTTCTTTCCACAGGTATCCCGGAGCATTTCCTGTACACCCGTATTATCCCCGATTTAACACCGGGCGGGGCTCCTTTCGGTGCGATACAGCGTAACTTTATACTGTAAATTTTCAGTCATGAAACAGACTTCTCTTACTACCCCCCTGTTCTTCTCCATACTAGTTTCCCTCTATAGTATCCTGCTGGCTTCCTGTACTACAGCCCAGCCGGTGATCACTGTCACGCCGGAGGAGATCAGGACGGCCATCAATGAGGACCGGTGGGAATTCATGGCGGAGCGTTCGGATCCGCCTATCGGGCGCAGCACCCAACTGAGCCTGGGTTACGGGGTCCGCTGCAGCGGGGATACCGCTGTGGTGAATCTTCCTTATGCCGGGCAAATGCAGGGACCGGCCCGTTTCCCCGGGGAAAAGGGCCCGCTTGATTTCACGACCACTGATTTCAAGATCAGCAAATCGCAGGTTTCGCAGGGGAAATGGCGCGTGGTGATCGAACCCCGGGATGTACCGGATGTGATCTCCTGCAGTTTTATCTTCTTCGATAACGGGGAAGCCTCGCTCGATGTATTGCTGCGCAACCGCACGCCCATGGATTTCTTCGGTAAGCTCGAACCGCTGAGGTAACGCCGGTATGTTCACGCGACTGAAGACTGAATACTGTGGACTGCAGACTGTATACTGTAGACTGCAGACTGAATCCTTACATTTGCCCATGCCCGTCCAGCTCGCTTCACTCAATTCCGGCAGTAATGCCAATTGTTATTACATCGGCAGCACCAACGATGCGGTGCTGGTGGATGCCGGCCTGAGTTGCCGGGAAACGGAGCGGCGTATGGATCAGCTGGGACTTTCCTTCCAGACGATCCGGGCATTATTTGTTTCACACGAACACGCCGATCATATCAGTGGTGTACCGGGGATCGCTAAAAAATACCGGTTGCCTGTTTATATAACAGCGGGCACCCTGCGCAACAGTAACCTGCCGATCGATACCTCACTCATTCGCCCGTTTAAGCACGGGAAACCGGTTCGCATCGGAGAATTATCCGTCACACCTTTTAAGAAAAGTCATGATGCGGCCGACCCGCACAGCTTCATGATCAGCTGCGACGGCATTCACACCGGTGTTATCACAGATATCGGTTATGCCTGCAAAAGGGTCATGAAGTATTTCAGCCAGTGCCATGCCGCATTCCTGGAATCGAATTATTGCGAAGACATGCTTGAAAAAGGAAATTATCCGTACCATCTGAAAAAACGCATTCGCGGGGATGAGGGACATCTCAGCAATGACCAGGCGCTGGAATTGTTCCTCCACTACCGCTCCCCGGAACTGCAATTGCTGATCCTCTCTCACTTGTCCAAAAACAATAATAAACCCTCGAAAGTGGAGAAACTGTTCGCTCCGCATGCAGGCAACGTGAACGTGGTGGTGGCATCCCGGTATGAAGCGTCGGAGTTATATGTTGTTACGGGAGAAAAGAAAGCCGCGCGGATGGCAACCCGTGTTTCCAATAAAAGCAGCAAGAGAAATGAGGGACAGTTGAGGTTGTTTTAACCTTCCCACCCGATGGGCAGCATGTAATATCTGAACCGGATAAATAATCTTTCTGTTGCGCTTCAAAGTAAATAAAGCATTAAACCCGGTTTCTTTTTTCCGGTCAAATTGCCCGCCATGAGAAATGCCTTCTGCCCGCTATTATTAATCACCCTCGCTTTTGTTTCATGCCAAAAAGATACCGGTAACGGGAATAACCCCCCGCCGGCAGCCACCCTGTACTTCCCGCCTGTGGGGGGCACGGAATGGCAAACCAGCAGTCCCGTATCCCTGGGCTGGAATGAAACGGAACTGAACAACCTGTATCCTTACCTCGAACAGAAAAATACCAAAGCGTTTATTATCCTGAAGAATGGCAGGATCGTGACCGAAAAATATTTCGGGAGCTTCACGGCCGACAGTCTCTGGTACTGGGCTTCCGCGGGAAAAACCATGACGGCCCTGCTGGTAGGAATCGCTCAAAACGAGGGCCTCGTGAATATCAATAATAAAACTTCCGTTTATCTCGGAACGGGCTGGACATCATTGACTCCTGCCAAAGAGGATCTGATCACGGTCCGACACCAGCTCACCATGACAACCGGACTGGATGACGGCGTACCCGACAATGACTGTACCCTGCCAGCCTGTTTACAATACAAAGCGGATGCGGGTACCCGCTGGGCCTACCATAACGCACCCTATACCGTGCTGGACAAAGTGGTGGAGGCCGCCAGCGGTATGAGTTACAATGCCTATTTCCAGCTGAAGATCCGCGATCGGATCGGCATGAACGGTCTCTGGTTCCGCGGAACGGGCTATAACAATGTTTATTACAGCAACCCGAGGAGCATGGCCCGATTTGGTTTGCTGCTGTTGAATAAAGGTAAATGGGATCAAACCGTGATCGCCGCGGATACGAATTATTTCAATGCACAGGTAAACACGTCACAGAATTTCAATCTTGCTTACGGCTATCTCACCTGGCTCAACGGTAAAGCCTCCTACATGCTGCCCGGGCTGCAACTGGTATTCAATGGAATGCTTGTTCCCAACGCCCCGGCGGATATGTATGCCGCGTTGGGGAAAAATGACCAGAAGATCTATGTGGTCCCTTCTCAAAAGGTAGTGGTGATCCGTATGGGCGAATCGGCGGGCAATCCCATGCTGGCGGTATCCAGTTTCGATAATGAGCTGTGGGGGAAGCTGAAAACCATTATGGGGTACTAATAAGGGGCGGCCCGGTATCCGGGAAAAGCATGCCGTTCATCCGCTTAATTCCTCAGTTTATTCATTTTGATTTTTTAGAATTGGCCGGACCATTCCTATATTTGCCTGCTCAATCAACGAATATGAAATTCTTTTTTAACCCGGTTGGCTGCTGACGGAAACTCCGGGTTTTGCATTCTTCCGTTTTCTTTAAGACAGGTTCATGCCTGTTATCCGTTTTAATTAATTTATTTTCATCATAAAGGCTTTCCGGGGGCAAACCCCGGCCTTATCCAACTTTTTTTTATGTCACAGGAAACAAAAACCAACCGGCTATCCTATTTTTTATCCCTGATCCGGCAATCGCTGAAGGGAGGCGAATACGATTATACGCAGGGCAGTATCCGGGCGGCCATCGTGCTGCTCGCCATTCCCATGATATTGGAACTGAGCCTCGAGAGCGTGTTCGCGATCGTGGATATATTTTTTGTAAGCAAACTCGGCTCCAATGCCACGCAAACGGTCGGGCTGACCGAAGCGGTGATCACCATCGTCTATTCACTGGCGATCGGGATGAGTACGGCGGCCACGGCCATGGTGGCCCGCAGGGTGGGTGAAAAGAACCCGGAAGCGGCGGCCCATGCCGGTATGCAGGCCCTGATCATGTCACTTTTTACCACCGTAATTGTGAGCGCGGCCGGACTCATCTTTGCGCCGGATATACTTCGGCTGATGGGTGCCACGCCTCAAGTAGTGGAAGAAGGTGCCGTTTTCACCCGCATCATGCTGGGTGGAAGCATGGTCATCATCCTGCTTTTTCTGATCAACGGTATATTCCGGGGCGCGGGTAACGCGGCCATTGCGATGCGCAGTCTATGGCTGGCCAGTATCATCAATATCATCCTGTGCCCCGCCCTGATCAATGGCTGGGGACCCCTGCCGGAACTGGGACTCAAAGGGGCGGCCATTGCCACGGTGATCGGCCGGGGATCGGGGGTACTGTACCAGTTGTATTATTTATTCGGCAACAAAAAAGGAGCGATCAGTCTGGGAAGGGAGCATTTCATCATTGATTTTCCGCTGATGCGTTCGCTGGTGAAGATTGCCTGGCCGGCCACGTTCCAGTTCATCATCGCGTCGGGAAGCTGGATCGTACTGTCGCACCTGGTGGCCGTTACCGGGGGCACACATGCCTCTGCGGGTTACCAGATCGCTTTACGCAATGTGGTGTTCTTCATACTTCCGGCCTGGGGATTGAGCAACGCCGCGGCTACGCTGGTTGGACAAAATCTTGGCGCCAAACAACCCGACCGGGCGGAGAAAAGCGTGATGCTCACGACCAGGTATAACGCTATTTTCATGTCGGGCGTAATGTTATTGTTCATTCTTTTTGCGAGACCCATCATCGGAATTTTCACTTCCATCCCGGAGGATCTCCGTTATGGTGTACAGTCCCTGCAGATCATCGGAGCGGGATTCATCTTTTATGGCATCGGCATGGTGATGATACAGGCGCTGAACGGCGCGGGTGATACCAAAACCCCCACCTGGATCAATTTCTTCTGTTTCTGGATGTTCCAGATACCGCTGGCCTACCTGCTGGTAAAAGTGCTGAACACGGGTGTGGCGGGCGCCTTTATCGCCATCCCGGCGGCGGAAACGCTGCTGGCCCTGGTGGCGCTGTATTTCTTTAAAAAGGGAAAGTGGCGGACGATCAGTGTGTGATCCCTTTCATCGGATACGAAGTGCGGAATCCTGCCTGCGGGTGGCGGAAGTCGGCCCGCCTGATTCCGTACTTTGTATTTCATTACTTTTAATGTACCATGAACGATGTAATCAGTCAAAACCGGGTGCGACAGTTTTTTTTCATCCTGGTCATTCTGCTGCTCTTCATCCTGCTTTTCCTTGAACTCTATTCCTTCCTCCCGGCCTTGCTGGGATCGATCACCCTGTATATCCTGCTTAACCGCTGGATGTTTTATCTGACTGAAAAAAAGAAATGGCGAAAGGGCTGGACGGCGGTTTTGCTGATGCTTTTTTCCCTGATCGTCATCCTGCTGCCGGTGGGGTTGCTGGTGAATATGCTTTCTTCAAAAGTGAATTATGCCATCCAGCATTCGGCCGAACTGACGGAGGCGCTAAAAAAAGTGGTGTCCGATATCGAACTGCGTTTTGACATCACCCTGGCCAGCGAGGAAAACATCAATAAACTCGGGAAGGGTATCGCCAACAGCCTGCCCGGTATCCTGGGTGCTACCTTCAACACCCTGACCAATATCTTCTTCATGTACTTCATCTTGTATTTCATGCTGGTAAACGGCAGGAAGATGGATGCCGCCCTGTATGAACACCTCCCGATGAAGGACGAAAATGTGTCCCGTATCGGGAACGAGATCCATATGATGGTCATGTCGAACGCCATCGGTATCCCCCTGATCGCTTTAGCCCAGGGTGTTGTCGGTTTGCTGGGGTATCTTATCATTGGAGTAAACGAACCGTTCTTCTGGTTCGGGGTAACCTGTATCGCCGCCATGTTGCCCGTGGTGGGAGCCGCGCTGGCCTATGTGCCGCTCGCGATCATTTTCTTTGCCAATGACCAGACCTGGCAGGGCATTGCCATGCTGGTGCTGGGCTTCGGGGTGATCGGCACTATCGACAATGTGCTCCGCTTTACCCTGCTGAAAAAAATGGGAAATGTACATCCTCTCACCACCGTTTTCGGAGTGATCATCGGATTAAAGCTATTCGGTTTCATCGGGCTCATTTTCGGTCCCCTGCTTATCTCCCTGTTCATGCTGATGTTGAAAATTTACAGCAATGAGTTTGTTACGAGGAACCGGAATGGGGGAAAGATCATGGAAAACTGAATACATAATGGCAATAGGAAGGGGTTTATGGCCTGTAGTGATATAACTACCAGGCAGGCTGTGTATGAAACGGTTTCATGACAATTCACACGGTTATGCATAATCGCTTCGTAATATTCCTTTCTCCGGCTTCTGAATCTTCGTAATTCTTCGCAATCAATTTGAAAATGAATATTTATTGCTTGCACGATTAACCACCGGATAATATTTTGGAGGCGGATTTCGTTTTAACAATCCGCCGCAACCACACAGCGATGTGTTGAAGCGGAGAAAAACCGTACCCGTTTTGAGAAAGACCCTGGTTCCAATATCCATGGGGATCTTGTGCATGTCCTTTGCCATGATCCCGCCCGCTCCAATACCGTCCGGAATGACGGCTGATCCGGCTTCCCCTTCTCTTATTACGGTTGCTCCCGGCACTGCAATTCAATCAGCGGAGATTCTCTATTCATCCATCGGGCTGGATCAATACGGATTATCGCTGGAAGCATTTGAATATGCGTGGAAAGGATACCGGTACTTGCTGAACAATCATTCCATTCAACGGAGTACTTACCTGACTATTTGCGACTTCAGCCAGTCGTCCGGGAAAAAGCGCTTATACATCATAGATGTAAAGAAACAGGAACTGGTCATTCATACCTGGGTGGCGCACGGGAAAAATTCGGGCGGGGAATTCGCAACCCGGTTTTCCAATGTAAATGAATCTCTCCAGAGCAGCCTGGGTTTTTACATTACGGCGAACACCTATACCGGTAAGCACGGCCTGTCCCTGAAACTGCAGGGTGTTGAACCCGGATTTAACGATAAGGCCATGCAGCGTACGATCGTGATCCACGGTGCGGCCTATGTGGATCCCGCCCGGGCCAGGGCCGGCGTTTTCATGGGAAGAAGCTGGGGTTGCCCGGCCGTGCCGCAAAAAGAATCGGCAGCAATCATACATACGATCAAGAACGGCAGTTGCCTGTTTATTTATCACCCGACACAAGATTATTTGAATCGCTCGAAAATATTAAACGGTTGATTGGACACAAAAACAAGGATGGATGATACAAATCGCCTGGCCAGCAATGGCCGGGCTTTTGTTTTTATGGGGTAAGCCACGAAAAAACACGAAATCACACGAAAGAGAAGTGCAGGCTGTGACTTGTCATTGAATAACAGTAAGAGAAGTAAGCCACGAAAAAACACGAAATCACACGAAAGAGGGTGCTGGTTGTGACTCATCTTTGAATAACAGAAAGTATTTAATTTTCTTAAAACCCCACCGGTCCCTGAGTCCGGGAAGCTCACATCAACATTCAATCATGAAAAGATTACCCGGGTGGCATTATCCCAATGAGGGGAAAAGGGTAATCATACTCAACCAGCTCATCAGGCCAACCACGATCCAGCCGGCTACCTGCATCCATGCGGGATGCCGGTAGGCGGAAAAGAGTTTTTTATTCATCACCGCGATCAGCATAATGGCTAAAGCGACAGGTAGTATCAGCCCGTTCAATATTCCGGCCATCACCAGTACTGTAGCGGGCGCCTGGCGAAGCACAATAAAGATTACGGTTGAGAATACGATAAAACCCGAGATCAGCCATCGCTGATTTTTTTCCAGGGCAGGATGAAAAGTTTTCCAGAATGAAACGGACGTGTACGAAGCGCCGATCACGGAGGTGATCGCCGCGCACCAAAGTACGACGCCGAAAAATTTATACCCCGCATTGCCCGCGGCCGACTGGAAAACGGAAGCCGCCGGGTTGGAAGAAGCAAGTGCAGTTCCTCCCCATACCACTCCCAGCGCCGCGAGAAACAACACATACCGCATGAGCGCTGTAATGATGATCCCTGCGACCGAACTTTTATTCACCCGGGGAATAAAAGCCATACCTTTCACATTTGCGTCGAGCAGGCGATGGGCGCCTGCAAAACTGATATAACCCCCAACCGTCCCTCCCACGATGGCCACGATCATCTTCACATCTATTTTCTCCGGCCAGAAGGTATGCTGAATGGCTTTGGCGTAAGGGGGATGTGAGGCCAGCATGACATAGATCGTTAACCCGATCATGGCAAGCCCCAGGATATTTACAAACCGGTCAATGACCTTCCCGGCTTCCTTTGAAGCGAAAATGAAAAGGGCCACGGCACAACTGATGACCGCTCCCCATCGCGCATCGATTCCCGTTAGTACTTCCAGTCCCAAACCGCACCCGGCGATATTGCCGACGTTAAAGGCCAGTCCGCCGAAAGCAACCAATATCGCCAGCCCGTAACCGAGACCCGGGAATACGCGGTTGGCCAGGTCCTGTGCCCTCATTTCACTTACCGTGATGATCCGCCAGATATTGAATTGCGCGCCGATATCAATAATTACAGAGATCAGGATAACGAACCCGAAACTGGTCAGCAGTTTTTCGGTGAACAGGCTGGTGTTGTTCAGGAACCCGGGGCCGATGGCGGAAGTCGCCATCAGGAATGCCGCCCCCAGCAAGGGGCCTCCCCATTTTTTCCCGGCAGGGCTAATCCGCAATGGATGATCATCGGGAACTTCCGGCATCAGTTAATCTTTAAGGCTTCGTGTATCGCTTTGGCAAACTCCAACGCGTGCTCACCATCCCCGTGAATGCAAATGGTATCCGCTTCCAGTTGGATCGTTTTCCCTGTAATCGAAGTCACGGTTCCCTGCCCGGACAATTGCAAAACCTGTTTCAGCATCTGACCGGTATCCCGGATCAGTGCACCCGGTTCGGAACGGGGTGTAAGTGTGGCATCATCCCGGTAGGTCCGGTCGGCAAAAACCTCGTTAGCCGTTTTCAAGCCGATTCTTTTCGCCTGGTGGATGGAGGGACTGCCGCTCAGTCCGTATAATACCAGGCCGGGGTCGAAATCCTTCACAGCATGGGCAATTACCGCGGCGATGATGGGGTCTCGGGCCGACATATTGTATAGGGCGCCGTGCGGTTTTACATGATCCAGTTTCGTCCCGGCCTTTTCTGCCAAATCCGACAAGACCGATAATTGACGTATGATCAGTTCATAGAGTGCCTGAACCGGGAGTTCCATTTCTTTTCGTCCAAAATTTTCGCGGTCATCAAACGAGGGGTGCGCCCCGATCGCGACATGGTACTCCAGGCAATGAGCGATCGTATCCCTCATCACAAATGCATCGCCCGCATGGAGTCCGCAGGCTATGTTCGCGGAATCGATATAAGGCATGATCAGCTGATCATTCCCCGCCCCTTCCCCCATGTCACAGTTAATGAAGGGTTTCATTGAAATATTTTTCCAGCCTGAAAGTACAGGCATTTTGGAGTTGCTGCAAATGTTGCTGTTGTTTTATAAAAAGATCTTCGGCCATTGACTGACTGGTAAATCCGAACCGGATGCGGTCACCCGCTTTTAATTGCGCCAGCCTGGAATGATGCGCGCTGATCACATGCGCCACCCTCGGGTATCCGCCCGTTGTAGGGTGATCCGCCGTGAGAATGATCAGTTTTCCATCGGGTAATAATTGTATTGTACCGAAGCTGACAGCAGATGAAATCAATTCTTCTCTTGTACCTTCCGTCAACGGAAGATTATTCAGGCGGTATCCCATGCGGTCTGACTGCTGCGTGATCACAAATGTGGTTTGGGTGAAATTGTCTCTTGCTTCCGGGGTCAACCGGTCCCACTCATGACCATAAAGGACCAATATTTCTTTTGAACTGTCACCCCAGTGCACATCGGCCTCCCAGGGAAGAACCATTAACCCGTCCTTTTTCACCGGGTGATTGAACGATCTCTTAAAAAACAGCTCGTCATCTTTTATAAGGACCCTGCCCCTGAATCCGCCCGCTTTAATTTTAAGATGAGTGCTGTGGCTGTTCAGCCATTGATCCGTATATAGGCCGCCTGCCACAGACAGGTAGGCCCTGGCCCATTGCCTGAGGCCATGAAATTGCAGTACATCATTACGGCCAATGATCAGGGGATGAAGGGAGGGTACGGGCTCGGCATTGACAGTGGCCGAGAAATCAGCACCGCTTAATGCGATCAATGCCGGTTCCCTGAAAAGAAAGACTGACGCCGGAAAATGCAGTTCAAGGACCGCTTCGTCCCGGGCGTTGCCCACCAGTATATTGGCCACCTGCATGGCAAAGGGGTCCATCGCCCCTCCCGGGTTGATCCCCAAATGCTGAAACCCAAACCGGCCGGCATCCTGGATGCTGTCGAGAATTCCTGCCTTGATGATCCGTATACTCATACCCGGAACTTCTTGTCTATATATATTTCCAAATTTTTATTTATTTCCGCTATGCACCTGAACGATGCTTTCATACTCCCCCCGGCTGATTGAATAAAACTGAACCCGGTCGCCGGCCCGGAAAAGAACCGGCTCCTCCCGGGTCCTGTCAAAGAGCCGCTCCGGTGTTCTTCCGATGATCTGCCAACCTCCAGGTGAATCCATCGGGTAGATGCCCGTTTGCAGGCCGGCAATACCCACGCTTCCCTCCGCCACAGGCACCGGCTGCGACTTGCGGGGCATCGCGATTTTTTGGCTGACCTCACCCATGTAGGCAAAACCCGGTAAAAAACCGAGCATATAAACCATGTATGTACGTGAAGTATGCTCCCTGATCACTTCTTCCACACTGAGATGGCAGCATTCGGCAAGTGCCCGGATATCGGGCGCCAGATCCTGTTCATAACAGACCGGTATTTTCAGAAACCGTGTGCTGCTTTCCCCTGTTTCCAACGGTTCAGCCCACCTGTTTTCAAGCTGCGTTTTCATCCATTCATATGCAGTTAGCGCCGGTCCCGCCATCGTCTTCACGGCTACGAGGTCATAATGGATAGTCAGTGAACTATAGGCGGGCACCGCTTCAGTCATACCTGTTAATGAACGTTTTTGCAGATCCCGGAACCGGGTGATAATTACCTCATTGATGCTGGTATCTATACGATTGCCGAGATCAATTGTCAGGGCCGAATCGCCCAATGGAAATATGCGGTATGGAAAAACAGGGTGAAGCATGGTAATCCGGATTCAATTTAACAACTTATTTATACCGGGAAAGCGCATCAAGCCGAAGCAGTACCTTTACAGGCCATGGGAAGAATAAACCGCAGCGACAGCCTGAACCTGCTTTCGAAGCTCACCTTCCGCAGAGCCTGGAACGGGATGAAGGTGCTGGGCAGTTATTACTGGAGCCGGTGGACAAAAAGACCCGTTCAATGGGGCTATCCCCTGTCCATTTCCTTTGAGCCCACCACTTCCTGCAACCTGCGTTGCCCCGAATGTCCCAGCGGGCTCAGGGCTTTCACGCGACCCACCGGTATGCTGCAAAAGGATTTTTTCAGCGAAACCATCGATCAGTTGCACCGGGATCTGCTGTACCTGGTCTTTTATTTCCAGGGAGAACCTTACCTGAATCCGGATTTCCTGGATATGGTGGCCTACGCTTCGGAGAAAAAGATCTATACGGCCACTTCCACCAACGCGCATTACCTGGATGATGCCAATGCCAGAAGAACGGTGGAAAGCGGGCTCGACCGGCTGATCATTTCCATTGACGGCACCACACAGGATGTGTACCAGCAATACCGGGTAGGCGGGCAACTGCAAAAAGTGATCGAAGGAGCGAAGAATATCGTGAAATGGAAAAAGGAACTCAAAAGCAAAACGCCATTTGTAGTATTCCAGTTCCTGGTGGTAAAACCGAACGAACACCAGACAGGGGAAATCAGGCAACTCGGCCGCGAGATCGGGGTGGATGATGTATGGTTCAAGACGGCACAGGTATATGATTTTGAAAATGATCCGAACGGGTTGATTCCTTCAATAGATAAATACAGCCGGTACCGGAAAACGGATAAGGGCTATGCGTTTAAAGGAAGGCTGGCCAATCATTGCTGGCGGCTCTGGCACGACCCGGTGATCACCTGGGACGGGCTGGTGGCGCCCTGTTGTTTTGACAAGGATGCCCAGCACCGGCTGGGCGACCTGAAGAAAAAACCCTTTAAGGAAATCTGGAAGAACGGGGAATACAGTAAATTCAGGCAGGCGATCCTTCAGGGGAGAAAGAATATTGACATCTGTTCAAACTGCAGTGAAGGAACCAGGGTTTGGGAACGATGAGCCTCCGTCATTTATTTCAGATTGCCGGTATAACTATATGCAGATTCCATCCTCCATATCCACCCGGTTACAGTACCAGCACAAATCGCTGATAGATATGATCGACGGGTTGTCGGAAGAGCAGGTGCGCCGGCAGGTGGTACCCGGCAAGTGGTCAATATTTGAAAATATCGTCCACCTGCAGACCTACCAGCATGTGTTTACCGGCCGGATCAACCGCATCCTGACCGGTAATAATCCCGCATTCGAGCGATATACGGCCGAAGGGGATCCGGATTTCCTGGACAACTGCCACAAATCTTTCCGGGAGATCATGCAGGATTTCATTTCCATGCGTAAAGAAATGACCGCCGGTATACTTCATTTTCCTGAATCAGATTACGGTAAAACCGGGATCCACCCGGTATACGGACAACTAAACCTGCTTCAATGGCTGAACTTTTTCCTGCTTCACGAGGCGCATCATTTGTTCACGATTTTTAAATTAAGTGCGGAGCTGAGGAAGTAGTTAATTGGGGGTTGGTTAATTGGGAGATTGGTTAATTGGTTAATTAGGTCTTTAGTTCGATATTTTCCTCTATTGACGTGGTTCTTGATTTTCAATGATAATATTTTCCCAGGAACACAGAGGTACCAGGATAAAACAATCCGTGTATTCTGGCAATTGAAAAAAAAGGAGTCCCCGGGTATTTAACCCAATAAACTAATTAACCAATTAACCATATCCCCTTTTCGAAATTTCCTCGATTGAAGTGGTTGTTGATTTTCAATAATAATATTTTCCCTGGAACAGATAGGTACCAGGAAAAAACAATCCGCGTATTATGATAATTGATAATAGAAAGGTGACCCCGGGTTTTGAACCCAATTAACTAATTAACCAGTTAACCAAACCCCCTCACCACCTCTTCATCTCATCAAATATCGACGTATAGAACGAAGCAAAGCCCTCAAAAAAATGGCGGAAGGAGTCGGAAAGTAGTTTCATGGTTCGGTGGGTTTAAATGGTACTGTAAAGCAACGGATTTTTCCAGGAATCCGCAATACCACCAAGAGGTTATTTTCCATGGCTTTGCTGCCGGTCGAATGTTAAGAATTGGTGAATCCCTTAAAAATTGAGGCCTGTTATTTGGTGATTCAATGTTGTAACATTAATTTTGCTGTTCAAACATTGAATCACCTGAAAAAAACACATTAGTATGAGCGATTTAAGAACAAACGTGGATCAGCTGAACCAGATGATCCTGGAAGGAAAGATCCTGGATGCCTTTGACAAATTCTATGCGGATGACGTAGTGATGCAGGACAACGATTACCCCGCCCGGGAAGGTAAGGCCGTGAACCGGCAATACGAGGAAGCCTTTGTGAACGGGCTCACGGAATTCCGCGGGGCGAAAGTGGTAAACACGCTGGTCAGTGATGACCTGGCCGTAACCGACTGGTGGTTTGACTATACGCACAAGGATTACGGGGTCCGTAATTACCGTCAGCTGGCTGTGCAGCGCTGGAAGAACGGAAAGATCGTTGAGGAAAAGTTCTACTACAACAACTGATCCGTTTTAAAAGTTTCAGGCGGGTTGTGCGGCTTGCCTGAAACTTATTTACTTTTAAGGTACAGATTCATGGCCATGGGAATTGAAAACGATATTCAGCAAAGGAAGTTCCGGAACGCGTACCAGAAAGCCTCGGTCAACCTCATTTACACAATGGGGTGGATGAAGGACAGGATGAAATGCATTTTTGATGCGGAGGATATTACGGCGCAACAGTACAACATTCTGCGCATCCTTCGCGGTAGCTTTCCCCAGCCCCTTTCCACCCTGCAGATCAGGGAACGGATGATTGAAAAAATGAGCGATACCAGCCGAATCGTGGACCGGCTCATCACCAAGGGACTGGTTAAAAAAGTGACCTGCAAATCGGACCGGCGCCTCGTGGACGTAATTATAACCGACAAAGGGAAAAAACTGCTGGAAAAGCTCGATGCCCGGCAGGATGAAATTGATTCGATCCTGGGCAACCTGTCAGAAAAAGATGCTAATATTCTGAGCGACCTGCTGGATAAGATCCGGGAAGGCCGGGAATGATGTATTTTAGCGTTTTATCTCCACCGAATGAAAATAAAATATTGTCTGCTGGCATCCGTTGCCATGCTTTTCGTTTCGCTGATCCATGCCCAACCCAAGTACGAATTCCGCGGCGTTTGGATCGCCACCGTTGATAATATTGACTGGCCACCCCGCAATTCCACCACCGAAGCGCAGAAAGCGGACTTTATCCGCCAGCTCGATCTTCATAAACAAAACGGGATGAACGTCATTGTTGCCCAGGTGCGGCCCGCCGCCGACGCGTTCTATCCCTCGGAACTGGAACCCTGGAGCCAATGGCTAACCGGTGTACAGGGCCAGCCCCCTTCACCTTATTACGACCCCCTTCAGTTTATGATCGAAGAAACCCATAAAAGGGGAATGGAATTTCATGCCTGGCTAAATCCCTATCGCGCCAATTTCAATGTCAACAGCGCCAGTATCGCCGCCAGCCATATCACCCGGCAACGGCCGGACTGGTTTCTAACCTATGGTGACAAGAAATACTTTGATCCCGGTAACCGGGAGGCGCGCGCCTTTGTAGTGGATGTGGTCAGGGACATTGTGAGACGGTATAATATCGATGCCATTCACATGGACGACTATTTCTATCCCTACCGGATACCCGGGAAAGAATTCCCCGATGAGATGTCGTATAAGAATTCCGGCAGCAAACTGAAAAAGGATGACTGGAGAAGAAGCAATGTGGATACCATCATCCAAATGCTGAGCCGGGCCATTAAGATCGAAAAAAGAATGGTGCGTTTCGGCATTTCCCCTTTCAGCGTCTGGAGAAATAAAAAGGATGATCCCGAAGGAAGCGACAGCAAAGCCGGGCAAACCAATTATGATGATCTTTATGCCGATATCCTGTTGTGGCTGAAAAAGGGATGGATCGACTACGTGGCACCGCAGTTGTACCTGGAGATCGGGCACGATAAAATTGCTTACGAAAAACTACTCGATTGGTGGAGCCGGCACAGTTACGGAAAACATGTTTACATCGGTCATGGTATATACCGCGCCGGAGGAAAAGAAGCCGCCTGGAACAATCCCGCCGAACTGCCCAACCAGATCAAATTGCTGCGTCGCTATCCCAACGTGCAGGGCAGCATTTATTTTAGCAGCAAATCTTTTAACAATAACCCCCTGGGCTGGAACGACAGTCTCCGGGATAATTATTACAGGTACCCCGCCCTCCTGCCCCCGATGCGCTGGATCGACAACGAAAAACCCTGGCCACCGATCGTAGAAAGAATGATCACCGAAGACTCGATCATACAACTGAACGTACGCCCCGATCCCCGGAACCGGGTCGATATCAAATATTATGTGGTTTACCAGTACGCGGCCGATTCGCACGGCGAGACATTTGGCAACCAGCCCAAATATTTATCAAAGATCGTTACAATGCCCGAAGGGTTCCAGCTGAAAGAATCGCTTTCTTCCAACCATTTTTCTTACCGGTATGTGATCACAGCCGTGGGAAAAAACAATAATGAAAGCGAACTGAGCGAGATCGCGATCCTGGTACAGCCCGACGGGAAATGGCAGTTTTACAATCCCTGACGGGGAATCTGCCGTGTTGAAATCAGGATCCGTTTTTCCGGGAAATTCATTGCTCCGCTTACTGAATTCCGGTATCCGTCTTCCTGTTCATCCATTTCATATTATCGTATTTTCGTTTTTCGCACCCCGGTCCGGGCTATAGCATAACGAAACGAAAATAATGCATGATTGATACGAAGTTATTCAGGGAGTTTTTCAACAGCGAGAAAAGCGGCGGACTGGTACTGATCGCCTGCACCATCCTCAGTTTACTGCTGGCGAATGTTTTCATAGGCCCTGACTTTATCGATTTCTGGCATCGCAAAGCCGGGTTTGAAGCCGGACCGGTACAGTTAAAACTAAGTATCGAACACTGGGTCAACGATGGCCTGATGGCTGTTTTCTTCCTGTTGATCGGACTGGAAATCGAACGGGAACTGTATGACGGGGAACTGTCCAGTTTCCGAAACGCCCTGCTACCCGTCATCGCTGCTATCGGCGGAATGATCATTCCCGCGCTGGTGCATTTCGTGCTAAATAATGGCAGTCCCACACAAAACGGGTTTGGCATTCCTATGGCCACGGATATCGCGTTCGCCCTGGGAATCCTGGCCCTCGCGGGCAAACGGGTGCCGCTGGCATTAAAAGTCTTTTTAACGGCACTGGCGATCATTGATGACCTGGGCGCCATTCTCATCATCGCCGTTTTTTATACCAACGATCTGCAAAGCGCCTGGTTGCTGGGCGCGCTTGGAATATTTGTCGTTTTAGGGGCATTGAACAGGTTGCGGGTGCATAATTTGCTGCCCTATATTATCGGGGGGATCATCATGTGGTACTGTATGCTGCAATCGGGGGTTCATGCCACGATCACCGGTGTGTTGCTGGCCTTCGCGATCCCTTTCGGTGATGGAAAAGAAAAATCCCCGTCTTATATTCTCCAGCATGGGCTTCACAAACCCGTTGCGTTCTTTATTGTGCCATTATTCGCGCTGGCCAATACGGGTATCCTGCTGAATAACGTGTCGGGAAAAAGTCTGACTTCCTCCAACAGCCTGGGAATCATTGGGGGATTGCTACTGGGTAAACCCCTTGGCATATTCCTTTTTTGTTACCTGTCGATCAAACTTCGCATCACCCAATTACCGGAATCGGTCAACTGGTCGCTGCTTGCCGGAGCAGGCGTGCTGGCAGGTATCGGATTCACCATGTCCATATTTATCACGCTGCTGGCCTTCCAGGACCCGGTCACCATCCAGGATTCCAAGATCGCGATCCTGCTTTCCTCGCTGGTGGCGGGGGTGATGGGTTTTATCATTTTGAAAAGGGCTCTGCGTCCGGGTGCCCAAACGTATACGGAACCGGAATTAGAGGTCAGGAACGGGAATGAACCCCGTTAAACTTTTCTTTCAGGATCTCTTCAATGCGATCCGCCAGTGATTCCGCCGATTCACCGGGAACCGGCTTAAGATTTTCCAGGGCATGGGAGAGACTCTCAAATATAACATGATATGCGGCGAATTGTTCCTTAAGTACCTGTTTGTCATTTGTTTCCCAATAATATCCTTCATCATCGAGATGAAATGATTCAAAATACTTCTCTGACAGGTAACGCAGCAACCGGATCAGTGCGATATGCACTTCCGGACCGGCATACTGCGTTTTGGTATGAACGACTTCAATAAAACTTTCTTTGTCCTGTGGTTCGTAAAAAATGAGCGCTAACGGGGAGCATAAGATGCCATCAGGTAAAAAAGTAAGAAACGTTGTTTCACAACCGGGAGGATTAAACGAAATCCCCTTTACGTCATAGGGACTGTATTGCTCCGCCCGATCTCCGGGCTTTAACAGGGACTTATCCGTATCAAAGACCTGCCAGGGCCAGTCAAGGCTGTTGCACAGGTCTGCAGTCTCCGCTACCAGGCTGTCTATCGCTGTGTAATCCCGGATCTTTCCTTTGTAATGTATCGAAAGTCCCATTGCTAATGCTTTAGTCCTGCATTCGGTTTTCCTTCCATCCAGTTCACATAATCAAGTGACCCCAGCCTGAATCGAAAAGGGACCGGAGTCAGCCTGTCCAGTTTCAGTTCCCGGGTGCAGAAGAAACCCAATGTTCGCACATAATGGGAGGCAGACAGCGGGAAAATGACCCGGTTAAAAAGGGAAAATTCCCGGTTCGCGATGTTACCGGGCTTCTGAACGGTATGGGATCCGGATCCGTATACCCTGGATGATTCCCTGCCACTTATTTTCTGAACCGGGGCGAAACTCCCCGTAAACAGACCGCTGCCGATAAAAATATTATGCATAATCCCCTGCCGGCCAGTTAATGAGCCGGTCTGGGCCTGTGCTTTGAAAAATAAGGGATTATACATCCCGGCCAACACAACAATTATTTTAAGAGTTCGTTGCACGTCGCCAAACGCTTTTGTCCCTAAATTTACGGCATTATTTTTGTGCAAAGGCGGAAATTTTTAAAAATCCGCCGGTAAAAGAACGAACCGATGGCCCTCAGCCAGAGCTTACAGCAGAAATTACTGCAAAAATTGTCGCCCCAGCAGATTCAGCTGATGAAACTGCTGCAGGTTCCTACGGCCAATCTCGAAACCCGTATCAAGGAAGAACTGGAAGAAAATCCCGCCCTGGAACTGGATGAGGAAAAGCACGATGAGGGCGCCGATGAACTGAAGGATGAATTCAGCGAGAACGGGGAGGAGAACCTGGAAGAGGAAATGGACGGGAGCGAGGATGAATACGACAATATCGATATCAGCGAATATGTGCAGGAAGGCGATGACGAAGTCGCCGATTATAAACTGCGCGACGATAATTACCCCGAAGAAGACGAGGGCCGGCAGCTGCCTTTTAAAGCGGAAACCAGCTTTTTTGAAATAATGAACAACCAGCTGGGTCTTCTCCGGCTGGCTGAAAAAGAACAGGCCATCGCCGAACAGATCGTCGGCAGCCTGGACGAGGACGGTTACCTGCGCCGGGAAACATCCGCGATCGTGGATGACTTGGCTTTCCGGCAGAATATCAGCGCCACGGAGCCGGAAGTGGAAGCTATTATCAAACGCATCCAGCAGTTTGATCCTCCCGGCGTGGCGGCCCGTGACCTGCGCGAATGCCTGCTCCTGCAGTTGTACCGCCAGAAAAACGAAGGCAAACCGGTCGACCTGGCCATCAAAGCCATCCACAAATACTTCGACGAATTCACCAAGAAACATTACGAAAAAATACAGCGGGGCCTGGATATCGATGACGAACAGCTGAAAGAAGTGATGCAGTGGATCATCCGTCTTAATCCAAAACCCGGGGGAAATCTCGGGGAGATCAACAAGGCCGAGAATTATGTAGTGCCCGATTTCTTCATCATCAACAATGGCGGTAAACTCGAACTCACCCTCAACAGCCGCAACGCCCCCGAACTGCGTATCAGCGAAGGTTACCGCGACATGCTCAAAGAATACGACCGCGGGGCCAAGAAAGATAAGCGGCAGAAAGAGGCGGTGCTGTTCATCAAGCAAAAGATCGACGCGGCCAAATGGTTCATCGACGCCATCAAGCAGCGGCAGCATACCCTGCTCAGCACCATGAACGCCATCATGGAGCACCAGTACAATTTCTTCCTGACCGGTGATGAAACGGAAATGAAGCCCATGATCCTGAAAGACATTGCCGAAAAAACAGGACTGGATATCTCCACCGTCAGCCGCGTGGCCAACAGCAAATTCGTGCAAACGGAATTCGGCACCTACCGGCTCAAATTCTTCTTCAGCGAATCACTGAGCACCGACAGCGGGGAAGAAGTTTCTACGCGGGAGGTTAAAAAAATTCTGAGCGACCTGATCGAAGGGGAAGATAAAAAGCACCCTCTCAGCGACGAGCGTCTTACCGAACTGCTCCAGGAAAAAGGATATAATATCGCCCGCCGCACGGTGGCCAAGTACCGTGAACAGCTCAATATCCCGGTAGCCCGCTTGAGAAAGGAACTGTAATATGTTACGCTCCCTGCATACCGGCCTGTTTCTCACCGCCATGTTCCTTTTCGGAATCCTGCGCGCCGGTGCCCAGTCCATGCCGGTGGATGAAAACAAAATACCCCGGCAGTTTGCCCAGTTAAGCCTGGTGTTTAACCGTATTTTCAACGGCAGCGGGCTCGATAGTTTTTACCAAAAACTGCAGCACCTGAAAAAAACAAAAAAGGGAAAGGTCACGATCGTGCATATCGGTGATTCGCACCTGCAATCCGATCATCTTCCGGGTATGGTGAGAAAAGGTTTCCAGGATTTTTTTGGCAGCGCGGGCAAATCTTCTTCCTTCTCCAAAACATTTTCCCTGTCCGCAGAAACCAGCAATAAAGACAGCAACGGCGTAGATTACCGGTCGGTCGGGATCAACGGCGCGCGGTTTGAAACGTATAACCAATCCGACGTATTCTGGCAGGAAATGGAAAAATTACAGCCGGATCTTTTTATCATTTCCCTCGGCACCAATGATGCCCAGGCCGCTCAATTCAATGAAAACTCCTTTTTGCAGGATGTGGCGACCTTGCTGGCAAAAATGAAAAAAGCCAGTCCTTCCGGGGCGATTCTGGTTACCACGACCGCCGATTCCTTCAAAGCCGGGAACTCCAACCGCGAACTCTGGAATATCAACCTGTCCTTATTCAGTTACTGCGGTACTCATAATATTCCCGCCTGGGACATGTACCGCGTCACCAACGGTTTTGGCTCTGCCTGGAACTGGTGGAGAAAGGGCATGCTGAACCGCGACGGGATCCATTTTACCGCAAATGCTTATAAGATCCAGGGACAATTATTGTACAATGCGCTGGCAAAGGGGTATAATAGTTATATCAGCAATTATTAATTTGGCTAAGAGATTAAAAGAGAAAAAGAGGATAAAGAGGGAGTTAACAAGTGTAATATCTCGCTACAGGAATAAAAAGTCCACTTTCAATTAAAATGGGCTCACTCAGAAGTTAAAGAGAAAACAGGAGGCTATTAGCCAATGAACAAGCCCTCTTTTTCTCTTTTCAACTCTTTTAAACTCTTAGCCATCAGAACTGCAGGTAAATCGGCATCACCGGCTCCGAGGATTTGAAATACCCGTAGAGGATGACGAATATAAAGAAGAGGGTGATATACACCGGCATCGGCACTTTTTTGAACCGGCCGATGACCCGGTCGGCGTAATTATCCGGGATGGCATGCAATACAAAAGCCAGGGCGATCATGAGGATCACCGGTTTGTAATTACCATAGAACGCCCCCCATACTGAAAAACTGAAATCATGTGTGATCTGGTAGAGCATGTTGGCGGCGTCTTCCAGTGTGGCCGACTTGAAGAACACCCAGCAAAAGCAAACAAAATGAAAGGTGATGAGCACCGCGATGGCCTGGTACAACCGGCTGTTTCGGTGTTTACCAAAAACCTTTCCCGTGAGCAGCATCCAAACCTTATGTATGGCGAGCGAGATACCGTGCAGTGAACCCCAGATAATAAAATTCCAGCTCGCACCGTGCCAGAGACCTCCCAGCAGCATAGTGGTAAGCAGGTTCATGTTGGTGCTGATACCTTTTTTCTCTTTTACAATGATAGCCGGCAGCAGGAAGAGGAGGAGAATGCCGGCGGTGATGCCCAGTGAACCCAACCAGCCTAAGTGAAATCCTTTGAACGCGGCAAAAAACACCCCGCCGAAAAAGAGCGTGGAAAAGAACCAGGTACCGAAGGAGCCCTGTTTGTTACCGCCCAGCGGAATATAGAGGTAGTCCCGCAACCAGGAAGAAAGGGAGATATGCCATCTTCGCCAGAACTCCGTGATATTCCTGCTTTGGTAAGGAGAAAGAAAATTGGTGGGTATGCTGAAGCCCAGCCATTTCGCGATACCGATGGCCACATCGCTGTAACCGCTGAAATCGCAGTAAATGACCACGGCGTACCCGTACACGGCAAAGAGGTTCTCCAGTCCCGTGTAGCGTGAAGGATCATCAAAGATATAATTGACAAAATTCAGGGTGATGTAATCCGAGATGATCAGTTTTTTGAACAATCCGGAAATGATCAGGTAAAATCCTTTGGCGAAATCATTCTCCGTAATGATATACGGTTTGTTGATCTGCGGTACAAAATCATGCGCCCGCACGATCGGTCCCATCACCAGCTTGGGGAAAAAGGAAAGAAAGAGCAGGTAATCGCTGAATTTTCGGGCCGGTTCAAAATGACCCCGGTACACATCGATGGTATAACTCAGGTTCTCGAATGTATAGAAGGAGATCCCTACCGGCAGTAAAATGTTCAGGGGGTTAAACCCGGCATCCAGCAGGCTGTTGAACGTTTCGATAAAGAAATTGGTATACTTGAAATAGAACAATAATCCGAGGTTGAAAATGATACTGGCCAGCAACAGCATTTTTTTCTTCCTTTTATTTTGCTGCCGGAAAATGGCATTCGACAATACAAAATCCACGATAGCCGAAAGGATCACAAACACCACAAAGACCCCGCTGGCCTTATAAAAGAAATAAAGGGAAAAGAAACAGAAGATATAGCGCCTGACCCTGAAATTATTCCGGAACCGGTAATAGAGCGCGATGAATACGGCAAAAAAGAATACAAAAAAACCGTTGTTGAACAACAGCGGGTTCTTCGCGTCGTACAGGAATTGTTCCAGGAAAGTGGTTATATCGAAAGAGGGCATAGGTGGTTTTACTTGCGGGTACGCATATATTTTTTGTATTCGTTCAGGATGGCCTCGTAAAGATAAGTTCCCAGCACTTCGGCCCCCCGGTGGTTGGGATGCACATAATCCCGGTTGGCCAGCGAGGGATTCATTTTCGCCCAGGCCACGATGGAATTGGTACCGCCCATGGAGGCAAACTGGTTGTAAAAGCAACTCCCGGTTTCATAGGCCACGGTTGCCTGTATCTTAATGAGCGAATCGATCCCTACCGCTGATTTATACTCCCCCCCGTAACGGAAGGCGCGGTCGGCCGTGCTCACCAGCAGGAAATCCGTTTGGTCAAAGCAGTTCCTTATTTTTCTCACCACCGGCAGCATGGCCTTTGCATACCAGTTGAAATTCCGGTCATTGGGCCGGAACAGCAGGTTAACGCCATACTGGAAGATGATGAGGTCGTAAGGATTATTCTCCGCGATCGCGCGCATGAAGACCGAATCGATTCTCGCGAACTCAATCCCGGTGATGCCGCGGAAGGAGAAATTGTCCACAAAGATGCCGGAGGGGGACTCAAAGCTAATACCGTAAACCGGGAGGTTTTCATTGGCAACGGACAGGCGAACCCCCCGGTTGGCATCGGTTACCAGGGGAATCCGGTTCAGCAGGCGGGGCGCATTCACCGAAAACGGGGTATAGTTGACCGTTATATTTATCGTACCCCCGGCATTCCCGCAAAGCAGGCTTTTCTCCAGGACGGCCGCACTGTCGGTGACGGTCTGGTCGGACATCTGCACCCAGTCGCCCCCGCTGCGAAACAGGTGGCCTGAAAAATACAGCCGGCTGCTTTTCCCGGACTTGAAACTTTCGTCCTGCCATCCTCCCGAATAGCTATGATAGACCGTTTGCCTGAATTTCGAAACCTGCGATGTAATGGGCACGAATCCCACCCCGCTGCCGCCAAAAGCCTGCTGGAGTAACTTCCGTACGGTTTGAGTCAGCAGATCGCCTTCGATCATGCTGTCGCCGAAATAGGCGATACGTACCTTTGTTTTTTTGCCCGCTTTCAGGTCGGCCAGCTTTTCCAGGAAATGACCAAGCGAGGGGCGGGTGGTATCGGTGCTGAAGTTGGTAATGTACCGGCCCTTTTTATACAGATTAAAATCCTTGTCGGGCAGGTCCTCGATAATGACCAGGTTGCTGTCCGGCTTTTCGTTCACCACAACAGCCGAATCGCTCTTTACGATATCTGAGATCAGGTTGATTCGCTGGAAGGGCATCCATTGAAATCCCATCAGGGTTCCGGCAATTGACAAAACCAGGTAAAGGCATACACTTCCGGTAACGAACTGAAGGACGCGGCGGTTGCTGTTCATGAGACGGGCGCTTATCGGATAGGGGAGAGTTTATTTTTTCGGATGGCGTCATTCACCCGCTGTTTCCAGACGGCAGGCACCTCGGAGTACCCGCTTTTACTGATCGCGTCGGTCCACAACCGGTAATCCATATTGCCGTAGAGTTTCTTGTAATATTTTTTCTTCGCCTGCAATTTGCAAAATCCCACAAATGATGCCGTGTCGGAATCATATTGCCTGTACCGGGATTTGATGCCCTTTGTCTTCAGCAGGTTGTTCTTACCCACGATCCCGAAAAAATTATTGAGGAGTTTGCTGTTGCGGCTTGTACCGGAACCGGATTCAATAATGGCCACTCCAAGCATAACGGAGGCGGGAACACCATAAACGCCTGACAACGAATCTGCCAGCGGCCGGTATTTCTGAACAAAGGTTTTTGTCTGGGCGCCAAGAGAAAGGAATATGACCAGGAAGCCGGACAGGAGCCGGGTCCGGAACCGGATTGCTGTTATAACTCGTTGATTTCCTGTATTTGGCAACTTAGCCATCCTGTAAAGATACAAAACGCTTTTTCCTTGTATCCTTTACTTTTGCAAAAATCATACGGAAAGCATGAATAGTCGTTTAGTGGTTGATAAACAGGTCGGTTTACAGGAATTAAGGGAAAGCGATCAGCCAAACCAGCCCCTGGTCATCAGGCTCCTGGCCCGTTTTTTTTCCTGGTTGTTCCACCCTGTCTTTTTTCCGGTCATGCTGGTCTTTTTCATGGTTTTTATCCATCCCTACCTTTTTGCCGGTATGGGATCCAATCATAAAATTCTCGTCGTGGTGCAGGCGGCCGCCATGTGTACTTTTTTCCCCCTGGTAACGGTACTCCTGCTCAAAGCGCTTGACTTTATAAAAAGTATACAGCTGACCACGCAAAAGGACAGGATCATTCCGCTGGTGGCCTGCGGAGTCTGGTATTTCTGGTTATGGTATGTATGGCGCAACCAGCCCGATTACCCGCAGCAGGCCGTTCAGTTCGCCCTGGCCACCTGGATCTCGGCCAGCCTGGCCCTGATGGCGAATATCATCATGAAGATCAGCCTGCATACCATCGCCGCCGGGGTCATGCTGACCTTTATGATCCAGTTAGCATTGACACAGGATCTTAATTTCGGAATCTGGCTCTCTGTTGCCATAGGCGTTACCGGCATCATTGCCACCTCCCGGTTCATCATTTCGGATCATACGCCTTCGGAGATCTATGGCGGTCTTGCCCTGGGAATTCTCTCGATGCTGGTCGCTCACCAGTTCGGTTAAGCGCAATAGCGTTGTTGTAGTAAAAAATTTACATGGATGAAAGCTCATATCCTGTCCTGAGCAGCGTCATCCGCCCATGTCCGGGATTTATGATACCTTAATATAAAATTTCGAACATGAGGCATTACCACATTGTATCACGGATAGCCATTTACCTGCTGTCGGTGGTGCTGATCGCGTTCGGTGTATTTCATTTCATGTATCCGAGGGATCTGCTCGTCTATGTTCCTATTTCCCTGATCGGCGGTATCAAATGGGCCTATGTGGTCGGCGCGGCCTTTATCCTGGTGGGGGTCTCCTTTCTGACCAACCAGTATGTAAAATTCACGGGATACCTGCTGGCTGCCTTGCTGATCATTTTCATCCTGACGATCCATGTCCCGAATTACATGAATGCAGGAGACAAGGAAATGCGGCAGATGGCGCTGATCAACATCCTGAAGGATACCGCGATCATGGGATTCGCCCTGCACATCGCCGCGGGCGCCTTCCACCAGCATTTTCACCTGGAGGACGCGGATTAAAAGGGTAAAATGAAAAGGTACCTTACCGCTTGTGCAACGCACAAGTGGGCGCTGTACTTATTTCAATTCACCAAAGACTCCAATCCACCGCGATCGTTTCATTCCGGGAAGTGGGTTTCTGCAAACCATTGGTCAACTGCTCCACTCTTTCTCCCACAATCTTTTTCAGTTCGCTGATCTTCAACGCCGGGTATTGGTTCATCGCTTCGAGGATGCTGTAGGTAAACACCCCGTTCTTCAGATCCCCCCGCTCCAGCGCGAATTGCGTGCCCGCCGCGGCGCTTATGATCGTGGCTCCCGTGCTTTTTCCTACATTCACAAAGAGTGATTGCATCAGCTCAAAACTGTTCTTCATACCAAGATGGGACTGATCCGGTTTCAGGGCCACGGGTGTGGTGCCCTTTGTGAGTCCCAGCGAATCCGATGTGGCCTCGATCCTGACCATTTCTTCCTTATCCACCTCCCCGCTGTGGCAGGCGTCGATCAGCATCAGCTTTTTGCGGGCGGGGATGCTGTCCAGTAAATTCTCCAGTTCATCATAGGGCAGGCCGTTTTCTTCGGGCTTACTGAAGTTGACGGTAAAAGTGGAGAGATAATAGTCAAAGTCCTTGCTCAAAAGACCATGACCACTGTACGCCACAATTACCTTATCGTTTTCGGTGGTTTGCAGCAGTTTTTTCTTGAGTGATTTAATGTTGCCGGTGTTTACATTTTCGTTGAACAGGGTATCGATGGTGATGTCGTTGCCATATTTCTCTTTCAGTTTCACCGAGAGGTCGCGTATGTCTTTTACGCTGTAGCGGAGGTCATGGCCGGGATCGGTAAATTTTTCTATCCCGATGCCGATAAATCTCAGCGATTCCTTTTGTTTAACTTCGGGTGTGTAATTCACAAACAGCGGCATCCGGTAACTTTCTGTGCCGTTTACATTGGTGATGCTGGTTTCGATCCGGTTCCCCCCCTGGGAAAGTTTGACAGTGATCATTGTATCAATGCTATGACTATTCTTCTTTTTGACGGGGATACCCCGCTGGCCGAATACCGGCGATTCATTGACCCATACATTGAA
>CAYRHU010000021.1:0-7951 GCA_964424155.1 uncultured Chitinophaga sp.
GAGCAGCAGCAAAAATCGTATGAGAACCAGCAGTAGTTCATCCGGCAGCAGGAGCGGCTGATCGACCGCTTCCGGGCCAAGGCCAGCAAGGCCGCTATGGCGCAAAGCCTGATAAAAAAACTGGACCGGCTTGAACGGATCGAGGATGCCGAACTGGAACGACCCAATATCCGGATCAATTTCCGCGTCGACAAAACGCCCGGGAAAGTGCTGGTGGAACTGAAACATATCAGCAAGGCCTTTGGGGATAATGTGATCATACAGGATTCATCCGTCGAGATCGACCGGGGCGACAAGATCGCGCTGATCGGCGCCAACGGGAAAGGAAAATCCACCCTGCTCCGGATCATAGCCGGAACGGAACCCTGCGAAGGCGAACGCAAATGGGGGCATAATGTGGAGGAGAGCTTTTATGCCCAGCACCAGCTGGAAGCGCTGAATGTGAACAATACCATCATCGAAGAAATGAAGGAATGCGGCAGCCAGATGACCGAGCTCGAATTGCGCGGATTGCTCGGCTGTTTCCTGTTCAGCGGCGATGACGCCGACAAACGGATCCGGATACTGAGCGGGGGCGAAAAAGCGAGGGTGGCCCTGGCCAAAGTGATCATCAGCAAGGCCAATTTTTTGATGCTGGACGAACCCACGAATCACCTCGACATGCACAGTTGCGAGCTGCTGATCGATGCCCTCAACAAATACCAGGGCAGCATCATCCTGGTTAGCCATGACCGTTATTTCATTTCCCGAACGGCCAACAAGATCTGGGAGATCGTGGATCACCGGATCAAGGAATTCAAAGGCGGGTATGAAGAATGGGTGCAATGGAAAGAACGGATGGCGAGGCAGGAGACGGAACGATCCCAGCCGGAACCGAAGAAACCACAAAAGGAAACCGGGGCCAACGCTAAAAAGGGTGCTGAAAAAACTACGGTCGTAAATCCCGGCTCCGGGAAAGCCGACGCAGATCCACCCCGGGAGTTAGCCCGAGGTACTGAGACAAAACCTGCGGCTTCTTCCCCGATCAGTAAAGAGAATAAAAAGGAGCTGCAAAAATTGCAACGGCAGTTTCAGCAACTCGAAGAGCAACTGGCCGCTCTGAATAAGCGGATTTCCGAACTGGAGGCCTCACTGGCCGATCCGGCCACTTATTCGGACAAAACACGTTTCCTGGAAGCCGAAACCGCTTATAGCACCGCCTGTAAGGAACGGGACCGGCTGAACAAACAGTACGAACAAATTTTTGAAAAGATCATGGAGCTGGAAGAAAAAAAGTGATCCTCTCCCGCCAACCGGTTTTTTATTTTCGTATCTTTTATTTTCTCAAACCGGTTCGTATGAAACAAAAACTACTCCTGGTGGCGGCCGCCTTCTTTGTCGCCCTGCTACTCGCTTTCCGACATGCGGAAAAACAAAAAACCAACAGCGGGAAGTCAAAAGCCTCTCCTTTAAAAACGAAAAACATTATCCGCTGTTCGCCCGACTGGGATGAATTGAAAGAATGGCTGGAAGAGTCGGACATACCTCCCATTCCCGGGGCCGGCAATCACAAATGGGCTGTGAGCACTTCCAACGACAGTGCGCAATTTTATTTCAACCAGGGCATCAACATGTATTACGGGTTTCATATCATCGAAGCCATGGCCTCTTTTAAGAAAGCCGAAAAATTCGATCCCTCCTGCGCCATGATTCACTGGGCGAAGGCCCTGGCCTACGGGCCGAACATCAATGACCTGGGTTACCGTGCATCGCCCGACGCCCTGCAGGCGGTGAATGAGTCACTGCGTCATATCGAAAAAGCGTCGGCTTTTGAAAAATCGCTCATCTACGCGATGAGTGTCCGCTATACGGCCGATTCGGCAGATGTAACCCGGGCCAAACTCAACCGGGATTACACGGACGAGATGAGAAAGCTCGCGGAAAAATTTGCGGATAACCCCGATGCGCAGGCCCTGTATGCCGACGCGATGATGCTCGAACATCCCTGGGATCTCTGGAACACGGACGGCACGCCGAAAGAATGGACACCGCGTATCCGGGAAGTGTTGGAAAAATTGTTGGTACAAAATCCGGAACATCCGGGAGCCAACCACTATTATATCCATGTAATGGAGCCCTCGCCATACGCGGACCTGGCCCTCCCAAGCGCCGGGAGACTGGGGATCACCAATCCCGCCCTTTCCCACCTGGTGCATATGCCTTCGCATATTTATCTCCGGACAGGCCGTTACCAACTGGGTGTGGAAGTGAATATTAATGCGGTGAACAGTTATAAGAAAATGCTTACCGGCTTCGCACCGGTACAGGGCAACGATTTCCTGTATTTGATCCATAACCTGCACATGAAGACCAATAACGCCATGCTGACCGGTCATTATAAAAATTCCATAGAGGCGGCAGAGGAAACAAAGGCCAGCATTCCGGCGGATTATCTGTCTATGCCCGCCCCCCTCGGCAACTACCTTCAATACATACACAGCGCACCTGTGCTGGTGTTTGTACGTTTTGGCAAATGGCAGGAACTGCTGGAACTACCCAAACCCGATCCATCGCACAAGTATGCCGGTATCCTTTACCATTTTGGCAGGGGAATGGCCTTATCCGGTCAATCCAAACCCGCGGAAGCCAAAAGGGAGCTTCTGGCGATACAGGAACTGATGAAGGATACCAGCCTGAATATACCCCTCACTCCCTTTTCACCTGCCATCGAAGGAGCCGCCGTGGCCGAAAACCTGCTGATAGGCAGCATTGCGTTGAAAGAAGGGAAGACCCGGGATGCCATCGTGTCCTTTGAGGAAGCGGCAGTGACCGAGGAAAGCATGGTGTATACCGAGCCCCGTGACTGGATGCTGAATCCCAAGCATTACCTGGGCCACGCGTACCTCGAAGCCGGTCAACCGGGAAAGGCCATGGAAATTTTTGAAAAGGACCTTCTGAACAATAATGAAAACGGGTGGGCGCTCCTGGGTTTGTCACAGGCTCTTCAAAAGCAGGGGAAACGCGCGGATGCGGCAAAGATCCGGACCCGTTTTGACAAGGCATTCAGCGGGGCGGATACCCGTATTACCAGGCCGGTGTTCTAGGCAGAACCTGGGGTTGATGACTGAGTATCGAATGTTGTTCATGGAACATTTTCTTTTCAGAGGAATGAAATGTTCCTTGATTAACGATGATTAATTTTCAATCTTCAATTAGTTACTTTTTTTAACAACAATTTCCAGCACTTCAGGGTCCGGTAGTTCTTCCCTTTACAAAATCGGTGACCAGGTAACTGGCCAGTTTTCCGCTGGTGGCGTCGGTTCTTCCGTCATTCAGCCGGGTGGCTCCTTCGCAGATGTGAAAATAAGCGGCCTTGGTGTCGGCCGCAGCAAACGAAACATATTGCCGGGCATGTACAGCGGTGATGCCCACGGGTGTCATCGCGCTGCTAAGGGTATTTTGAATGCCGTCCAGGTCAATATCGATACCCGTTAAAGTGTCTTCGGTGAATCCCGTAGCATGGGAAACCGCCTGCATGAACGTCCGCTTGTCATGAACAAATATGTCTTCAAAGGTGATACAGTCGATAAAGGGATTGTTCACCATATCGATCCAGACATTTTGCGGCAGGTAGTTTTCATGCAAACCCACGATGCAGTATTTCTGCAGGTAACCGTCTTCCTCGGCATACCGGAACGCATTGCCGCTATGACGACCTTCCATCGGCCGGTAGTCGGCATGGGCGTCGAGGTTGATACAGTTGAGTTGTGCCAGCGGTATCGCGCCGGCTTTATGCCAGCCTTTCGCGGCGCCTTTCAGCAGCGGGTAGGAATTATTGTGTCCGCCCCCGATCACGATGGGAATCTTTTTTGTTTCCGTGATCATTTTGGCCAGGTGCTCCACTTCATCGTCAATGGTGATCACGGCATGCCGGTAGGCCTCGATCCGCTCATCTTCACTTTTGGCCGTGGTGTCGATCAGGTACTGGATATCGCCGAAATCAAAATGACCTAATAACAGGATATTCCCTCCGTCGAAGAAATCATTGCTTTGCACATTGAGAAAGGACTGGAGAAACGGGATCCATAAGGTGTCGGAACCGCCAATACCCTGGTTGCCCCGGGCGCCCAGGTCCTCCGGGATGCCAAACAACACATAGTCCGCCCCCGATGCGGCAACGGACCCGGCCAGGTCGGCGGCGTTACCAGCCACCTGGAGCCGCTCACCCACCTTTGTTTCAAAGCGGCGGATCTTCGTCAGTGAAAGTATGTCCTGTTTATTATAAACTTTCAGGTGCGGCATGCCGTTGGGTTTGGTTTCCGCAACAGACCTGTTGGTTGATTTTTCCATTGGTGATGACGAATTTTAAGCGGCTAAAGCTATGCGATTATTTTATTCCAGCCGCAACAGAATATTTTTAAGCTCCTCCCGTCTTTTCCGGGGAATCTGGTGGTCCGCCCCTTTTAACGTGTCGGATCGTACCGACTTCGCGTTTATCATCATACGGATCCCGTAAGCAACATTTTCCTGAGGCACCCGGTCATCCTTATCCCCGTGAACAAAAATGATATTGGCGGTGATCTTCCCCAAATCACCGGCCAATGGATAGAGATCCTTTTTAAGGTATAATAATTCCGTATTGGAGGGTTGGTAGGCGCCGGGAAGGAACCAGAACAGGGGTTTTTTGTCCATGATATGTCTCCAGGTTTCTTTCATTTCAAGCGATGGGTCGATGGAACCGGCGACAATGACTGCTGATTTAATCAGTCCGGGGTCATCGGCCGCCAGTTGGGCCACGAGGGCGCCCCCGTAGGAATGACCGCAGAGATACATGGGTTGATCCCCTTTTAATTTTTGTAAGAGAGGAAGGAGGAGCGCCGCCTGCTCCTGCAGCGGCAATGCCATTTCATAATCACTGAAACCGTAACCCGGCCGGTCGATCGTGATCATCCGGAAACGGGCCAGGAGATCCTTGTCCCACATAAACTTTTTATAGTGAAACCAGCTCCCGGGAGAACCATGAATAAAAACAAGAACGGGGAGCCGGTGGTGGCCGGCAACGGCATAATGTAAATGACGGTTGTTGATTACGGTGTCGTAAATGGCAAACGGAACATTCCGGGTTTTAAACTCACGCTGCGCCCGGTGATCTTTCCATCTCATCCTGCAAAGTACGAGGCGGGCCAGTACCAGCAGGACGATCAGCAGCAGGCAGGTAATGAGCAGCATTTTTTTCATGAAGGAACCGGCGCCCGGTTAAGCGCCTATTTTCTCATTCACGTAACTGATTATTTCCGCTTCCAGTTCGATAGCCTTTTTCTCGGTATCCCTTCCCTTTGTAATGAGATCATTGATATACGCCTTATCATCATAGCCGGCGGCATTGATCCGCACGTTCATAAACGCGCCGATCACCGCGCTGCGGGCGCAAAGGGCCCCCACTGCCGCATCGGTCACTGAATTGGGGTTCCCGGTTTTCACCATGGTCCTTATGATTTCCATGCTTTCATACGCAGTTTGCATGACCATGTAAGGTACATCAATGGCCTCCCGGGTGGCCACCTGTAATGCACGGGCACGTGCCGCCTTTTCTTCGGGAGTGGATTTGGGCAGGCTCATGGCCGAGAGGATCAGATTATAGGCCCTGGTATCGGCATCCACCAGTTGAATAAGTTTGGTTTTTAATTCTTCAGCCTTTTCCGCCTGATCGCTGAATTCTTCCCAGCGGTCATCCCATCCGCGCTTATGAGAAGAAAGATTGGCCACCATCCCGGCCAGGGAAATACCCAGTGCGCCCACATAGGCCGAAACGGATCCTCCGCCCGGCGCGGGACTTTCACCGGAGGTCTCATGGGCAAAATCCGAAAGTGTCATGCTTACCAGGCGACTGTCGGCCGGGTTGCGCAGCAGGTATTCAATAATCCTTTCTTCCGGTTTGAAAGGAGTCAGTTCGTCCAGTCCCATCGACTTTACCGCGATCCGGATCAGTTCCTTTTCCGGAACACCCACGGAACGTTTTTGCTTGCGTAAAAAATATTTCCCGGCATCGGTCATGGCTTTAAGCGGCACCAGTCCCACGAGTTCACTGCCGGTTACCCGGATCCCCCTCGCTTCCGCCTTCCGGCATACTTCGTCAAATGCGATATGAACCGGGGTTATATTGAGGTTGGTGAGATTCATACTGATCTGCGCCACTCCGTATTCTTCGATGTACCAGCCGATGGCTTTTACTGATTTCAATGTGCCTGGCTTGTTGACCTTTACACCATTCTCCTCCACCGTCCGGCCCGCTTCGCGCACGTCAAAGGCGATCGCATTGGCGCGGCGGGTTGATGTGGTATTCAGATTGATATTATAAGCTACCAGGAAATCCCGGGCGCCGATCACGGTGCCGCCCCGTTTGGCGTCGAATTCGGCCGGGCCAAAATCCGGTTTCCATTCAGGTTGTTTGATCTTTTTGAAAAAACCTTCGTATTCCCCTGCTCTTATTACCGACAGGTTGCTGCGGCTCTTGTCGGGTTGCGCCGCCTCGTACAGGTACACCGGGATCTTTAAATCACGGCCCACCCTTTCCGCGAGTTGGCTTGCATAGCGGGCTGTTTCTTCCATGCTGATCCCTGAAACAGGTATGAGGGGGCACACATCGGTGGCGCCCATGCGCGGGTGTTCGCCCTGGTGTTTGCTCATGTCGATCAGTTCACCTGCTTTTTGAATGGCAAGATAGGCCGCCTGAATAACGGCCGGAGGTTCACCTACGAAAGTGACAACGGTACGGTTGGTCGCTTTTCCCGGATCCACATTCAGCAATTTGACTCCTTCCACCGACTCGATCTGATCAGTGATCTGTTTAATGATATTCATATCCCTTCCTTCGCTGAAATTGGGGACGCATTCGATGATTGGCATGCCGTGATGTTTGCCGCTAAGATAGAGCAAGTGAGGGAATGTGGTACCTGTATAGAAACCCGGCGGAAGGAATCAAATGTAGGAACGGAAGAATTTCACGGCATATTCCGGGTGCCTCCAGCTCAATCGAGACAGGCGGCCATGCACCCGAAGCGGTTCCATACCTGCGCAACTCCTCTGTGAGTCTGACTACAATGGAGCAGACACTGATTCTCCTTATCCGGGGCGGACAGCCGTTCCAGTTCGGCGACGATCACACGCATACGGGAATCATAGGCGGCGGCGCTGTCATTGGTCAGTCCTTGTCCGGCAGTTAGCACAACCTCAACAATATTTTTCCCGTTTAAGATATGCTTGGTTATAAGTACCAGGTCGAATGTACTGACGCCGTTCAGGGGTTTACTATTTGTATGGGGTTTAGTGTGCTGATATTTTTCTTTGGCACCGGCCGCATAAACCAGCACCTGTTTAGCAGTGGGCTTCGCCGCAAGGTTAAGCCCTTTTTGGGCATGCAAAGCGGAATGGCCGGCGACAAGGATCAACCAGAAGGCGATAGTCTGAAAACAACGCCTCCGGTTAAACTGAAAAAGATTGTTTCGCATCGTTACAGTTTATTGGCGATTACTAACTATCTCAAAAAGTAATTATGCCGGGAATACGGGAAGGCGGAAAAATTAATTTAACCGGTAAATGATTTCCCGTCTTGCCGCCTTACCGGCCAAAATTTACTTACAAGATATTCGCTAATCATATTGGCCGATGAACCTGCTAAAGCTGGTTGACTCCTGAAGTTACAAATTTCTACCTATGATGCAATGGCTATAACGGGCCAGACTTTTATTAAGTTGCCATTTCCATAAAGTGATAGCTGCTGCATGGGGAATGATTTATACCCAATTTATTGGGTTAATATACCTTCACACCCTAAAAAAAGTAATATGAACCGTACTCTGTTGTTATTGCTGGCTGTGTTTCAGTTAATTTCAGAACCCGCACTGGCCCAGGCAGAAGTTGGATCAAAACCAAAGGTGGTAATCACCGGCGCCATGCGCAACGTGATGTGGAA
>CAYRHU010000021.1:8051-44571 GCA_964424155.1 uncultured Chitinophaga sp.
GTTCGCCGGATGATGCGCACAAGGGCCGGAAATTCTATCAACTGGAAAACCAGGCCGTGGATATCATCGGCTTTTTTTCCACCCGTCACCAGTCCGTGTTCACGCATCACGACACGTTTCTTCACATGCACCTGATCACAACCGACAGGAAAAAAATGGGGCACCTGGATGAGGTGGTATTTAGAAAAAGTGCGATGGTGCTTTACCTGCCGGAAGAGTAAGTTACAGTCCACAGTCGGCAGTCCACAGTCCACAGTCCACAGTCCACAGTCCACAGTCGGGGGTTCCTTTCTGATTTAGAGAACCCTGGCACTCAGAAATAACATTAACCATTGCTTTTTGCAGACCTCTGCTAAATCATTAACTTTAATACATCCCCCTCCTTACGAAAAGTGCTGTTTCATGCAAATTTATTTATATGAATACAGGTCATTTTTGCAGGGTTATACTCTTCCCCGCGACAGTCATTTTTCCCCTTTTACTCTTTGCACAAAAATGCCCGCCGGGCAAGGGCGAGTTTGTAGCTGAATCGAATACCAGCCATGGAAAAGTTTCCAGATCCAACATGCAGGGCACAGGAGAAGAAATCCTGAATTGCTGGTGTTTGTATAAAAGCACTTTCCAAAGTGATCGTAAAATCTCATTTGTGACTTCCTGGATAGAAAAAGCCGGACCGGCAGGCGCCGCGGGTTTTAACAATTTGTGCAATCCCCGCCCGGTTTCCATTGAGGCGATGGAGATCGATACCCGGTATGAAGTGCATATACCGGGTATAGCTGTGATGGCCACCGTGAAAGCGTCTGACATTGACCTGGGAACGGCAAAAGACCTGGCCCTCCAGTTTATCGCAACGGTCAGGGAGCGGGCGGTTAAGTGCCGGAATGCACCGGAAGGAATAGAAACAGTGACTGATCAGGGTAACAACAGTGCTAATTGTATCCGCGATATTAAACGGCTTAAAGAACTGGAGCTGAAGCAATGGGATATCAACCGTCAGGTGGAGTTCCTGAATCACGCACCGGTAACGGTTGCGGTGGCGAGAGACAGTCTCTCCTATTTCAGTAAACTGACAGCGGCCGTGAAAGAGCATGAGGAAACGGGCCGTTATAACGGGAACCTGTATACCGAGGTGAACCGGTTGCAAAACGATCCGGTTTACCGGGTTTACCTGGCTAAAAAACACGGAGTCAATCCGGATTTTCCCCTTCTGAAGATCGTCCGCTCGATCCGGAATTTATATGCGGACCAGATCGATTACCTGAACAAAGCGCCGGAGTTCCTGGTGCATTACAAGGGAGATCTCAGCCGGATCCATGCGGAGATCGGGCAATTGCACCGCGCAATCGAACAGCGGGAATGCGCCGGGCGTTATGATGCCGGGAGTTGTGATCTTTCAGGAGATTGGTTGATAACCGAGTGGGATAATGAAGAAAATGTCAAATACGCCACATCCTGGACATTTATTCCCAACGGTAAAGGGCGCTATACCGCTTTCAATAACCGAACCGGTGCAAGAGCGGAAGCGGAAATATTTCAGCGGACCGTAATCCTTAAAAATGGCAATGATGGCAGGATGTTTAACCTTAAGTTTTCATTAAAGGAAGATTGCAATAACAGTATTCTTTCGGAAACCTATACCGAGGGAACTTTTAAAGAATTAGCTTTTTTTCAGCGTAAACTCCCCGCCTCCGGTTCTTATACGGAGGATATGCTGTATGATATTTCTTACCAGGAAAACCGTTACCGGGGTTTGTACAAAAAAGAAATGGATAATGGACAGCCTATCGATGTTTTTTACTTCCGGGTGCTTCATCCCGCGGGGTACCAGGTGGAGCAGGACGGGAAAAAACTCTGGGGCCGTTTTGTGCGAAAACCGTCTGCCGACTATAGTAACCAGTTGGTCGTGGAGTGGTGGTATGTGGACTGGTTCCCGGAAAATAATAAATGGGTACAGAAAGAGAAAAAGCTGGAGTCGCCTGTACAACCCCGGTAATCCTGTCCCGGGAAAAAATCAGTGGATCGCCGGATGCACCCGGTATATGGGGAAAGGCTCCGCTTTTCCTTTTAATGCGGGACTGTCGAGGTAATTAATATCATTTCCCCCGGGATTATTAAGTGCCCGGTACAATTCTCCCGAGATCAGTAGGGATTCCTGGTATTTATTGCAGAGCGCCACGATCCGGGCCGTCGTATTCAGCACATCTCCGGAGTAAACGATATCTTTTTTAATGGTTCCGATCTCCCCGGTCATCACTTCCCCGAAGTGAATACCGCCCTTGAATTCGGGAACCACGCTGAATTGTTCCAGGAAAAAATCTTTCTTCTCCGCTACCGCCTCCCGGATGGCATAAAAGCAGCGGATGCAATTCACCTCTTCGAGCCCCCTGGTTTTCTCCCAGGAAACGACGATCTCATCCCCCACATACTGGTAGATCTCCCCGTGCCGGTTGATGATGACCTCGTTGGCAAGTTCATAGAAACAGCGCAGCATGCGAAAGTAGCGGTCGTCACCGATCTGCTCGGCAATGGCCGTAGAGGAACGGAGATCCAGAAAAAGAAAGATCCGTTCTCCCTTTCCGGGCCGGTGGTATTTGCCCTGATGTATTCCTGCTATTATCCTCATTCCCTTTGCAGGGAATGGTTATTTATCCATCCATCCCTGCTATTGACCATTAAAAAGAGCCGGGTAACAGATGATCCCCCCGTTCGTTTAAGTTGTATTAACATTCCTAAACTGACTGTCTATGCCCAAGATTCCATCATCATTCAAAGTATCCGTTCTTTTCCTCCTTAGTTGTTTTTTCTTCCCCTTTGCCCAAGCACAGGAAAAAATACCCGTTCCCATGTCCCCGTTATTGAAAGCCTTACAGGAAAAAGCCCGGATGGACAGCATAGGTGCGCAACAGGAATTTTGGGAAAAAGCCCGGATCTCCGGAATACCATTGACCGAGACCCTGCCGGGGGAAGAAAATTATTCCCTGCTGACCTTTATTTACAGGGACAGTAGTTCCATAAAAAAGGTAAGACTGGAATCCAATATCAATGCCCTTCTCATCAATGGTATTACCCTCAACTTTGATGAGATGGGCTGGATGAAACGATTGGAGCATTCAAATGTCTGGTACCTCAGTTTCAGGGTAAAGAATGATCTGCGGGTCCCCTATCTTTTTGAAATTCATAAAGATCAACCCGGCCAACCCACTTTAAAAAAGGAAACAGTAACTGATCCTTTCAATCCCAACGTTTATATGCCGGGTAATAACCGGCTCCGGCAATCTGTTGCCGAAATGTCCCGGGCGCCGCATTTTCCCGGGTCATTACAGGATTCAACCCGTGGTAAATGGCTGACCATTCAATTTTTATCGGTCATTACAAAAAAACAGGAAAAATTCTTTGTTTACCTGTCGCCTGCGATCGATACATTTTCAAAGACCGGGTATCCACTGGTGATCGGCCTCGAAGCATATAGTTTCGGAGTTGCAATGCCGGCCGACAGGATCATTGATGAATTGAGCAGCAGTAAACAGATTACCCCGCCTGTATTTATCTCCGTTGATTACAAAAGTTTTAATGACCAGGCCGATCTTGATTCACTTTCACTTTTTCTTTTCGATGAAGTATTACCGCTTCTCCGGAAGCGATTCCCGGTCAGCCATAAGGCCGGGGATATGCTTATAAGCGGAACAAGCCGCAGGGGGTTGGCTGCGGCTTACCTTGCATTCCGGCATCCGGACAAGGTAAAAAATGTATTGAGCATGTCCGGTTCTTTTTTCTGGAAACCCTCAGGTGAAACTGAATATGAATGGCTCAGTCGTCAAATTGCGTCGAATAAAAAAAAGGATCTCCGGTTTTACATTGCAGCAGGGAGTCTGGAAAATGTGGTGACAGCCCGTAATTACGGGCATTATATGGTGGCAACCAACAGGCATCTCCGGGATGTGCTGACTGCAAAAGCCTATTCATTTCTATACTATGAATACGAAGGAGTACACCATGAGCTGAACTGGCAGTATGCGTTTTATAACGGGTTAAAATACCTCCTGTCTCCTGAATAATGCACCTGGTGAAACCCTTTTTACATTTTAAGATCCAGAAGGCGGCCGGGTGTTTCCGGGTATAATGTCACAGTTCCGCGTACGCATCCATCAGGTTCCGCCACCATCCCCAACCGGCGGCATAGCTCATCAGCAGGTGAAGGACAGTCCTCATGATCAAGGCCCGGACAAGCGGTGTTCATATACGGCCTTTCCTTCTATCATCTATGAAAGGATAACAACAATTCGAATATGGTCGTTAATAATAAAAAAAAGCCTGCAACCGGCAGGCTCTTTTTACTAAACAATCGGATATTGTATAGCGCTTGATTATTTTTTGGCAGGTGTGGATGTAACGTTCATATCCCGTATACAAACATACTTGCCGTCCTTTTTCTGGAAAACCGACATGTAATGCCCCTTATCCACTTCAGCACCGGCAGGATTCAAATTTGTCCATGAACCGATTTCCACCAGTAAGTTTCCTTCTCCGAAAAGATCCACCACTTTATATACGCTGTGGTTGGAGGTTGTATCCCGGGCGATCCGGGCAGCGATACTGTCCCTGATAGCTGCCTTACCGGCTGTGGGTGGCTCGTTGCGGCTGTAACTGATAGCATCTTCGCTGTAATAGGCAGCAACCCCATCGGCATCCTTTGCTTTTTCCGCGGCGGCAAAGGCATCTTCCATAGCCTGGATCTCCGGCCTGATCTTTTCCAGGTCAAGGGTTTCAGTCTTTTTTTCAGGCGTTGAACAGGCAATCAAGGTAAAAGCTGCCATTACAGGCAGCGCAACTGTTTGATAAATGATTCGCATAAAAATTTGTTTTAGGTGAAGAGGTTTGTCAAGAAAGGTAATCTTAATTATTTGACAGCCGTTTTTTTATTTTGCCGGCATTTTTTTGAGCAGATAGTCAGTAGCAAATGAAACAGTTACAGGTTACTAATGAGTGGGATCGATTATTGTTCCCTTACTGCATAGAGCGCAAACGGTGCCTTTTTCCCGCGTAACAAGGGGTTGTCCAGGTAGGTGATCTGCAAGCCGCGAGTATCTTTCAGATCCTTATAGAGTATTTCCGAAATGATCAGCGTTTCATTGTATTTGTTGCATAAGGCCACGATCCTTGCCGTTGTATTCAGTACATCACCGGAGTATACGATATCCTTCTTTACTGTTCCGATCTCCCCGGTCGCCACTTCACCGTAATGAACACCTGCCTTGAACTCCGGCACTACGCCAAAATTCTCCATAAAGTACCCGGCTTTCTCCCGGATCGCTTTCCGTACGGCGAAGAAGCATTGCAGGCAAACAGCATCTTTTAGCCCGGTACTTTTATCCCAGGAAATCACGATTTCATCACCCACGTACTGGTAGATCTCTCCGCGGTTGTTGATGATAACTTCGTTGGCCAGTTGGTAAAAATACCGGAGCATCCGGAAGTACAACTCGTGACCTATTTTCTCTGCCATGGCAGTAGAGGAGCGCAGGTCGAGGAACATGAAGATCCTCTCTTCGTTTCCGGGACTATGGTATTTGCCCAACAAAAGATTTTTCAGCGTAGTGGAACCATATTTTTCACTTACGTCCAGCAGGAAAATGGTAAGGATAACAATAAAATACCAGTCGATCAGCAGCCGGAACACCCTCAGGCTGAAAATATCATCATAAAACGACCTGTAAAAATCACGGTCACCGGCATTGAACAGGGCGCCGATAACTCCGGTAAGCAGGATGGTTAAACTGACAAAAAGTATATACAGTCCGGAATGGATCAACAGCTTTTGCAGGTAGGTTTTTCCTTTCAGTTTTTCCCGTTGATAAAAAACAATGAATGACCCGCCCAATATGCCGCCGATCACCGGGCCAATGGCCGTTATCAGCAGGTGTTCAATCGCCGTTCGCCCGAACACAAACCAGGTAAAATAGCGGTTTGTCTCCGGGTCATAGCTTACCGCATTATTGAGTTCCACCAATATCCCGGTGATCACCCATGCGATAGTAATAACCATCACCTGTTTTGCCTTATAATAAAATGCAGGATTTCTTTTCATCATTTTACCCCTGTATGTTGCAGGGAACAACAGCTTTTATAGCCCCCGCTTTTCCGACAACAAATATGCACCCATACGCATGATTAACAAATTTTAAAATCATCACCCTCCCCCTTTTTGTAACTTTGATTACTAAAACCATGATATGAAAACCTCTTATTCCGTTCGGTTCCTCCGCGTTGGTACCTTGTTGATGACCTTTGCGATTGCCTTCACGGCCTCCGCACAGCTTAGCTCAAAGGATCGCAAGATCGTGGAGGATGCCAAACAGGCCAAAGAAGATTTTATCAGCAGCGACGGCCTGATGCGCAACCTGTTCAACAATGCCTATGGTTATGTCATTCTGCCCAATGTGGGCAAGGGAGGCCTGGGTATCGGGGGAGCAGCCGGTAACGGGGCCGTTTTTCAGAACGGGAACCTGGTCGGGATGGCGAAAATGACCCAGGTCACGATCGGCTTCCAGTGGGGCGGACAGGCTTACCGGGAAGTGATTTTCTTTGAAACAAAGGCCGACCTGGACCGGTTTAAGGAAAACAGGCTGGAGCTCTCCGCACAGGCCTCCGCCGTGGCGGTAACAGCAGGTGCGTCCGCGAATGCCAAATACAAGAATGGCGTCATGATCTTTACCCAGGCCAAGGGAGGCTTGATGTACGAAGCCTCCATCGGCGGCCAGAAATTCAAATTCAGAAAAATTTAACAGCCTGATCCTCCGGGACTGATCAACGTCAGTGCCGTTTTTAACGGAATTCATTAAACTTGCCGCGTATGTCCAGGCGGCTAGTCATTTGTTTGCTGGGATTTATATTCCTGCTCTCTTCCACGGAACTGCACCAGTTTTGGCGGTTACCCGCGCTGCTGGTTCATTTTGAACAGCACCAGCGGCAGGATGACCCGATGGATTTTTTCGAATTTATTCAATTACATTACCTCGCCGAACACCCGGATGATAAGGATGATGCGGATGACCGGGAACTTCCTTTCAAATCCAACGAAACCATCGTCCACCTGGATCATGGGCTGATCAATAATCATAAATTACCGGATTTGACGGCAGCCACTTTTCCCGTGATTTATGGTGTAAACGTATCGGAAGGACATCCCTGTAAACCGGTGCAAGGCATCTTCCACCCTCCCCGCCGGGTTGGTTAATTCACCGACGGTATGACCGGATCTTCCCGGTCTGTATTTTTTACACACATAAATTATTTATTACATGAACGCAGCACAAATTCACCTGGCGCTGAATCATGCGCCTCTTTTCTTATCAATAGCCGGTGGCGGCATACTCCTGCTAGGCATGATCAGAAAAAATGATTCGTTTAAGATCCTCTCCCTGTATTTCCTGGCCGCAGCGGCCCTGTTCACCATCCCCGTATTTCTGACAGGCGAAGGAACGGAAGAATTGGTGGAACATTTACCCGGCGTTTCGGAAAACGCGATCGAGGAACACGAGGAGATGGCCAAAATCACCATCTGGGTGATCGCGCTAACGGGACTGGCCGCCGTGGCGGGATTATTTTTGCGAAATAATAAAGCCATTGGCAGGATTCTCCTGGCAGCCTGCTTTATTCTTTCGCTTGCTTCTTTCGGTACCATGGCGCAAACGGCGCACCTGGGGGGATTGATCCGGCACGCCGAGATCAGCAACGGTACCGTGACCGAAAAACAGGAATTGAAAACGGAGAAAGAAAAGGATGATGACGATTAACGGGGACGGGCAGCGGGTAGCTGCCCGTTTTTCCTTTTAAGTTGTTGCCGGGAGTATGCGCCGTACTATTCATACAAGTCTTCCTTTGCCCTGATTATTTCGCGGTATTTATTGAATAACCTGGCTTTTGAAAGGAATCCAAGGAATTTATTCTGCCGGTCGAGTACGGGAAGGTACCAGCTTTGGGTAATGTCAAATTGCTCCATGACCGAGTGCATGTCCTGGTCAGGGTGTATGATGGCCGGTGGTTTTTTCAAAAGTGACCGGACGGGTGTTTTTTCAAAAGTTTCGGGTTGAAAGAGCTGTTGCTTGATGTCATTCAATTCAATGACCCCGGCAAACTTTCCATTATTGTCAATTACCGCGAAAACGTTTTTATCGCTTTTCTTGATTATTTCCACCAGGTCCCTGAGCTGATGCTCCAGTTTCACCGGTTCCGCATCGGTCTGCAGCAACTCGGACAAAGAAATGCTGGTCAGGATATTTCGTTCTTTCTCATGCGTGAAAATTTGACCTTCCAGGGCCAGTTTCTTGGTATCCATGGAGAAGGGTTCATACGTTTTCACGATAAAAAAGGAAATGGAAGAAACGATCATCAGCGGGATGATTAATTCATAGCCGTTCGTGATCTCGGCGATCAGGAATATGGCGGTGAGGGGGGCGTACATCACCCCGCTGAGAATGCCCGCCATGCCCACCAGGCTGAAGTTGCTGACGGGGATCCTGATCCATGGAACGTGATTCAGCAGGCTGGAAAAAAAATAGCCCAGGTATGACCCGGTAAAAAGCGATGGGGCGAAATTACCGCCATTGCCGCCACTGCCTATCGTAATACCCGCCGCCACGGGTTTCAGCAGTACGATCAGCCCGGTAAATGTGATCAGGCCCCAGTTGCCGGAAAGGTAACCGAACAGGGTGGTATTATCTGTGAATGATTCTACAGATGCACTGGCAACCAGTTTTACACTGTCGTACCCTTCGCCAAACAAAGGCGGGAACACAAAAAACAGGGCGGCCAGCAGGATACCGCCAAGCAGGACACGCGAATAAGGATTGGAATAACTCCCCTCTAATTTCTTTTCCGTTCTTTTAAAAACCCTGGCATAGTAGAGTGAAGTAAATCCGGCCATGAGTCCGAGCAGCAGATAATAGGGCACATTCCGGTAATTAAAGGATTCCTGGAGTACAAAATTGAAAAGAGAGGATTCTCCCAGGGTGATCTTGGAACACAGTACGCCTACAACGGATGAAAGGATAAGAGGAATGAAATAACTCAGGATGGTTTCAGTAAGCAGCACTTCTACCGCGAAGATCACACCCGCTATGGGTGCGTTAAATACGGCGGCGATACCTGCCGCGGCGCCACAGGAAATCAGGAGCGTTCTTTCCTGGTAGTTCAGGTCACTGATCCTGGATATATTCGAGCCTACCGCGGAACCGGTGGCAACGATCGGCGCTTCCAGTCCGGCTGATCCTCCCAAACCCACCGTTATGGAACTGGTCACCACATGCGAGTAGGTGTGACTGAGCGGAATAAAAGAGGAACGGCGGGCGATAGCCTTTAGCACCATGGCAATCCCCCGCTCCAGTTGCCGGCCAAAAAAATACCGGATGATAAATGTTACGGACAGCAAACCCAGCAGTGGAAAAAGCAGGTAGGCAAACCGGCTTACGGGTATGTCCTGCACCTGCTTCTGAATAAAATGAACCAGCGATTTGAGCAGTACCGCCAGCATCCCCGATACCAGCCCGGTGAGTACGGCGATCAGCATGATTAGCTGAACCCGGCTCAGTTTCGTGCGGAGATATCTTACAACCTGCTGGTAAAATGATTTTAGCCACATTCCCCCTGACCGGTTTGGGTGAAAAAATAAAACATACAACTAACAGGTACTAATTCAGGATGGGGATCACCGGGCCGAAATCCGGCTCCTTGATGATATAATCCGCCACCGAATCCACAAAGTTATTGGTAGAACAAAATGACACCCCGATGCCTGCTTTCCGGATAATGCAAATATCATTCTCTCCATCTCCCACCACAAATGTGTTTTTAAGATCCACCTTGTATTTGTCGCAAATATTGATCAGCGCATTCAGTTTGCAGTATTCGTGTTTGCACTGGCTTTTATCGTCAAGCAGGAAAAAGGAAGGTATTTTGACTTCCCCGGTGGCCATGCTGCGGGAGAATTCCAGTTCGTTGGAAATGGTAAAATCAAATCCGAATTTATTCTTGATATGGTTGGTGATACAGTCATAACTGTCGCTGATGATGCCGGTGATATACCCCTGGTGCTTTAGTTCGGCAATCAGTTCCGGCAAGCGGGGGGTGACCGGGATGCTGTCAGCCACTTCCAGCAATTCGGCAATTGATTTTCCCTTCAGCTGGCGGGCAATCATCTTGGTCCGGATGAACGGGTTGTTGTTGTTGGCTACAATATCCACCAGGTCTTTGCTGAATCCGAACCGGGCGGCGGCGGTGGTGATATAACTGGCGCGCAGAATGGTGTTGTCCATATCAAATACGGCTATTTTCTTCAGCGATTTCAATTCCTCCCGTATAGCAAACACCATTTGCTCCCGTATTACCTGGATGTTTTCATAGGTTTCCAGGTTTTGTATATCCTTGCTTTTTGATTTTTTAATAATGGTCCTTGCCACTTCCCGGCTCATTTTTCCCAGTTGTTCCAGTGCCTGCATCTTGTTCTCGATATTGCCGATATTCACTTCCGCGATCCGGGCCTTCTGGTTGAACATGTCGATCAGGATGCCGATATCCACGCCATATCCCTCCTCAAATTCACAACGGGAGAAAAAACTTTTTTTCCCGGCGATCATACCGCTCAGGGGTTGCCGGAAACTGGGGAATTCGGGATACAAAATAGAAAGCAGCGGTTTGGCGACCAACTCGGTCACCCTGCCCGCCTGCCGGGTAAAATACGATTTAACGAAGTCGGCGGTATTGTCCAGCAAAGGCCGCGTAAGTATTTCAATAACTTTTGGATCGTAGGTAAGAATATCCGCGTCGAGAAACGCGATGATCTCGTTCTGGGCGATCAGCACGCCGTCTTTCATGGAGGTGCCTTTACCGAGGCGGGTGCTGGTAATGACGGTGGCACCGGCTTTTCGGGCTTCCTCCACGGTTTTATCCATGGATTTGTCATCCACCACGATCACTTCCGAAACGTTCGGAGAATGCCGGGCCAGTGCAACCACTTTGCCCACCGTTGGTTCTTCGTTCAATGCCGGGATGATCACTGTAATCATACATGAAAAATTATCGTATTCGTTTTAAAAAGAGCCATGCGTAAACCCGGGTGTATTCGCAGCATTCTGCGGGGGCATAAAAATACTAAACAATAAAGTGCCCGCACCCGGTAACATGTTCAGCAGGCAGATTTCGGCGGTATTCTAATCGGAATTTAATCCAGCAGGTATAATCGCTCAGGTCATGATGCCGATCGCGATATCCATTACATTGGTTTGCGTGGGACCGGTAATCAGAAGCCCACCGTATTTTTGAAAGAAAGAATACGAATCGTATTGTTGAATATGGTCTCTTATATGTGACCGGATATTTTCTTTCGACAGCATTTCGCAGCCGTCAAAACAGGCGCCGGCCGCATCGGTAGGACCATCCGTTCCATCGGTGCCGGCGGCCAGCAGGGTTATGGGGGGTATCTCCTTGTCGGCCGGTTGTTCTGCCAGTTCCTTCAATGCGCACAATGCAAAGTGCTGATTACGCCCCCCCTTTGCTCCATTATTTACCTTCAATACCGTTTCTCCTCCGGCGATCAGGCAAACGGGCCCCTCCCCTTTCAGATCTTGAAGGTTTCGGATAAATTTTTCAGCTTCCTTCCCCGTATCTCCCAGTAGGGCTTCCTTTTGAAGATGTGTTGTAAAACCCAGTTCCATGGCCTTCGCGGCCGCCGCCTCCAGGGCGATCCTGTTGCATGCGATAACCCGGGTTGTATTTTTTTTAAAGATCGCGGAACCCGGTTTAGGTGTCTCCGGTTCCCTGCCTTCCTGCCCCCTCAACAGGTAGTCACGGACACTCAACGGAATTCTGCTCAACAGTTCATATCGGCGCAGTATTTCCAGTGCCTCTCCGAATGTGGATGGATCGGGAACAACCGGTCCGCTGGCAATTACAGCGGGATCATCACCGGGCACATCACTTATTAAAAATGCAACGACAGTGGCGGGAAAAGCCGCTGCCGCCAGCTGACCACCCTTGATCCGGCTGCAGTGTTTTCTTACCGTGTTAATTTCCTGAATGGACGCCCCGCTGTTAACCAGCAATTGATTCAGACTAATAATATCCCCGGATGTGCAACCCGGCGGCGTATCGGCCAGCAGCGCCGAAGCGCCTCCGCTGAGCAGCAACAGTACGATATCTTTTTCTGATAAGTTTTGCAACACCTGGAGCAGCGCCCGGGAGGCCCTGAACCCGTTTTCGTCCGGATAGGGATGTCCCGCTTCAAAAATTTCAAACCGTTGCAAGGGCAAGGCATGTTGGTATTTGGTAATACAGATGCCTTTTGAGATTATTTCTCCCGCCAGCGATTCGGTCACTTGTGCCATGGATGCGGCCGCTTTTCCCGCGGCGATAACGATAAATCGATTTACCTGTGTAAGCGGAAACCGCCGTTCCCCGAGTTGGAGTTCCCCGTTGGCTAGTTGGATATACCGGGGCAGCAGCCACCGGGGTTGAACGGCCGATACAGCCGTTTCGAATATTATTTTTGCGTCATCCGGGAACATACGATGACAAATTAAGTAATTTACCTATTTGGGTTATCAACCGGCATGCGATTATACCAGGTTGCTTGTACGATTTTGGGATATGAATTTTAAGATACTTTTGCCTTATGCGTGAGATCAATGCCTATGTTTTCATTATCGCCATTTGCCTTCTTTTAATTGTTTCCTACCTGTTCAATCTTTTCTCAAGAAAAACAGGCGTTCCATCCGTGCTGCTGTTGCTGTTGCTGGGCATCGTTGTCCGTGAAATCCTCCTGGCGAATCATATCCCGGTTCAAATCGATTCCCGTCTCGTCGAAATATTTGGAATTGTCGGTTTAATAATGATCATCCTGGAAGCCGGGCTGGATCTCCAGGTCGGGAAAAACAAGGTGAGGCTGATACGGAACGCTTTTTTTTCCGCGCTGGCCATCCTGGTACTTTCCACGGTCGTATGTTCCCTGTTTCTTTACCTGTACCTCCGGGCGGATTATGTGAATTGCCTGATCTATGCGCTTCCGTTGTCGGTCGTCAGCAGCGCGATTGTTATTCCCAGTATCTCGCACCTCGATCCGCAGAAAAAGGAATTTCTGGTCTATGAAACTTCTTTCTCCGATATTATCGGTATCATCCTGTTCAATTACCTGGTGGCGGGGAATTTCATGAAGGGTTCCAATATTGCCTGGTTTTTCGGATCAATGGTGCTGGCTTTTGCGCTCAGTATCGCCCTTTCGTTTTTGATGCTTTTCACCCTTACGCGTATCACCACCAAGGTTCGTTTCTTCCTCATTTTCGCCGTGCTTATTTTTCTGTATGCGGGCGGAAAAATGCTTCACCTCCCCGCCTTATTCATTATCCTGCTTTTTGGTCTCATCGTGAGTAACTGGGAAACCCCCTATTTTGAGCGATTGTACAAATGGATACCCATCGAACAGGTTTCGGGCATCAGCCACCTTCTTCATTCGCTAACGGCGGAAAGCAGTTTCCTGATCCGGACATTCTTCTTTTTCATTTTCGGGCTGACTATCGACGTGTCGTTGTTAAAGGATCCGGAAGTAATCTTTGCCGGCAGTTCGATCGTGGCCCTTTTGTTTGGCATCCGGTTTATTTACCTGAAGTTTTTCCTTCATTCGCATATCATTCCTGAACTTTTTTTCATGCCCCGGGGACTGATCACCATCCTGCTTATTTACAGTATTCCGGAAGCTTTCCGGCTTTCAAAATTCAATGAAGGCGTTTTGTTTTTTGTGATCATCATTACCAGTATAATCATGATGATCGGGTCGGTAGCCTATGGCAAGCCCAAACTGGAAGTGATCAACGATGAAATGCCCATTTCGGAAGACAATACGGAAGAGGATATTATTATCAACCGACCCTGAACCGGCAGCTCAGGATACGGTTCCCGTTTCCTGCAAATGAATTTCCTCTATACTCCGGTTCAGCCGGCTCCGTTCGGCGGCAAAAGCGATGAGATGACTTTCAATGGACACATCAATGGAGGAACTCAACAGACCGGCATCCTGCTGCGCTACGGCCTGGAGCCAGTCCCGGACCAACCGGTGATCGCCCCCGCCATGCGCATCGGTTTTCAATTTCCAGGAAGTTTTTTTCCGGGTTTTGAAATCGGTCATGATAAATGTTTCCATATTCCCGATGATATCTCCCTTTGATCCCATGATCCGGGTTCTTCTCCCTTCATAGGAAACATGGGCCTCCATGGAAAACGCGGCCGTTACGCCGTTCTCGAACAGCATGTTCACCGTGAGATGATCCGGCTGGTCATTGTCCATCCGGTACACGCATCTGCCGTAATCAGTGGTTTTCAGTTTTTCGAGGATGAATTCATCCCAACCATCTTCGTCCTCGGGCATATCAAATACATAGAGTCTTTTCCGGTCGCGCAGGTAGATCTGCAGGGCGGAATAGGCACAGTTGCTTTCCACTTTGCACCCGTCCGTGCAGCGTTCGGTGCTTCCTTCGGGGGCGTTGCGGTTCGTAAACCATTTCAGGTTGCCAAAACAGTGCACGTCTTTGGCCGGATTGTTCACCAGCCAGCGGATAATATCGGTATCATGACTTGATTTGGCCAGGAGAATCGGTGTGGCCGTCTTGCTGTTTCTCCATTTGCCTCTTACATAAGAATGACTCATATGCACCTGTTCGATAGGTTCCATATGCTGGATGCTGATTATATTGCCGATCAGGCCGGCATCCAGCACTTCCTTGAGCTCGCGGAAATAGGGCGAATACCGGAGTACATGGCAAACGCCGACGATTCGTTTTGTTTCCCGGGCCTTCTGAAGGATCATCCTGCATTCCTCCTCGGTGGGCGCGATGGGTTTTTCAAGCAATACATCATATCCGGCATCCAGCGCGGCCAGGCAGGGTTGCGTATGCAGTTTGTCGGGTGTGGCGATAATCACCGCATCGGCGAATTTGGGCTGGTTAAAGACAGTGGCCCAGTTGGAAAACACCCGGGATTCGGGTATCCGGTGATTTTTCCGGCACTGGTTCCGGCGTTTCTCATTGATATCCGCCACCGCCACAATTCTCATCTCATCGGGATGTTCCGCCGCATAATCGGCATAGATCCCGCCCCGGTGACCGGCCCCGATCAGTACAACAGTGACAGGCTTGTCCAGTTTAATATGACGCGGATCCTCAAAAACATCTTCATGAAGACCGAACAATTCCGCCACTTCTTTCCAGCGGAGATGAATATGATCCCTGATGAATTCGATGGAACGTAGAAGCCTTCGTGTGGAGATAAAATGGCGTAAAGACATATCCTGTTATCAAACGATTTATTCCGGGAATAAATTTACGCCGCTTTTGGGAAGTAAACTATTATCATAAGACTTTATGTGAGCAGGCTTTGGAAGCCGGACAACCCGGTGATGCGGATAACCGGATAGGTAGGGTTGCCTGCGGGCTCAGATCCATTCCCCGCCTATCATCACCTTATCAATATGACTGGAACCAAAAGCATACGGCAGGAATGTGAGTGAGGGTACCGGTTTTGTCAGGATCAGGCTGGCCTTTTTCCCGGTGGATATGCTGCCCAGTTCATTTTCCAGTTCCAGCGCAAAGGCCCCGTTGATCGTCGCCGCATTGATTGCTTCTTCCGGAAGCATTTTCATGGCGATACAACTCATGGAAATCACCAGGTTCATATTCCCCGAAGGCGATGAGCCGGGATTGTAATCCGATGCCAGCGCGATCGCGCAGCCTGCGTCGATCAGTTGCCGGGCCGGCTGAAAAGGCATGCGTAAAAAAAAGGCCGCGGTGGGAAGCAGGGTCCCGATCGTGGTGGAACGGGCCAGGATCTCCACGGCGGCTTCATCCATGGTTTCGAGGTGATCCACCGAAATAGCTCCCAGCTTTACGCCGGTCTGCACACCCCCGGAAAGGTTCAGTTGGTTCGCGTGGATCCGGGGTATCAAACCGAATTCTTTGCCCGCCCGGCAAATCGTTTCGGTTTCACCCGGTGAAAAAAAGCCGGTCTCGCAAAAAACATCGATATAATCCGCCAGCCCTTCCCGGGCGATGACCGGGAGCATTTCATGAACAATAAGACGGATATATCCCTCGTGATCGTCTTTAAATTCCGCGGGATAGGTGTGCGCGCCCAGGAAAGTAGCTTTTATGGGTATGGGGGATATTTCTTTGAGTTTACGGATCACCCGCAGCATTTTCAGTTCACCGTCTACCGATAATCCATAACCGCTTTTTATTTCGATGGCACCGGTACCCTGTGCCATGACTTCATAAAGTCTTGCCATCGCCTGCCGGAGCAGTTCGGATTCGCTGGTTTCATTGAGTTTCCGTGCCGAATTCAGGATCCCCCCTCCTTTGGCCGCAATTTCCGCATAACTCAATCCCCTGATCTTATCCACGAATTCTTCCTCGCGGCTGGCGGCAAACACCAGGTGCGTGTGACTGTCGCACCAGCAGGGCAACAGCATCTGGCCGGAAGCATCCACCGTATCCTGTATATCCTCCAAACCGGAAGGCAGGTCCCTCATTTCACCGTACCCGGCGATGATGCCGTTTTCCACCAGCAGCCACGCATCATCCGTACAGGGTAAAATGGCCAGTTCCTTTCCCCTGAGCGGTTGATCTGGTGAATGGGTACCGACCAGTTTTTTAATATGAAGAAAAAGCGTGGCGCTCATATCCGCTAAATTAACTGTAAAAAACAAATCACCCGGCTGAATAAAAAAACCGTCCCGGCAAAATACCGGGACGGGTTCTAAAGGGGTTACTGAATTTCAGTAAGGGTGTATACTTGAATGCGTATTCCCCGAGGGTCCGGTCCATACTACTTTCATATAGTAAGGATTGGCGCCGGGGCAACCGGTGGGATTCCCGCTGGCGTCGAGACCAAAGGTTACATGAGCGTTAAAAAAGGGTGTTACATGTTCCACTTTTCCGCCACCGGCGCGGAAACTGCAATCCTGCCGGAACAGCAACGGTTGTGTGATCGCCGTGGTAAAGGCATTGCCAAAACGGTTCGTGCCCCATTCGGCGATCCCGGTGATCCCGCCCTGGGAATGCAACCCGGTAACGGTGATCGTTACGCCATTATCATAGGTAAATGTCCGCTGACGGGCCACCTGCCAGGTTCGCTGCGAATTATTGTCAAAAGTCACCGACATGTTATTGCTCGTGATGTGGTGTGTGATGGTATTCAGTACGGGCAGGTTGATCAGCAGGCCCCCGCTGACATTCGTATAAGTCTGTGTTCCGTTGATCGTAATGCTTTTGTTATCGATGACCCGGGTGATCTTAAAATTCTGGAATGTCACATTAAGCTGCGCGCCGGGGTTCTTCCAGCGCACGCCCTGCGCCATGGAAATGACGATCACACCCGTACGGGTTCGATTGCCCAGGCAGTTGGTGCCATTGTAAGTGATCGTGATGGTTCTTGGATTACTGAGGGTGTCCACTACGATGGTGGCATCGCAGATCAGGGATTGCGTGCCCTCCCCTCTCCCCGAAAACCCCGCATTGGTTTCCAGCGCCAGGTTGGCGTCGTTGGCCACGGCGTCCAGTTCGGCCGAGAACCGGTTCTGATCATCGGCATGTGTGGTGGATTCGTTCGAAAAATCTGCCGTTGAAGTTTCTTTTTTACAGGCACTGAGCATGAATAATATGCTGATGCAGGCTGCCAGGCAGGAAAGGGTTCTTTGTCTCATAGTTTGGTACTATTAATTGGGTATTTAAACAGGCCGGAACGGATGCAGGCATTACAGGTTTTGTTGTTATGGAATACTGCAGACCTGGTCCATCCGTTGATAACGGGATAACGGTTTAAATAGTGTGAGGAGAGGTCTGAAAAAATACGGTTGCAGTATGTAATTGTACGAAGTAGTGGCCCCATTTCGGGTCATAACACTTCATCGATCCATTCAATCTTTACCTTGCGGCGCATCAGTTCTTTTAAGGGACGGCCATTACTGTCCGTTTCAGCGACGGCAACGAAAAACAGGTAAAGCGGTGTTCTTACATCCCGCAGTTTTATCACTCGGGTGTCGGCTATATCGTAAAGTTGTCGTATGGCCTTTGTGCAGACTATGCGGCTGCTGTCGAACCGGGTGATTTTACGGTTAAAGGCGTGTTCCGCCGGTTCGGGTTTGTAAAACCAGTACGACCAGCCGGTTTCGCTGATATTGAGTTCCTTATTGGTATTGTACACATCCTCATCTCTCAGTTCCAGCAGGTTCAGGTATCCGAAATCCCTGATCTCGCTGGTTTCGTTGAAACGGTAAACGGAATCCCGGATACTGGCAAAAACGTACACTCCCTCCACATTCTTCAACATGATCTGGAACTTGAAAGGTTTCCTTTCCAGGATAACATTGGTCTGAAAATCGGCCAGCACGGAAGATTCTTCCTGGATCAGGCGAATCAGCACCTGTTTGTCCTGGGAGGAAACAGTAAGACTTGTGAAAAAAATAAAAAGAAGCAACAACTTGCCCCAGTGTCGCGGCATAAAGGGAATTATTACGCTAAGTTAGGCTATTATTCAATTTTCCTCGCGCCACCAGATCAGGATCTTGTACCGGAGAAGTTCGGTTTGCGGTTTACCACCGGCATCTTCTTTCACCCCAACGAAAAAGAGATAAAGAGGGGCTTTATTTTCCTTCAGTTTCCGGGTTACCCGGTCGGGTAAAAAGTACAGCTGTTTAACGGTTTTGATCCCGACCACCCGGCCACTGTCAAGGTGTATTATCTTTTTATTAAAACGGTGCCAGGTCATGCCGGGATCGTAGAACCAGTAGGACCAGCCCTCATCGCTGACCAGCAGTTCCTTTTCCCTGTTGAAATGTTCTTCCGCCATGGTCATTTCCGGCAATTGCGCAAAACCCGGTACAGGCGACGGGTCCGGCAGCCTGAACAGGGAATCATTCAGGCTGGCAAACAGGTAAACCCCATTAACATATTGCAGAAGTACCTGTATCTTGAATGTTTTTTGCTGAAGGGTGATGCTGTCTGTTCCCATTTTCGGTATAAATACCTGATCATCCTGTACAATATGAATACTGATATTTTTATCCGGGCTTTGAGCAGAAATTGGGCCCGCAAACAAAATGAGTAAGGCAGGTAGTATGGAACGCGGAATAGTCATGCAGGGAGCAAATTAACAAATTAACCGGTTGAAAATTTCCCAGTCATTTATTTGTCGACGTATTACACTCCACTTTCCACTCCCCATTATATTTCCGGTAAATTGACACCCACGCGTATTCGGAGGTATCGGTCACCGTAAGGCCGTCATCCCCCTGGCGGGACAGGATCAGTTTTTTCTGAATGACTGCATATGCCATTGTAGCATCAGACGAGAACCTGATAAAGGGTTCCGCTATATCGTCCCACATGAGAAAGCGGACTGTGCTGAAATATTTCCCGATCCGCCTCCGGTGTTCATCCCTGGTTGGCGCAGATACCACGCCCCGGTTGACACTGATCATACTGTCTGCGAATTCAGAAATAAAAAGTGCCGTATCCCGGTTAAAATGTGCAGTCCGCTCCTGTCGCAACAGGCGGCGGATCTCCGCTTCTTCTTTTTGCAGGTCGGGAGCGGTGCGACAGGCCGCCAGGCATCCTGAAATTGAAAACAACCAGGTGATGTACTTCATCCTTTTTTTGTTCTGAAAATATTGTAAAATGATTTCCCGTGCGAGAGTATTCAATCAACGGCAAACAAAAGCCTCCATACGGAGGCTTTAAAACAGTAACGGTAAACAGGGGGATCAGTTCATATTCTCGATCACCATCGCGGAAGCGCCCCCTCCTCCATTGCAGATGCCCGCTGCGCCGTATCTGGCGTTATTGGACTTCAGTATATTGACCAGGGTGACAATGATCCTCGCGCCGCTGGCCCCCAGCGGATGACCAATTGAAACGGCACCGCCATGCGCGTTTACCCGGGCCGGGTCGAGTTTCATTCGTTTGGTATTCTCAATGCCCACCACGCTGAACGCTTCGTTCAGTTCCCAGTAAGCGATGTCTTCCATTTTCAATCCGGCTTTGGCCACGGCTTTGGGTACCGCTAGTGAAGGGGTGGTGGTGAACCATTCGGGCGCCTGTTCGGCATCCGCGTAAGAAAGGATCCTGGCGATCGGTTTCAGTCCCAGTTCTTCCGCTTTCTCCCGGCTCATCAGCACCAGCGCAGCCGCGCCGTCATTCATGGTACTGGCGTTGGCGGCCGTTACGGTCCCGTCTTTCTGGAATGCCGGGCTGAGCGAAGGGATCTTATCGAATTTTACATTGAACGGTTCTTCGTCTTTGGCAAAGATGACCGGATCGCCTTTCCGTTGCGGTATCTCCACGGGAACCACCTCATTATTGAATAACCCTTTTTCCCAGGCAGCCTGGCTTCTTTTATAACTTTCAACGGCAAAGGCATCCTGCTCCTCCCGGCTGATACCGCATTCCTTCGCGCAGAGTTCTGCCGCATTACCCATCGCCTTCCCGTCGTATACATCGGTCAGACCGTCTTTAGCCAGTCCGTCCACCAGGGACGTATTGCCGTATTTATTTCCCCAACGAACGCTATCGGCGTAAAATGGAACATTACTCATGCTTTCCATACCGCCAGCCACCACGATATCCGCATCTCCCAGTAATATGCTTTGAGCGGCCTGCGCGATCGCTTTCATTCCGCTGGCGCAAACCTTATTGACCGTTGTACAGTTCACTTCGTTGGGCAATCCGGCGAATTTCGCCGCCTGCCGGGCAGGGGCCTGTCCCAGGTTGGCCTGGAGTACACAACCCATCAGCACATCATTCACTTTCCCGGGTTCCACACCGGCTTTTTGTAAGGCGCCCCGGATGGCGATGGCGCCCAATTGCGTGGCGGATAAACTTTTCAGGGATCCTCCAAAACTTCCCAGCGGTGTGCGAACGGCTGAAATGATATATACTTCTTTCATATGGATTGATAATTGAAACGCAAAGTTAACACTTGTACGCCGATCTGCATTCGACAGGGCTTCGTTCAAACAGGTCTCAGCGGATCAGCATGATCGTCCCCTTTTGTGTATAACCGGTTGACCGGACATACAGAACATAAACATATACTCCCGCGGATTGCCAAACGCCTCCCCTTTTACCGTCCCATGCCATATTGGGCCCTTCACCCCGGTAAACCAGGCCACCATAACGATCATATACCGTAACCGTGGCGCCCCATTCCGGATCGAGATACGGGATTCTCCACCGGTCATTCCTGCCGTCATTGTTGGGAGTGAATGCGGTGGGAACATAGATGCCATTGACCACATTGATTGTTACCTGGTCGGTATTGCGGCAGCCCTCAGAAGACAATACAGATAACTGGTAAGTGATGCTGGCAGGCGGACGAGCCACGGGTTTCAAAATCCCCGGATCGGATAAATAAACGGCCGGTTGCCATTGTATACCCGACCCCGTTTCCGAAACGGCCTGTATGGTTAAGGAATCCCCCGCGATCAATACCCGGTCGGGACCCGCATCGGCAACGGGAAGAGGCCAAACATGTACGATTATTTCGTTGGAATTGATCCTGCACCGGATGGGCGCGTCTGTTTCGGTTACGGCAAACCGGTACCGGTAATGACCGTGGCCGGTAGGCCGGCGTGTGAACAAGGCCGCTTGAGCCCCCGGAATATCTTTCCATTGCGCACCGGAATCGGTACTCAGCTGCCATTGGATGGCCGGGTTGATAAAATAAGATGAGGGATCCGCCAAAAAATGAAACCGGCTGGTATCTTTTTCGCAAAGTTCAATATCTCCCGCATAGCCCTGTATCGTGGCGGTAACCGCGGGTCCGCAGGGTCTGAATGTAATATCATCCAGCGCCAGGTCATTTCCCACTCCCCCGGGAGCATTATTGGTAATGCGCAAGATCATATTTTCGCTGAAAGCCGGTGTGGTAAAGAAGAAACCGTATTGTCTCCACTGTGGTACCGGACTTGCGTCAATTGGTCCGGTGGAAAATGTACCCAGCACGGTACCATCCTGTAGTTCCACCCGGAATGTGAGGTCAGGTCGTATGCCCCCGTTTCGTAATACATTCATCACCCATGCCGCGAATTCATAAGTGGTATTCGGACACAATTCGCTTACGGTAGTTCGGAAAAAATCACCCGGATCATAGGAGGCGTTCACCAGCATAAATGCCCCGCCACCGGTGTGATCGGATGTTACCGTATGCCAGGTGCCCCCGAAACAATCCTGCGTGGAGCCAACAACCGAATAATACCCGTCATTCGGGCAGGTTGAGGAAATATAGGTATAAGCCCCGGGGGGAGTAAAGGAGATGTCCGGTTGCCCGGGACTTCCGAAGTGAATATTCACAACCGGGTCGCCCAGGCTCCCGGTGCATAACTGGGCAAAGGGAAAAAGCGGGAGACCCAGCAGGATGAATATCCCTATGATCCGGACCTGTAAAACATTTATAATTACCACGGGTTCAACAAAGCTTTTATACAGGCGAAAATAGTTCATAAATGGTTCTTCCCCGGGACCCATCATCAGGCAGAAAGATGAGTTATATCATAATGTTAATACCCAATGGCGGGTATGCCCGGCTACCGCCGCTTTTATAGTTTACAATATAAATTCCGGGTATGAAAAAATGGATCGGACTGCTGGCGGCCCTGGGGCTCCTGCCTGCTGTAAACGCCCAAACTTCGGTTCAACACTCCGCCGGTATTATCCGGCTTACCGACTCCATCGAATGCACTACCGTGAAGGACCAGGGGCAAAGCCCCACCTGCTGGGTATTTGGAACGAATTCGGTACTGGAAAGCGATATCATCAGGCTGCACAATATCCGGCTCAACTTATCGGAAATGTTCATCGCCCGGTATGCGTACATCGATAAGGCGGATCGTTTCCTGGCCACGGGCGGCCAGACCTACTTTGAGGGCGGTGGCCAGTTCCATGATGTGATAAGAGTGATAAAGAGGTACGGGATTGTTCCGGAAGAAGTATACAACGGTAAACCCAACGAGCAGTTTTCCCATAACCATGCCGGGCTGGATACCGCCATGCAGCATTGCGTGCGCGGCATGCTGAAAGCGGGACGTAAACAGCTGGGCCCAGAGGGCGAAAAACAATTGAACGATACCCTGGATAAATACCTGGGAAGGATTCCCGTCTTTTTTACCTGGAAAGGTAAGTCCTATACACCGGTATCTTTCGCCGAAGAAGTGGTACGGTTTGGTGATGACTATGTGGAACTTGTTTCGTTTTCCGACAAGCCATTCTACCGGCCATTCATTTTACGTGATAAATATAACTGGGCCAATGACAGTTTCTGGAATATTAGTCTTTCCGATCTGCAAATGGTCATCGATACAGCCCTGGGAAAAGGATGGACTGTGGGCTGGGAAGGTGATGTAACCGAACCGGGGTTCAATTATTTTGGCGGATATGCATACCTCCCCGATTCTGCCTGGCAATATGACCGGCAGCGACTTGACAATTACCGGAGCGAAGTAACCGAAAGAGACCATATGCTGCATGTAACAGGTTCGGGCCAGGACGAAAACGGTAAAAGATGGTACCGCCTGAAGAATTCATGGGGCACCTGGCTGAGCCGCTTCAGGGGATTTATCTATATGAACGAAGATTATTTCCGGATGAAAACAGTGATCCTGTTTGTGAACAGGAAAGCATTGCCGGATACGCTGAAACTAAAAATGGGATTAAATTAAAAAAACCGCCCACTGCCGGGGGCGGTTTTTCCGGTTTGCCAGGGGATATCAGCTCGAACGCTCGAATTTGATGAGGATTCCGGTCGCCGAAAATGTCGCTTCATATTTAACGCCCCCGCGCATAATATGCGCCTTCCATGTTCCGTCGCTTCTTAATTTCCATTCATACACGATGTCGCCGGGGTACAGGCTGCTGAACGCATCCAGTACAGCCTGGGGCACCGGACCGTCGCTGCAGATTATTGAATGAGAAGACCGGCGGCCATGGTCATCATAGCCCGCGCTGTGCCGCTGGCTGCTGAAATTGAACTGTACTGTAAAATTGTTGCTTCCGCTGATCCGCCATTCCACGGAAGTGGCACCGGTGAATTCGTTTCGGAAGGAAGTGGTCGTGGCGGCGGGGACGGAAGCAGGCGGAATTACGGTCGTGGTTCCCCCGTTTTCAGGGAGACCCTGCTTGCTGCACGAACTTACAACAATGGCAGCGGCCAGGGCCGGGATGAAAATGTTTTTCATGGTCATTATATTTTTATGAATAATCAGGTACGAAGATGAGTAATGACCGATACCGGGTATGTAACCGGCCGGGTAAATTATTTTCTGAGAAACTTTATCGTATCAGCGGATATTTCCATCCGGCAATGAGGAGCCTGGCGGGCATGCACCGATTGGGCCAGGAAATGAATGATGTCATCTCTCCGCTCCAGGGAAGTTTTCGTGGCTGTCTCCCATTGACTTTCGGGCGGGATTTCTATATATGCCACGCAGTCGCCACCCCCGATCTCGTAATAAAAAGGGATCCGGGTCTCCCCTTCTGTATAATAAACCGTTCCTGAACGGCCGCTGCTTTCATATTCCACATGGCGGGTGAACCGGCCAACGATCTCTTTCATCACTCTCTCCCTTAAACGGAGATCCTCATTTTCCATTACCTGGCCAAACCCGTTACGGTACACGATCGGATCCTGCGATGTTTCGGTTGAAGTACCGGGTGCGGGTGTTTCCGGGGGGTCATTTCCCGCTTCATATTTTACCAACCCGATGAGATGACGGCCACCGCTTTGATGAAGGATTTCCACAAGGTATTGTCCCGGTGGAACGGGCAGGGTATCCCAAAGCACCTGTATGGAACCGCTCAGCTGATCGGTCACCGGCCATTCTTCGCTTGTTAGATCTGTAACGGTATCAAGTAACCGAAGTTTAATGTATTCCTGGCCGTTCGCCGGCAGCCAGATTATGAGTTGCTGGCAATCCGGGTAATGAACGAATCGCACGGCCTTTTCTTCCAGCGGCCGGAAAGCGACGGTATCGTTAGCCGGTACACCCGGGGGTGGTTCATTGCGGATATAAAGGATGCGAATTTTGCCAAACCAGGGTTTCATAGGCTGTAATGTCGGAAAAAATATCCTTTGTGTCAGTATTAACCGATTTTGTAATTTCAAAATAAAAAATGGCCCGTCCGCACCACAGGAAAAAGCACCGAACACACGTCAGGCAGTTTAGGAAAAGTCATGACACCAAGGTGAACTCACCGAAAAACAGCACGAAGGCGATCTCCGTTTTTACTATCGCCGGGGCGCTGACCGGTTTTGCCATCGGGTACTTTGCCACGCAGGGCACCATGCTTTGGGTGATCCTGGGGTTGCTGGCGGGAGGAGCCGCCGGTTACCTGATTGGAAAACGGATCGACAAAGAGGACGAGGGATAATGGTTTACCGTATCCAGAATTCATTGCGGAATCGAATGATCTGGTCGCGGTATAACTCCAGTTCCGGGTCCTGCATACCGGCTTTCAGGTACCATTCAAGCGCTTCCGCGAGGAAATGTTTTTGCTCGAGCTGGAAGGCTGCGCGGAAAAATACCGCGGCTGAATCCTCGGTTATGGGTAACGGGGCGGATAATAATTGAACCTGCCGGGTTGTTTCATCAGTTGTTACATAATGAATAACCCTTTTTGAAGACACCGGTACACCTTTTGCCGCAACGGTCCACCGGTAGCGGTTACCCGGTATCATCCGGTTTTGCAGGCTGTCCAGCAGGATATAATTGCTTCGCAGGCTGTCATGGTATAAAAGCTTCCTGCCGGTTACGTCATACAATTTAAAATAATACCAGCCCCGGTAACCCGGCAGGTTCCAGGAAATCGGGAATGAGCGGCCATCGTAGTTCAGCGTGTCCAAACCGCGGCTGATCTGCCATTTCCGGTTTTTTTTGGACACCGGAGTTTCCGCGGGTTCACCCCGGGCCACGGCCATTTCATTTCGTTTTCGCATTTCCTCTTTATGCTCGGGGCTATAGGCATACAACTGGCTCCAGATATATTTAAAGTAATTGGAAGTAATGGAATTCGGATTGCTTCGGCAGGAGTCTTTCCATTTTGTAACAGGATAATTTCCTTTCCGGTCAACAAAAATCGTCTTCCCCCGGGTGCAAAGCATCGTAAGGGCGGCATGATCTTCCGTTTTCAGGATCATACCGGCATGCAATACTTTCCCGATCCTGACCGGGGTTTCGGCATTTTGATACACGCATGTAACCTTCCCTTTAACAGCATAGACAACCAGTTCATCGCCCCGCTGCGCGAAAGCGCTGATGGTAATAATGACCGCCAATCCTGTTATCCATTTTTTATACATGGATCATTCGTTGTATAAAATGCTGCAGCTATGCGGCTGCAGGCTGATGGTACCCCGGGTGGTCGCCGGGGGCAATACCCTGTTATCGCGGATAAAGCTAGTCCAATTACCCGGGCCTGCGGATACCGTCTGAACGGTATCCGAACCATTGTAAAAAACCAGGATCTTTTTCCATTTATCTCCGGTTTTCGCTCCGTCGATGGTATAGCCCACCACTCCCGCGGGCAGTTTTTCAAAGAACCGGATACCGGAGGCAATCGCGGCAGCTTGGGTCATCCGGAAGGCCGGATGTTCTTTTCGCATTTTTATTAATGACTTTACATAATCGAACACATCCCGGTGTTTTGTTTTCAGGCTCCAGTCGATCGCGTTGATACTGTCGGGTGATTCGAAAGAGTTCTCCACTCCTTTTTTGGACCGCAGGAATTCCGTACCGGCATGTAAAAAAGCGATCCCCTGCGAACTGAGCACAATGGAAAGAGCCAGTTTGTGCATCTCCCGGCGCCTGATCTCGTCTGATTCCGGGGCCGAAATGGCCAGTTTATCCCACAACACATGGTTGTCATGACATTCGCAATAGGTGATCGTATGCCAGGGTTGTGCGGCCCAGGGTTTTTTGGAATAATTCACTTTATTGTATTTCACCTGCGGGTGTTTACAGGAAGCCACCACCCCGAATTTGATACTCTCTTCAAGTCCCGGTTTCCCGCTCACAAATCCTTTTTCCTCATGTGTAAATACATGGCCCTTGATCCCGTCACGCACATCATCGCTAAAAACGGCGATACGATCCAGTTTGGAAGCGTTGGCCTTCAGCGCCCGCAATGAATCCGGCAAGGGGGATGGACCCGCGGTCCATCCTTCACCATAGAGAAGGATATCGGGTTTTATCTTGTGCAGTTCGGCTGAGAGGAGATTCATCGTCCGGATATCATGAATGCCCATCAGATCCATCCGGAAACCATCGACATGGTATTCCTTCACCCAGTATTTCATCGATTCAATGATAAATTTCCGCATCATGGGTCTTTCGCTGGCCGTTTCATTCCCGCAAGCCGAGGCGTCGGAAAATTTTCCATCCCGGGTGTGGCGGTAATAATAGCCCGGAACCAACTGGTTGAAATATGAATTTTCGGATAAGGCCGTATGATTATATACTACGTCCATCACCACGCGAAGGCCATTTTCATGAAAGGTTTTTACCAGTTGCTTGAATTCCCGGATCCGGGAAAGGGGATCATACGGGTTGAGGGAATAGGTCCCTTCCGGCACATTGTAATTGAGCGGGTCGTATCCCCAGTTATATCCCGGGAACTGGAGTTTTTCATCAAGCGAATTAAAATCATAAACCGGCAGCAGGTGTACATGCGTTACGCCGAGTTCTTTCAGGTGATCGAGACCGGTAGACAGTCCCTCCCGGTTTTGGGTGCCCGTTTCGGTAAGTCCCGCGAATTTGCCTTTCTCGCGGATACCCGAACTGGCGGCGATGCTGGCATCGCGCACATGCAGTTCGTAAATGACGGCAGATGTTTTGGCGCCCAAACCAGGGCTTTTATCCTTCTCCCATCCCACCGGGTTGGATTCTTTCAGATCGGTGATCACGGCCCGTCTGCCGTTCACCGCCACGGCTTTCGCATAGGGATCGGGTACGATATCAAGCCATTGCATATCCTTAAAAATGGAGAAAGCATACAGTAGACCTTTATGATCTCCTTCCCAGTTGAATACCCAGGTGCCCTGTTTATCTTTCTTCATGGGGAAAATTTCGATGAAATTGGGATTTTCGTGATCGCTGTAAATAAGCAAACGCACCTGCATGGCGGATGGAGCCCAGATCCGGAAAAAGCTTCGGGCCGGCGAATAGGTCAGTCCCAGGTCATTGCCGGTGTAAACCGGGAAGGTATCATATTCACTTTTTTGTGCCCTGCCGCCGGTCAGGCAGCTTAGCAATCCAATCAGCATAATGGTTTTCTTCATGCGGGATCACCCATTTTATTTAAAGGTAAGTTGCTATTCCTGTTTATATCAATAAAAACATTGCTAACTTACTGCTGCTTTCCGTTAAACCAAAACCTGTTCGTATGTTCCGAAAATTACTCACGGCCGTCTGTGTTATGCTGACCGCTTTTTCCACATTTGCTCAAAACTACATCACCTTATTCGAGGATTGCAACTACAAAGGCAGATCCTATTATCTGCAGCCGGGCTCCTATAGCGTTTACCAGATGAAGATAGGCAACGATCGCCTGTCGAGTTTACAGATCCCATCCGGCATGCGGGTTACCCTGTACGAACACAATAACTTCAAGGGCCGGTCCAGGACATTCACGTCGCACGTGTTTTGCCTCGATCAAACCTGGAACGATATCACCTCCTCCATCGTGGTGGAAAGCACGTACCAGCCGGGATATGATCCGAACAATTATATCACCTTCTATAACGACTGCTATTCAGGCGGATTTTCCCGCAGCCTGGGGCCGGGCACCTATTCCGGCGCGTCGTTAGGCAACCTGAGATTAAATATCTCGTCGTTTACGTTTCATGGAAACTTGCGGCTGCGGGTGTATACTTCCAGCGATAACGCGACAGGGTATTATGCCAGTTTTGAAAACAGCCAGTCCTGCCTGGGAAAAACCTATAATGATAAGATCCGTTCCCTGGTCATCGAACACCGTTCGGGGGATTATGGAGGCGATGACGGGTATGGCGGTAACAAGTATGCGACCATTTATACAGACTGCAGTTACCGGGGCAACAGCATGCGACTGGCGCCGGGCAGTTACCGCGGCGATAAACTGGGTATGTTTAAATACGCCATTTCCTCCATTGAACTTCCCTCCAACCTGCGGGCGAGGGTTTATGTAAATAATGAATATCTCACAGGCTCTTATTATACGATCACGCAGAACACCAGTTGCCTCTCATCCACCCTCAACAACCGAATCGGTTCTCTGGTGATTGAAGAAAAAGGATATTATGACGACAACGGTTATGATCAGCCGGGCGCCGGACAACGGGTCGTCATTTATACCGATGCCGATTACAAGGGACAATCCGCTTCCTTATTGCCCGGCACCTATGCCACGATGGCAGAGATCGGCTTTCCAAATGATGCGCTCAGTTCGCTGTCCGTTCCGGATGGTTACCGGGTAGTGCTTTATGAGCATTCTAATTTTGGAGGGAAGAATTATACCATTACCAATTCGAAAAGCAGGTTCTATATTTCCAACTGGAACGATAAGACCTCCTCGATCGCCGTGTACCGGGATCGTTAATCAGCGGGTGGGGCCTGTTCACCCGGACCGGCACGCCGGGCCGCTTTTTCGTGAAACAGGGCATCATAAAAAGGGCTCTCGGTTCGTTGCCATTTATCCCACCATGTAAAGTACAGCCCATAATTATACCTGAACTGTTTATGGTGAAGGGCATGATGCGTGGCTCCGATCAGGGTTCGTAACAGGGGCACGCGTGCGAACCATTCCGGGTAGATCTCGATATCGAGGTGATTGATCACGCTGCTGAACGACATGATCAGCAGCATGGCCACGAGCACCCACACATTCATCGGCAGGAACAACAGGATCAGCGGCAGGAATATCGCCTGTATCAGCCCTTCGATGGGGTGAAAGGAAAAAGCCGTCCAGGGAGAAGCGATCTGGCTGTCGTGGTGCCATTGGTGAACGACCCGGTATACCGAAGGATGATGCATCCAGCGGTGTAGCCAGTAATAATAGGTTTCCTGTAATACCAGCGCAATGGCCAGGCTGACCGGCATCCACCACAATGGATAGGCATGGATATCTTCATAGATCCAGGCAACTCCTTTTTGCCACATGAGCAATAAAAGTGCGCCGGACAATCCAAACAGGATGCTGGTGAGGGTGCTTCGGATTATCTCTTTCCGGAACTGTTGGGGAGGATAAGCCCGCTGACTGACCTTCCGGGGTTTCCATTTCTCTTTCTGCCAGACATAAAATGCCAGGTAGAATACACCTGAGATCAGGAAATATCTACCCACCACAACAGCGAAAACGATCAGCGTGGCGGCCAGGAACCATTTCGGGTCAGCCAGGTCCGGTAATTTATCCATGCGATAAAACTACTGAAAGAAAAAACAAAAAAGGCTGCCGGAGCAGCCTTTTGACAGGGCAGTCAGTATCGGTTCATCATGCGTATTCTTCTTTCGCATGTTTGGCATACTCGTCGATGAGTTTGCGCTGTAGTTCAAAGGGCACGGGTTCATACGCCATAAAATTCATTTTGAACTTGGCTCTTCCCTGGGTGATGGAGCGAAGGGAGGACGAATATCCGTCCATTTCCGCCAGGGGCACTTTGGCGATCACTTTCTGGAAATGACCCTCGCTGTCGATGCCTTCCACGATGGCGCGGCGGCTCTGCAGGTCACCCATCACGGCACCCGTAAGATCATCGGGACAGAGTACTTCCACCCGGTAGACTGGTTCAAGGATTTGGGGATCGGCCTGCTGGAATGCCTGCCGGAAAGCCTGCAAACCCGCGATCTTAAAGGAGATGTCGTTGCTGTCGACCGGGTGCATTTTACCGTCATACACACACACGCGGATATCGCGCGCATAAGAGCCCGTAAGCGGACCGTTATGCATCTTTTCCATTACGCCTTTCAGGATGGAAGGCAGGAAGCGGGCGTCGATGGCGCCTCCCACGATACAATTGTAAAAAACCAGTTTCCCGCCCCAGTCGAGGTCGTAGGTATCCCGGCCGCGCACGGTGAGGTCACCGGGTTCGGGCATCCCCTCGTACCAGGGTTCGATCCGCATATACACTTCTCCGAACTGGCCCGCGCCCCCGCTCTGTTTTTTATGCCGGTAACTGGCATCCGCCGTTTTCCGGATGGTTTCGCGGTAGGCGATCCGGGGTTTCACGAATTTGATTTCCAGTTTATGGCTGTGTTCGATCTTCCACTTGGCCACGGCCAGGTGCATATCGCCCTGGCAATGGATGAGGGTCTGCTTCAGTTCGGGCGAGATCTCCACGATCAGCGTGGGATCTTCTTCCCTGAGCTGGTGGAGGGCCTGTGATAATTTCTCCTCCTCTCCTTTTTTCAGGGGCTCGATGGCCACGGTCATATTGGGAGAAGGAAATTCAATGGGATTCAGTTCATAACTCTTACCCCTGGCATGCAGGGTGTTATTGGTATGGGTGTTCTTAAGCTTGAGCGTGGCGCCGATATCACCGGCCACCAGTTCATTGGTGGCGGTGCGTTTATTCCCTTCAACCAGGAATAGCTGGCTGATCTTTTCGGTAACGCCGGTCGTTTCATTTTCCAGTTCCATACCGCTCTTGATGGTTCCGGAGTAAACTTTGAAGAAGGAAAGCTCACCCACATGCGGTTCGGAAATGGTCTTGTAAATAAATATACAGGCGGGTCCGTCAGCATCACAGGGCAATGCATCCCCTCTTTTTGTTTTTTGAGGAGGCATTTCGTTGGCGCTGGGGCATACATTGTCGATAAACCCCATCAGCCGGCCGCTTCCCATGTTCCGTTCGGCCGAGAGGCAGAAAAGGGGGAACAGGTCATGGTTGATCATAGCCTTTTTCAGCCCGGTCTTCATTTCATCTTCATCCAGTTCTCCTTTGTCAAAATATTTTTCCATCAACGATTCATCGTTGCTGGCCACGGCTTCGATGAGTTCCTTGTGCAGGTCATCGGCCCTTGATTTTTCTTCATCCGGGATCGGCAGTTTTTCCGGCTTGCCACCCCCGTCATGGAACTTATAGAGGGTCATCCGCAGCACGTCGATGATCTCATGGAACCCGGATCCGGTCTGTCGCGGGTATTGCACCACCACCACCTTGTTCCCAAAATGGGATTTGGCTTCCCGTACGGTTTTGTCAAAATCGGCGTTATCGTCATCCAGTTTATTAACGGCGAAGATCATGGGGGTCCTGAACTTCTCGGTATATTCCCAGATGATATCGGTGCCCACTTCCACGCCCATGACGGCGTTCAGGAGCATGACACCCGTATCGGCCACCCGGAGGGCGGAGATCACTTCACCGACAAAATCATCATACCCGGGGGTATCGATGATATTGATCTTGTACCCCCTCCACTTGCTGTGAAGGAGCTTGCTAAAAATAGAATTACCACGTTCCTGTTCCAGTTCGTGGTAATCTCCTGTAGTGTTTTTTTCGGCGATGCTGCCGCGGCGGGTGATGATGCCGGCTTCATATAGCATGCACTCCGTTAAGGTGGTCTTACCCGAGCCGGCATGGCCCAGCAAGACAATATTTTTTACATGTGAGGTATCAAATTCTGGCATGGCATTCCTGTTTTGCGTGATGAGATAGTTTGTCGCTGAATTTAATGGGTTGGTCAGGACAAAATAACAGGCGCAGTGGTTGGCTGACCCGATCATTCGATACGCATCAGCCCGGCTGACAGCTGAAACGGCCCTTTAACGGGTGCGTACCAGGTAGGTGTTGAATTCTTCCCTGAGTTCCAGCAGGGTCTGTTCCAGCGACTGAAACTCTTCCAGCAGGGCCTCGTGACGGGCCAGGCTGTCTTCGTTCACAAAACCGTTGAAAGCGACCTTTTCGAAATTCATTTTCCGGTCGTGCACTTTAATGGATTGCTTTAAGTCGTGGATGTTGATCAGCTGGATGTGAAACTGGTTGTGCAGATGTTCTACGTCCTGCAATTGTTCTTTGGTGAGTGTCTGGCGGGTTGTTTCCTGGAGCTTGCTTTCGTCCCTGGTGAATTCTTCCTTGTACTGGCGAAGCTTTTCTCTCCAGGCATTACACTCTGCGGAGAGCTGTGAGATGTCTACCTGAACCATGGCATTTAAAATTTAAAATGTGAACAATAAAGAACTGGGCTCTTTTCGAGGGGGTGCCGGATAGAACAGGTGGGTTAAATGAACAAAAACAAGTTAAGTGCTATTTCGGGTAAATCAAAGGGTTTGCGACTATAATTCTTAAAAAAAAATCCACAATTTACCGGCTGGTGACGATTATCAGCCCTTTCGCGCCGGGGGCCTGATCCCGGTCATTGTTGTATTCCCGGAAAGCCCGAAAGACGCATAAATTGAATAACTTAGACGGCCTGATGATCTCCCCGCAAACCATACAGCAGATACTCGGACGCATCGACATCGTGGATATTATCGGCGGGTTTGTAAAACTGAAAAAAAGAGGCAGTAATTACCTGGGGCTATGTCCTTTTCACAACGAGAAAACGCCTTCCTTCAGCGTCTCGCCTTCAAAAGAACTCTACAAGTGTTTCGGCTGCGGCCGGAGCGGCAACGCGGTGAGTTTTGTCATGGAGCACGAGAAATACAGTTACCCCGAAGCGCTCCGCTGGCTGGCGAATAAATACGGCATCGAGATCGAGGAAACCTTTCGCACGGATGAACAGCGCCAGCAGGTACAGACCGCCGACAGTCTCTATATTATCAACCAGTTCGCGCAGGAATTTTTCAGTCGCATGCTGTTTGACACAGATGAGGGACGCGATATCGGGCTCGCTTACTTTAAAGAAAGAGGATACCGGGAGGATATCATCCGGAAATTTCAGCTGGGGTACTCTCCCGAACAAAGGGATGCATTCACCAAAGAGGCGCTTGCCAAACAATATAACAGGGATCTGCTTCTCCGGACCGGGCTGATCGCCGAACGGAATGATCAGCTCGTGGATAATTACCGGGGACGGGTGATCTTTCCCGTGCATAACCACAGCGGAAAGGTACTGGGTTTCGGAGCCCGGATTTTAAAAAGTCATGACAAGGCGCCGAAATACATCAATACCCCGGAAAACGAGATCTATGTAAAAAGCAAGATCCTGTATGGATCTTATTTCGCCCGGCAGGCCATTGATAAAGCGGATGAGTGCCTGTTGGTAGAGGGCTATACCGATGTGCTGTCGCTGCACCAGGCCGGGATCGAGAACGTGGTGGCCAGCGGAGGTACCTCACTCACACCCGACCAGCTGAGGTTGATCCGGAAATACACCCACAACCTCACGATCGTTTATGACGGTGATCCGGCCGGTGTGAAAGCGGCCCTGCGCGGGCTGGACCTGGCGCTGGAGGAAGGACTGAATGTAAAACTCGTGCTGATTCCGGATAATGAAGACCCCGACAGTTATGTAAATAAGGCCGGCGCTACGGCTTTCCGGGAATGGGTGGAAAAAAACAAGAAGGATTTTATCCTTTTCCAGTTGGAAGTGGCGCTCAAAGACGCTGGCAATGATTCCACCAAAAAAGCCGAAGTGGTGAACCGGATCGCCGAAACCATTTCCCGGATCAACAAGGCTGAGGATTTTACCAGGCAACAGGATTATATCCGGCAGTGCGCCGGTTTGCTGAAGATCGATGAAGCGGGGATGCATACCCTGGTGAACAAGTTCATCCGCGACCGGATCGCGGCGCAGGAGCGAAAACAGCCCTTTGAGGAAGCAAAACAAATAGAGGAAAATGCGCAGCAGGCGATGGCCGGGAATTTTGATGATGCCACGTTCAGCCTGCTTTTCAGAGACGAATTGCAGGAGAAAGAAATGGCGAGGATGCTGATTGAACACGGTATAAAATCGTGGGATGGGGATAAGCGGGTGGCGGACTACATTTTCGAGGAACTGATGGATGAAAGTCTGCTCGACAACAAGGATGTGCATCACCTGCTCACCGTGTTCCGGGAAGCTTATCGTACCGATCCCGGTTCGGTCAATCCCAATTTCTTCATATACCACCCCGACCCGAAGGTGAGCAGTTTTGCCGTGTCCCTGCTGAATTTTCCTTATGAGGAAAGCGAGCACTGGAAACGTGAATTCAGCCAGGCTACGGGCTACCAGCCACAGTTGTTTACGCAATCCTATGAGGATTTCATGCATACCGTATCGCGTGAAAATGAAAGCGGGCTGATGCGATACCTAAAAATGGATGAGGAAAAAACAAATGAAAATGTGGAATCGGCCGTCACCTATCTTAAACTCCGTAAGATAAAGCGCATGCTGCTCGAAAACCAGTTAGATATGGAAAAGCAGCATACCCCGGAAGAATTCAGTGTACTTCACAAGGCGCACGAATATCTTAAACAAATGGAGATGGGACTCACCCGGCGTTCGGGCGCTGTTATCCTGAAATAACAGGATCCAACAGCATGTCGCTGTACGACACCGAAACGAGGTCATCCTCCCCGATCCCGAAATCACGCAGGTACTGTTCACACTGTTCTCGCAGGTAATCCGCGGGAAGATCCTGATGCAGGTTGCCCGCCTCAATTTCAACGAAAGCGCCCAGTCCCGGCACCTCATCGATATGGAACTTGACATTGCGGATAAAATAAATCTCGCGTCGTTTCCGCACCACCACTTTTATACCCAGTGATTGTGTCAGCGCCTCTTTCAATCCCCCGGCATCGTCTACCCTAACCAGTTTGAAAAACGAATTCTTTGGACCGGCCTGGTCGGTTCTTTCATAGTAGATCAGGTTGTTTTCAATTTTCCCCTCCCGAAGTTTGAGCCGGCCCTTTGGTACCCGGAAATAGGTATCCGTCTGTTCGTCCGTTCCTTTAAAATCGGCCCCGTTGTCATGCAGGTACAACCGGATAAAATCGGCCCTGGAGGGATGACCCTGAAATTCACCGGGCAACAATCGGGCCTTAATCTCCACGTTGAGATGTGTCATGCCGTAAATGTATTGAAATAAAAAAGGTTTGCCGGAAACGGCAAACCTTGTACAATAAGTTTAGCTGGTCCTTACTCCGCTACGGCGGTGGCCTGTCTTTTCCGGCTGTGCACCACATCCTCTCCCCGCTGCATTTCGCAACGGGTGAAGCGCATGGCGGTCCATACATGATCCAGTTCGATCCGCTCAATGCTCTCATACCCTTCGCAGGTGAGGCGGTTCCAACTGCATTCCCGGTTGAGGTCGGTAACAATCTTGGAAGTGATCTTGGGATAGGCCACCCAGAATTTGGATTCCCCCTTCAGCGAAGGCATTACGTCCTTTAAAATGCCATTCAACTGATTCTCGTTCACCGCAAACACCAGCGCAAAATCAATCTTCCGGCTTTTGAGCAACGGGGTCATGTTTTTAGCAAAGGACAGTTTGCTGAACTGTTTTTCGATGGAAGAGGGCAAACCCTGAATTAATAGATTCTT
>CAYRHU010000022.1:0-18288 GCA_964424155.1 uncultured Chitinophaga sp.
TATATTTAAACCATTATTAAAAATTTTCTAATGTGAGCAACTGCTTTTAATCTAACTGGCGTATTCCTGCTCTTTTGTGGTTTTACTTCCGCTGTAAATGCGCAGGATAAATTAAATGTCGTCACCACTGCTGTTCCTTTCCTCCGTATTTCACCCGATGCCCGCTCAGGCGGTATGGGCGAACTGGGTATCGCTACTTCCCCCGACCAATATTCCGGTATCTGGAATGGCGGTAAGGTTGCGTTCAACCAGTCAAGCGGAGTAGGTGCAACGTATACTCCCTGGCTTAAGGATGTAGTTAATGATGTATTCCTGGCTACCCTGGCCGGTCATTACAAATTTGATGACAACCAGGCCATCTTCGGAAGCCTTCGTTATTTCAGCCTGGGTGATATCCAGTTCACAGACGCGCTGGGTAACGATCTGACTTCTTTCCGTCCCCGCGAGTTCGGCATTGATGTCGGATATTCCCGCAGACTGAATGCAAAGCATGGCGTTGGTATCGCTTTAAAGTATATCAACTCCAACCTTGCCAGCGGTTTCAACGCAGGTGGTACTACTTATAAGACAGGAAGTTCTGTAGCAGCAGACCTTTCTTACTACGGCAATGCTGTTAAAGCTTCCGGCGACGGATGGGCCTGGGGTGCGGTACTGTCCAACCTCGGTTCCAAGATCTCTTATACTGATAACGCGGATGCAAAAGATTTCATTCCCGCTAACCTGGGTCTCGGTGTAAACTATACCAATAAGTTCAATAATGTAAATTCAATCTCTATCGGTTTGGAAGTAAACAAGCTGCTGGTTCCCACACCGCCCACAGATTCTGCCGGGCTGGTTGACTACAGGAACAAGAGCGTGATCGGTAGCTGGTTCAGCTCATTCGGCGATGCTCCCGACGGATTTGGCGAGGAAATGAAAGAATTTGCAGTAGGTGTAGGTGCCGAATACTGGTACAACAACCAGTTCGCACTCCGCGCCGGTTATCATTTCGAGAACAAGTATAAAGGCAACCGCCGTTATTTCACTGCCGGTGTTGGCCTGAAATACAACATCTTCGGTTTCAACTTCGCTTACCTGGTTCCTTCAGGAAGTGGTGTTAGCCGCAACCCGCTGTCAAACACACTGCGTTTCTCTATCCTGTTTGACTTCAGCACTGCCAAGAAGTAATTCTGAATATAATTCGAAACTAAGGCGTCCCGTTTACGGGACGTTTTAGTTTGTACCAAACCCTGAATACGCGATTATGTCATACCGAGTAGGTTCCGGAGTTGATTTTCATAAACTGGTGGAGGGGAGGGATCTGCGGATCGGCGGCGTATTGATCCCCCATCACAAAGGTGCGCTTGGCCACAGCGATGCGGATGTGCTCCTGCATGCCATTTGCGACGCTTTGTTGGGTTCACTGGGACTCGGGGATATCGGAACCCATTTTCCCGATACTGATGCCGTATACAGGAATATCGACAGCCGGGTATTGCTAAGCCGGTCTATGGAATTGGTGCAAAAAGAAGGATTTGAAGTGGTAAATATTGATTGCACAGTTTGCCTGCAGGCGCCGAAAATAAAACCGTATACGGAGCAGATGCGCGGCATTATCGCCGGGCTGGCGGGTATCGGGCCTTCAGACGTTTCAATTAAAGCCACCACAACCGAACAACTCGGTTTCGTAGGCAGGGAAGAAGGGCTGGTCGCTTATGCAACGGTGCTGGTGAAAAAGCGGCCATCTTAGTAAAGCAAATGAAAATACCTCTCGACCGATAAGATTAACTTTGCCTGCATGCCCGACATTGAGATCAGGATCATCAATACTTCTTCCAATCCCCTTCCGGATTATGCCACGGCCGGATCATCCGGCATGGATCTGAGGGCCAGCCTGCAGCAATCGCTGCGTCTTCAGCCGATGGAGCGCAGCCTGGTTCCCACCGGGCTTTTTATCGAGCTCCCGGAAGGATTTGAAGCGCAGATACGTCCCCGGAGCGGATTGGCTATCCGGCAGGGTATCACCTGCCTGAACACCCCGGGCACGATTGATGCCGATTACCGGGGAGAAATTAAGATTATCTTGATCAACCTTTCCGCAGAAGAACAAGTCATCCAACCTGGCGACCGTATCGCGCAGATGGTGATCCAGCGGATAGAGCGGGCCGCCTGGATTCCTTCCGCCGAGATTAATGTGACAACCCGGAATGAAGGCGGATTTGGACATACCGGCAAACAATAAAGCAAGCCGCAGCGTAATGAACAATGCATTTATTTTTTTCCTGGCACTTGTCAGTATCCTGTATTCCTGCCGGTCTACCCGGAAGATACAGACGGCCATTGAAAAGAAGGATACCGTCGTGGCGCCCGTGACAGTGATCGATCACTCCCGGGAGGATACGCTGCGGTATATTTCCGCTCAGTACGACAGTATCCTGAACCAGCGTATTCCATTCACCACCTTTAACGGAAAAGTGGATGTGGAGTACACCGACGGGGAAGGGAAAAAGTATGACGTGAACGCGCATATACGAATGTATAAAGACAGCGTGATCTGGGTTTCCGTTACGGCGATACTCGGGATAGAGGGACTGCGAGCCTATATCACAAAAGATTCCGTGAAGCTGCTTGACAAACAGAAAAGAATTTATACGGCCCGCAGCCTGTCTTACCTGCAGGAGGTTACGGCACTGCCGCTTGACCTCACTTCCCTGCAGGAACTGCTGATCGGCAACCCGGTTTTCCTGGATCCGCATATTGTTTCCTATTCACGTACACAGGAGAATATTTCCCTGTTGAGCCTGGGGCGTTTTTTTAAAAACCTGCTGACCATCCGGTCCGACAGCAAACTGGTGCTGAGCAGCAAGCTGGATGATATGGAGGAAACCCGGAACCGGACCTGTTATCTCTCCTACAGCGATTATGATAACCGGAAGGGCGTGAATTTTTCAAGACAACGGAGCATCCATGTGGCCGAAAGCAAAAAACTGGATGTAAAACTCAATTTCCGCCAATACGATTTTAATGAAACGTTAAGTTTTCCATTCAACATCCCTAAAAATTATTCGAGGGATTAGGTAATAAAATTTATTTTGCAGGAAGGCGTTATAGTCTGAACGGTCCGTTCCCCTTTTTTAACCTGCATCCATATTATACTATGAGAAGAACAACCATGCTTTTCACGCTTGCCGCGGCGCTTCTGACAGGCACCGCTTCGGCGCAGCCGGTACAGGACCGCTCGGAACTGGAAAAAGAGCGCCAGGCCATTCAGCAGGAGTTGAAGGAGATCCAGAACATGTATAACAAGGTAAGGGGGCAGACCCGGCAAACCCTGGGTCAGCTGAACGTGCTGAACCGGAAGATCGCGCTCCAGGAGCAATACCTGAGTAATATCAACCGCGAGATACGAGCCATCGATGATGACATCTACTTAAGTAATCTCGAGATCTACCGACTGAATAAGCAGATGGATACGCTGAAGGCGCAGTATGCACGAACTGTGGTGTATGCGTACAAGAACAAGAGCAATTACGATTACCTGAATTTCATTTTTTCCGCCAGCAGTTTCAATGACGCGATCAAAAGGATCACCTACCTGAAGAGTTACCGCACATATCGTGAAAAGCAGGTGAACACGATCATTGAAACGCAGCAGCTGATTGCCAAAAGAAAGCAGCAGCAGCTGGGCCGAAAGGAGCAGAAAAACGCGGCGCTGACGAACCAGACCAAACAGGTAAAGGAGCTGGAGGTGCAAAAAAAGGAAAAGGCGGGCGTGGTAGCCGAGCTGAAATCAAAGGAGAAGGATCTCTCCAAACAGATCGCCGCCAAGAAGAAAAAGGACCGCGATCTTCAGAACGCGATCACCGCGATCGTACGACGGGAGATCGAAGCGGCCAAGGCCAAGGCCAAAGCAGAGGCGGATGCCAAGAAGAAAGCGGATGAACTGGCCAGGAAGAATAACCCAGTCACCACTCCCGAAGCCCCGGTTGTCGCTCCAACCAGCCCGGTAACAAGCAGTACACCCGGTACGACTACTTCCAAAAGAAATGAAGCGGTTAAAAAACCCGACAGTTATCTCGATCTGAATGCAAAGGATGTGGCATTGAACAGCAGTTTTGCGGCCAATCGCGCCAAACTTCCCTGGCCCGTGGATAATGGTGTGGTCACGCTCCGGTTTGGAAACAATAAAATTGAAAACACACTTCTGACATTTGATAACCCGGGTCTGACTATCGCCACACCATCTGCCGGTGTACCCGTTAAGGCCGTTTTTGACGGGGAAGTAAGCGCTGTTTACAGCCTGGGCGACGGATCGGCCATCACCATCCGGCATGGTAAATATTTCACCACGTACAGCAATCTATCCGGGGTTTCCGTTTCCAAAGGGACTATCGTTAAAACCGGCCAGCCTATCGGGCGGGCAGGAAAGGACGATGACGGGAATGGAGGCCAGATCGATTTTATCCTGATGATCGAGACCCGCAACGTGGATCCGCTGCCCTGGCTGAGGAGATAGCCGGGAGGTTGTATGGAATCATTTTTATGCAAAGGTCGCGGGAGACACGGAAGGGATTTGAATCCGGTTATATCCTTTTATTTTTCACACTGCGAACACAGCGGGTCATATCCTGGAGATTTTGCACTGAAGAAAAGGCGAAAAAGAGAAAGGGTAAACAGTTTTACACCTGATCTTTCTTTCACTTTTTAATAAAGTATTGCGGGTATAATGGAGGGTGAACAGGTTTCAAAGAAACCGCTCATACAATTTCTCATATTGCGGAACGATCCGGTTGATGTCGAACCGGCGGGCATGAACGGCCGCTTTTTCCTTAAATGTTTTTAATACTTCATCCTCCTTTAAAATGGAAACAGCCTGCTTGCTCATCGAGGCGATATCGCCTACATCAGACATGTAACCCGTTTCGCCCGGCACATTGATCTCACTTAAACCGCCGGCATTGGTGGATACCACGGGAACTCCCGCCGCCATAGCTTCCAGCGCGGCCAGGCCAAAGCTTTCATACTCCGAGGTGAGTAAAAAGAGATCGGCGATGGCCAGGATCTCCTCCATCTGTTCCTGTTTACCTACGAACCGGATATCATCACAAACACCCATTTCCCGGGCCAGGTCCTCCGCAGTGGATCGTTCGGGTCCGTCGCCCACGAACAGCAATTTGGAGGGGATCTGTTTTTTAGTTTCCGCGAAAATCTTCACGACATCCTGGACCCTCTTCAGTTTCCGGAAATTGGATGCGTGGAGCAATACCCGTTCCCCATTGGGGGCGATCACCTTTTTAAAAGCATCGAGGGGTTTGCGGCTGAAACGGCTTACATCCACAAAATTGAAGATGACCTCAATTTCCTTTTTAATGTCAAAATGTTTGAAGGTTTCTTCACGCAGGTTTTCAGACACCGCCGTAATGGCATCACTTTCATTGATCGAAAAGGTGACGACGGGGGCATAGGTCTTGTCGCGTCCTACCAGCGTAATATCCGTTCCGTGCAGGGTGGTGATGACGGGTATAGTTTTTCCTTCCTTTTTAAGGATCTGTTTGGCCATGTAGGCCGCGGAGGCATGCGGTATCGCGTAATGCACATGAAGGAGATCCAGGTTATTATTCTTGATCACATCCACCATGGTGCTGGCCAGGGCGGTTTCGTAGGGCGGATAATCAAAGAGCGGGTAGGTGGGTACCTGTACTTCGTGGTAAAAGATATTGGGGATAAATCCGTTCAGCCTGACAGGTTGCTGGTAAGTGATAAAATGTACCAGGTGACCTTTCTGTGCCAGCGCCTTGCCGAGTTCGGTGGCCAGCACGCCCGAACCCCCGAATGTGGGGTAACAAACAATTCCGATCCGCATACGATAATAATGAGTGTCCGAAGGTAGCCCTTTTACCGGAGTAAGGAATAACGCTTATCCTAATTCTTTGTTCAGTTTTTGAGGTTCAGTTAACTTTAGCGAAATTCAGTACGATGAAGAAATTGGGCCTGGTTTTACTGTTTACCGCATGTACGGGTATTTTATCCGCACAAAACGAAGATTCCCTTTTTATCAAAAAAGTTTCCGATGAGATCCTCACCAACGGCAAGGCCTACAGTAATCTTTGGCACCTGACCAAAAAAATCGGAGCGCGCCTTGCCGGTTCACCCGGTATGGTGAAATCCGAGCAATGGGGGCTCCAGATGATGAAGGAAAGCGGTGCGGATAAGGCATGGATGCAGGAATGCATGGTACCGCACTGGGTAAGGGGAGGAGATGACCAGGCAGAAGCGTTGTACATAGAGCAGGCCGGTAACCCGGCTCCTCTTAAAAAAAGTCTTGATGTCGTCGCTTTGGGTAATTCTGTGGGAAGCGGTAATAACGGCGTAACGGGGGAGATTTTACAGGTGAATTCATTTGAGGAACTGGAGAAGCGCAAGGACGAGGTGAAAGGAAAGATCGTTTTCTACAATTATAAATTCAACGATACCTATGTCAGCACCTTTAATGCTTACCGCGACGCGGGGCAATACCGGGGACAGGGACCAAGCCGCGCTTCCAAATACGGAGCCGTTGCGGTAATTGTAAGAAGCCTGAGCCACGCTGCGGATAATAACCCCCATACCGGCGCTACCCGGTATGATTCCGCCTATGCAAAAATTCCGGCCGTAGCGATCGGTCTCCGGGATGCCGACTGGCTGAATGACCAGGTGAAAAAAAGTAAGGTGCAGGTTACATTGAAAACAAACGGTCATTTTCTACCGGACACGATCGGGCATAATGTGATCGGGGAGCTGACCGGTACTGAATTTCCGGATGAGTACATCACGGTCGGGGGGCACCTCGACAGCTGGGACAATTGTGAAGGGGCGCATGACGACGGGGCCGGATGTGTGCAGACGATAGAAATCCTGCGGGCCTTTAAGGCGGTCGGTTACCAACCCAGGCGGACCATCCGTTTTGTATTATTCGCCAATGAGGAAAACGGACTGCGCGGCGGAAACAAATACGCGGAAGAGGCCAAATCAAAGAACGAGAAGCACCTGCTGGCGATGGAAAGCGATGCGGGAGGATTTACCCCCCGGTCGATCGGTTTTTCGGGAAGCGATGAGCAGTATGCAAAGGTCCTTACCTGGAAGCCGCTGATCGCGCCTTTTGGCTGTACGGAATTGGTAAGAGGCGGCGGTGGTGCGGATATAGGTCCGCTGAGCCGGGCCCTGAAAACCCCAACAGCCAGCCTGAACCCCGATAACCAGCGGTATTTTGATATCCACCATGCACGCAGCGATGTTTTTGAAGCGGTGAATAAAAGGGAACTGGAACTAGGCGCCGTGAATATGGCCGCCTTTATTTACCTGGTGGATAAATACGGACTTTAAACGGCTATCGGGTAAGATCCTGTATGGCTTTTTCCGTTGCGGCAAAAGGGAAACCGTTTACGAGTTCCGACATCATTCTCTTAATCTCATTGTTGCAGAGATTCCCGATACTTCCTTCATGCGTATGGGTGACCGATGTTGAATAACTGAAATTTCCCGCTTCAATTTCCTTCCCGATCTTCCGGTAGGCATCCCGGAACGGCATCCCTTCATTAACCCTTTTGTTCACTTCCTCTACGCTGAAAAGGAATTTATATTTTTCATCAGCCAGGATATCTTTTTTAATTTCTATGCGGGACAACATCAGCCCGGTCATTTCTATACAATCCCGCAGTGTTTTGAAGGCCGGGAACAAATGTTCTTTTAACAACTGGAGATCGCGGTGATAACCCGAAGGGAGGTTGGTGGTCATCATCATGATCTCATTGGGCAGGGCTTTTATCCTGTTGCCATGAGAGCGAACCAGCTCAAAAACATCCGGGTTCTTCTTATGTGGCATGATGGAACTGCCCGTAGTGAGTTCATCCGGGAAACTGATGAAACCGAAATTCTGGTTCAGGTAGAGACAGGCATCCATGCTCAGCCTGGCGAGGGTATCCGCCACATTGGCCATGGCCTGGGCAACGATCCTTTCGGCCTTGCCCCTCCCCATTTGGGCGTACACCACGTTGTAATTCAGGTCTTCGAAACCCAGCAACTTTGTCGTAAGTGAACGGTCAACCGGAAAAGAAGATCCATAACCGGCGGCGGAACCCAGCGGGTTTTTGTTCACTACCCCATAAGCTGCCCTGAGGGTAACCATATCGTCCACCAGGCTTTCCGCGTAGGCGCCGAACCAGAGCCCGAAAGAAGAGGGCATGGCCAGTTGCATATGCGTGTACCCGGGGAGAAGATCATCCTTATATTTTTCGCTTAGCGACTGGAGCAGTTCAAAGAACGCCTGGATGGTTTTTACCAGTTCTTCCAGTTCGTTGCGCAGAAATAATTTGATATCGACCAGCACCTGGTCATTCCGGCTTCTCGCGGCGTGTATCTTTTTTCCCGTATCACCCAGTTTCCGCGTAAGCAATACTTCCACCTGCGAGTGGATATCTTCCGTGTCCTCTTCCAGCCTGAATGATCCTTTTTGTATTTCCCGGTAGATAATTTTCAGTTCCTCCTGCAGGAGCGAAAGTTCTTCCTTTGTCAGCAAACCTACAGATCCGAGCATTCTCGTATGCGCCAGCGAACCGATGACGTCGAATGCGGCCAGGTACATATCCATTTCCCGGTCGCGGCCGACGGTGAATGTTTCCACTTCCTTCAGGGACGTTTTATCTTTTTGCCAGAGTTTCATAATAGCTGATCCAGGAGTTTAATATACAACCCGATCCCTTCTTTTATTTCTTCGGTATAAATATACTCATTGGCGGTATGACTTCTCGCGGAATCGCCGGGGCCCATCTTCAGCGCGGGAAAGGGCATCAGCGCCTTGTCGGATGTGGTGGGCGATCCGTAGTATGTTCTGCCAAGGTTTATCCCGGCTTTTACCAGCGGGTGGTCAAGGGAAATGGAAGTGGATCGCAACCGGGTGCTCCTGGGGGCAACTTCGCATTGCACATGCTGCTTAATAATGCCGATCACTTCCTCAAAACTGTACAGTTCATTGATGCGGGTATCCACCACGAACCGGCAGGTGGCGGGAATGATATTGTGGGCTTTGTTTTCCGTTTCAATAACCGTTACCGTCATTTTGGAGGGCCCCAGGAGCGCGGATTCTTTTTCGAACCGGTAGGTACGGAACCATTCAATATCCGGGTAGGCCTTATAGATCGCGTTTTCACCTTCTTCACGGGCCGCATGCGCGGCTTTACCATGACTGATGCAGTCGAGCACCATTAGTCCGCGTTCGGCAACCGCCATTTGCATCTGCGTGGGTTCACCCACGACAGCGCAGTTTATCATCGGCAGGTAGGGTAGGGTATATTCAATCCCGCCGGAGCCGCTGATCTCTTCTTCGGCAGTGCCGGCAAATACGAGGTTGTATTGCAGATCCTGCCGGTCATAGTAATGCAGGAACACGGCCAGTAGCGAAACCAGGCATCCGCCGGCATCATTGCTGCCGAGGCCGAACAGTTTACCATTCTCTTCATCCGGTGAGAAGGGGTTCCGGGTATACTGCGCATTGGGTTTGACCGTATCGTGGTGGGAATTGAGCAGCAGGGTCGGCTTTTTTTCGTCAAAATATTTATTCAGGGCATATACATTATTACCAACCCGGTTATGCGGTATTTCCCTTTCTCCCATGAAGCGGCAGAGGATCCCGGCGGTCTGATCTTCTTCGCGGCTGAAAGAGGGTGTCGCGATGAGTTCTTTCAGCAAACCCAGGGCCTCTTCCTGCAGTATGTGAACCTGTTTACTCATGTGTGATACTTGTACCCGCCTTTCCGCTGAGAAGCGCGGGCAGTTCCTGCGCATTTCCGATAATGACCTTGCGTACACCGCTATCCAGGGCGGTAAACGCATTATCCAGTTTGGGGATCATACCGGAGAATATTTTGTTCTTTGCTTTTAATTCCCTGTAATAGGAGGGGCTCAATGCCGTTATTACTGTTGCCTCATCATTCGCGTCAAGCAGTACCCCGCTTTTCTCGAATGAAAAGATTAGTTCCACATCATAGGAACCGGCCAAGGCATTCGCGATCTCCTGGGCAATGGTATCGGCATTGGTGTTGAGCAGGTTTCCCTGCTGATCGTGCGTGATGGGGGCGAAGACGACGGTGATATTCTTTTCCAGCAGGCTGCTGACCAGCCCGGTATTCACCGCGTCCACATCGCCGACAAAACCGAAGTCGAGCAGGGGATGTTTTCGCTTATGCGCGAGAATAACATCTCCGTCGGCGCCACAGAGCCCGATCGCATTACAGTTATTGGCCTGCAGCCGGGCCACGATATTCTTGTTGATATACCCGGCATAAACCATGGTCACGATTTTCAGCGTTTCCGCATCGGTGATTCGTCTTCCGTCCACCAGTTGCTGTTCCACACCCAGTCGCTCCGCCAGTTGGGTGGCCAGTTTACCGCCCCCATGCACCAGGATCTTGTGTCCGGTGATATTGGCAAAATCAGAGAGGAATACCGAAAGTTTTGCATCATCATCGATGATGTTACCGCCGATCTTTATGACGTAGAGCTTAGCAGTATTCCCGCCCCCGTCCCCTAAAGGGGAGGTAGGAGAGATTTCTCCGATATTACCTTCGTTACTTAAAGGTGAGAGCGGATGATTTTTTATTAAATCGGATATTTTATTAAGAACGGAGTTGATATTGCCTAAAACTTCTTCGTTTTTAAACCGAAGAACCGTGATGCCAAATCCGGTCATGCGTTTTTCTCTTTCCTCATCGTTTTTTTTGACATCTTCCGCATCATGTATTCCACCATCCAGTTCAATAACCAGTTTCAATTTATGGCAATAAAAATCGGCTACATAATTGGAGATAGGGTGTTGTCTTCTGAATTTTAATTTCCATTCATTGATGTGAATGTGTTTCCAAAGTTTCTCCTCTGCCGGAGTCATACGATTCCTAAGTTCTTCAGCTATCTGAAAAATCTGATTACTGGCACCATAATACATGTTTTCTTTCATGACACATAATTTGACGGAGTCCTAATTACACCCTTTTAGGGGATGGGGGTTTGAGGATCTCCGCTAAAACGACCTGTGCCGCCCACACCCGGTTGGAAGCCTGGCGGGTTACAATGCTGCCGGGTCCGTCCAGCACTTCATCGCTCAGTTCCACATTTCTTCGTACGGGCAGACAGTGCATCACTTTGGCCTGGCGGGTCAGTTCCAGTTTTTTGTTGGTGAGCATCCACCCCGGATCGCTTTCGTATATTTTACCATAATCGGTGAACGTGCTCCAGTTCTTTACATATACAAAATGGGCATTCTCCAGCGCTTCGTCCTGGTTATGCGTGATCCGGGCGCCCCGGGTAAATTCTTCACTCAGTTCATAATCCTCCGGGTGGGTGATCACAAAATCGGCCTTTCCCCAGGCATTGACCCACTGCGCAAAGCTGTTGGCCACGCACTGGGGCAGGGGTTTTACATGAGGGGCCCAGCTCAGCACTATTTTAGGTTTCTCACCCTGCTTCAGCGGGTTATCTCTTAAAGTTTCCCGGATAGTTATGATATCAGTTAATGACTGAAGGGGGTGAAGGGTGGCGCTTTCCAGGCTCACCACCGGGATACCGGCATATTTAATGAATTGCTTTATGTACAATTCGCTGTAATCATCCTCGCGGTTCTTCAGCGAAGGAAACGTGCGGATAGCCAGTATATCAAAATATTTTCCAAAGACCGGCGCGGCATCTTTCACATGTTCCACCGTGGAGCCGCTCATGATGGCCTCTTCCTCGAATTCCAGGGCCCATCCTTCGCTGCCGATATTGAAAACAATGGCTTCCATTCCCAGGTTCTGCGCGGCGATCTGCGTGCTCAGCCGGGTACGCATACTGGGATTCAGGAACAGGCAGCCAATGCGTTTGTTTGCCCCCAGCGATTTGTGCAAAAAGGGATCCGCCTTGAAGTCGAGCGCTTTTTGCACGAGAGCATCAATGGCTTCTCCTGTTTTGCCGGCCGGCGCTACATCATGTACAGAAACAAAATTTTTCATTTTATGAAGCAGGAGTTGAAACGATATGACCGATTTCTTCCTTAACCGAATCAATGAATTGCTCGGCATCTCTTTTTTTCAGCGCCAGGGATGGCAACAGCCGGATGACATTGGGCTTCGCCTCGCCGGTAAAGATCTTCTGGTTCCAGAGCAGGTTCTTTTTCAGGTCCTTCAATTCATCCGGCACATCGAAACCGATCATCAGTCCCCTGCCGCGTACATTTTTTAACTGGCGTATCGAATCAAGTTCGTCCCGTATGAATTTTCCCACTATCACGGCATTGCCCATCAGTTTTTCCTCCTCAATGATTTCGAGCACCGCCAGGGCCGCTGCACAGGCCAGGTGATTGCCGCCAAAAGTGGTGCCCAGCTGAAAATGTTTGGCTTTAATATGCGGTGCGATGATCAGTCCCGCCACCGGGAAACCATTGCCCATGCCCTTGGCCATGGTATAGATATCGGCGTTTACGCCGGCAAAATCATGACTGAAGAATTTCCCGCTCCTGCCGTAACCGCATTGCACGCTGTCGGCAATATATACGGCGCTGTATTCGTCACAGAGGGTGCGGATTTTCTGCAGGAACGAATCTTCCGCGACATGGATTCCCCCCACACCCTGGATACCTTCGATGATGACTGAGGAGATTTCATTTCCGTACGCTGCAAAACATTGTTCCAGCGCCTCCCCGTCATTGAACGGCAGGAAAATCACGTTCTCCGTTTCATTGACCGGGGCCACATAATTCCTGTTGTCTGTTACCGAAACGGCCAGCGAGGTCCTGCCATGAAATGACCGGCTGAATGCGATCACTTTTTTTCTCCCGTTATGAAAACTGGCCAGTTTGAGCGCATTCTCATTGGCTTCGGCCCCGCTGTTGCAAAGGAACAACTGGTAGTCCTCCTTCCCGGATACCCGGCCCAGTTTTTCCGCGAGTTGCTGCTGCAGCGGGATCCGGACGGAATTGGAATAGAATGCGATCTTTTCCAGCTGCTCTTCGATCCGCTTCACCCAGTGGGGGTGCGTGTGCCCGATACTGATCACCGCGTGACCGCCGTACAGGTCGAGGTATTGTTCCCCCTTGTCATCCCAAACATAGGATCCCTTCGCTTTTACGATCGTGATCTCATTCAACGGGTATACATCAAACAAATTCATATCTTTTTGTTCTTTCTGGTTTTTTTAAAAATAGCCGGCTTTCAGTTTCAGCCCCTCCGTTTCTTCCAGGCCGAACATCAGGTTCATATTTTGTACGGCCTGGCCGGAAGCGCCTTTCAGCAGGTTGTCGATCGCGGAATGCACCACCAGTTTGCTGCCGGCTTTTTCCAGCTGGATCGCCGCTTTATTGGTATTCACCACCTGTTTCAGGAAGATGGAATCCCTGCTGACATATATAAAAGGATGATCATGATAAAATCCCTTGTACATCCTGTACAGTTCTTCCACGCTCAGCTCGCAATGAATGGTTGAGCTGGCAAATATACCCCTGGTGAAATCTCCCCGCCAGGGCACAAAGTTCAGTTCAATATTATTACCGGGCTGCAGCTGAAGAAGCGATTCACCGATCTCGCCGAGATGCTGGTGCGACAATGTTTTATAAGCCTGTATGTTATTGGCCCGCCAGCTGAAATGCGACGTAGCGGTGAGTGACTGGCCCGCGCCGGTGGAACCGGTGATGCCGGTGGTGTACACTTCACCCAGTAATCCCTGTTTTGCCAGGGGTAAAAGGCCCAGTTGAATGGTTGTGGCAAAACAGCCCGGGTTGGCGATATGGGAGGCCTTCCGGATCCTTTCCCGGTTCAGTTCGGGAAGTCCATACACAAACTCACGGTTACCAAAGGTTGATTGAGCAGCCAGGCGGAAATCATTGGCCAGGTCAATAATCTTTATTTTATCGCCGATATTATTCTCAGATAGAAATTTCCTGGATTCGCCATGACCCAGGCAAAGAAAAAGCACGTCAATATCGGTTTGCAGTTTATCCGTAAAGTGCAGCGACGTATCGCCTGCCAGGTCGTGGTGGATGCTGTGCACCGGTTTACCGGCCTGGCTCCGGCTATGAATAAAGGAGGTTTCCACACCGGGGTGAATCAACAGCAGCCTGATCAATTCACCTCCGGTGTAGCCCGCACCTCCGATTATGCCTGCTTTAATCTTTCGCATCGGCACTGGATTTTACCGCATGATAAATGGAGACCTGGTTCCCGAAAATACGGCTGAATCCCCTTACGTCTTCACCGGAAAAACCGGTATTCATCTCCCCGTATTTGCCGAATTGACTGTTCATCAGGTCGTATTTCGATTCGATACCCGTTACCTGGAAACGATAGGGCATCAATTGTATAAATACTGAACCGGTTACCTGTTGCTGGCTGCCGGTAAAAAACGCCTCAATATCCCGCATCACCGGGTCCAGGATCTGGCCCTCGTGCAGCCAGTTACCATAGAATTGTGCCAACTGGTCCTTCCACTGCAGCTGCCACTTGGTGAGCACATGTTTTTCGAGGGCGTGGTGTGCTTTGATGATGATCATGGGCGCGGCGGCTTCAAAACCCACACGTCCCTTGATACCGATAATGGTGTCGCCCACATGAATATCGCGACCAATTCCGTATGGACCGGCGATGGTTTGCAGGTGTTGTATCGCGTCGGCCGGATGTGCAAAAGCTAATCCATTCACAGATACCAGTTCACCTTTTTCAAAACCGATGCTGATTTCTTCCGTCCCGCTTTTGGTCACCTGTGTGGGCCAGGCCGTTTCGGGAAGCATACCCCTGGAGGAAAGAGTCTCTTTTCCGCCCACGCTGGTTCCCCAGAGACCTTTATTGATGGAGTAAACGGCTTTTTCAAAATTCATTTCCACCCCTTTACTTTTCAGGTAGTCAATCTCTTCTTCCCGGCTGAGTCGGAGGTCACGGATTGGCGTGATGATCTCCGCGCCGGGGATCATGATATGGAAGATCATGTCGAAACGCACCTGGTCGTTGCCGGCCCCGGTGCTGCCATGGGCCACGGCTCCGGCGCCAAGCCGGCGCGCGTGTTCGGCGATGTTCAGTGCCTGTATGAGCCGTTCAGCAGACACGGATAGCGGGTAGGTATTATTCTTCAGTACATTTCCGTAGATCAGATAGCGGATGATCCGGTCATAATAATCTTTTACGGCATCCACGGTGTGATGCGTTTTCACGCCCAGCCGGTAGGCATGGAGTTCAATTTCCTGCAGTTCCTCATCGCTGAACCCGCCGGTATTGACAATGATGCTGTGCACTTCATACTCCTTTTCCTCCGTCAGGTATTTGACGCAGTAAGAAGTGTCTAGTCCGCCGCTGAAACCCAATACAACTTTTTTAGCCATGTTGAAGTTCACTTAGATGTGAAAGAAATAGTGCAGCAATGATTTGGGCCTGGATCCTCCGCCGTTCGAATCCGGTTTGTCCTTTTTAAGAAAAGGGCGAAGCAGTTTCCACTGTTTGAATTTGAGGAGCCGTTCAAACCCTTTTTTATTTTCTTCAAAGTATTTGGTGGTTTCCTCCGGTTCGTAGTGGTCTTTCGGATCGTAGAGCATAGCCGTGCACATACAGTTCTTCCGGTCTTTACTCATCAGGATCTCGTAATTCACGCAGCTTTTGCAACCGGCCCAGAAGGCTTCGTCCTGGGTGAGTTCCGAATAGGTTACCGGTTCGTAACCCAGTTCGCTGTTGATCTTCATCACGGCCAATCCCGTGGTAAGACCAAAGATCTTGGCCTCCGGGTATTTCTCGCGAGAAAGTTCAAAAATTCTTTTCTTGATCGCCTTTGCCACACCGCTTTTGCGGAAGGGGGGCGCTACGATCAGGCCGCTGTTGGCTACGTATTCGCCATGGCTCCAGGTTTCGATATAACAGAAACCCACCCATTCCCCATCTTTCGTAACGGCAATAACGGCCTTGCCTTCATCGATCTTCTGTTCGATGTATTCCGGGCTGCGCCGGGCAATGCCCGTTCCCCGGGCGGCGGCGGAGGCTTCCATCTCCGTTGTGATGGTATCCGAATAGGCTTTGTCGGAAGCGGTCGCCACCCGGATGATGATATTTTGATTGTCCATTAACGTAATTCTTGAAAATGCGGATCACCAGTCCAAAGTTTGTGTTGCGGGTTGGCTTCACTGACAGGGACCATGGTGAAGGGTTCGTCCTGTCAGAATACAGGGCGACGTCGGGGGCGGGAAAAAGTAAACACATCAAAACCAACGGAGTATACCCCGCAGGTAATGGGCGGATGAAAGGCCATCTGTTTTGTATGTGTCAGAATGTTGATCATGTTTACAAACAAGTTGTAAATTGGGAGCAAATGTATAATAATAATTGGTTTATAGCCATAAAATTTTTGTTATAAAGCACTTGCACATGGATGCCACAACACCTCCCGAAAGTTTCCAGCCGCTCGACCAGCCCAGCCCGGCGAAGGAGCGCCGTATCTCCTGGTTCAGGAAATTCCGCCGCAACCTGTTCATACTTGCATTCCTGGTATTGGCCGCTTTTGTTTACTGGAAGTATTTTTTTACCTACAGCGAAGGGTACCGCACCGGTCTGCTGCAAAAGTTCTCTCACAAAGGGACCATATTCAAAACCTACGAGGGCGAATTGATCCTGAGCAGTATCCGGTCACAGGCCAATGTGGCACTGGCATCCGAAAAATTCTTTTTCTCCGTTCCGGATAAGAATGTGGCCAGGATTCTTGAAAAATTACAGGGACATTTTGTTACGGTTCGCTACAAAATGAAAAACGGAGCCCTGCCCTGGCGCGGGGAGAGCTGGTACCTGGTCGACAGTGTGAAAATAGAAACTCAGCCCTGAGCCAGCAATAAGAAGATGCAGGGTTGCTTATGCAGATCGGGTAGAGCCTTTTTCCAGTCCGCAATTTTTTTCGTCTGAATAAATTCACCGGTCCCGGTGAGATCTTTGGCTATGCATAGCCTGGTATCGGGTTTGCCATGCCGGACAAGCGCTTCCAGTAATTGATTATTCCGGTAAGGTGTTTCAATAAAGATCTGTGTGCAGCGTTTCCGGATGGATTCGGCTTCCAGATCGCGGATGGCTTTTGCCCGCTGGGCCGGATCAACCGGAAGATAACCTGAAAACTGAAACTGCTGACCGTTCATCCCGCTGGCCATCAGCGCCAGGAGAACGGAACTGGGCCCGCTGAGGGGTTTCACGGTCGCCCCTTTTTCATGCGCAATCTCCACCAGGGTTTGACCCGGGTCGGCCACACCGGGCAATCCCGCTTCGCTGATGATGCCGATATTTTTTTTTTCTTTCAGTTTGGCCCGGAAGATCTCTTCGGTATCCTTCCCGATCGTATACCACTCATAGTCATCGATCACCATTTCTTTCCAGAGCCGTTTGAAATAGCGGCGGGTGGTTCTTTCATTCTCAGCAAAGAAGACCCGGCAATTTTTTACGGCATCCGTAACATAGGCAGGGATGGCCAAAATCCCTTCTTCCGACAATATTGATGGAATTAAATAAACGACCGGCATAATTTCAGCTGGTTTTCATTTTATGCACACTGAGCGTGGCCGCGATCACGGCATAGGCCGGAGCGAGCAGGATCAGGATATGCATGATATAAAATAGAAACCCGTTCCCGATCGCGAGCCCTTTATGTTCTCCCATGAACCGTATACTCTGTTCCGGTGTAAGCCGGGCCCGCGCAAAACTGTAATCCAGCATGGAAAAACCGAAATAATAGCATTCGATCAGCAGGGCGATCACCGGTGTGATCCAGCCCGCCACGGGGATCATGGATAACAGGATAAGGGCCAGCAGGTATACCGACTGCCAGCCGCAGTTGCGGAGATCGAGCCGGATGCTGCGCGCGCAATCCCTGCGGATAGAGGACCAGTCGAATGTATACTCCTTGCCTTCCAATATCGCTTCGGTTTTTTCGCTCAGATAGGCAAAAAGCGGGGAGCCGATGATCAGGATCAGGTATTTGAAAAAAGAAAAGTAGAACAACACCAGGATCAGCCGTAACATCATGCCCGTCATCACCAGCAGGAAGCTCAGCCATTCGCTTCTTTCCGCCTGCAGCCAGGCCTCAATCCGCAGTCGCTGGCTGATCCAGGACACCACCGTATCGGATGATTGCCAGAAAATGAACATGCCGGCAATGAACAAAACTGTATAAATGATACCGGGAATGATGATCCATCGGAAGAATCGGTGTTGTTTGATAAAAAGCCGGGCGTTTTCATAGCCCTGTATGGCGATAACGATTTCTTTGAGCAAAGCCTTAATTTGTAGGGTAAATATA
>CAYRHU010000022.1:18388-43157 GCA_964424155.1 uncultured Chitinophaga sp.
AAGTTACAACGGAAATTTTATCAGCGGGAAGATGTGCTGGTAATTGCACGTGAATTGCTGGGAAAAATACTGGTGACAAACCGCGAGGGTAAGGTTACTTCGGGGAGGATCGTGGAAGTGGAGGCCTATGCGGGGATACATGATAAGGCATCGCATGCGAGCGGTGGCCGTATAACCGAAAGAAACAGGGTGATGTATGCAAAGGGTGGAGTGGCCTACGTGTATCTCTGTTACGGGATCCATCATTTGTTCAACATAGTAACTCATGAAAAGGATACACCGCATGCCATCCTGATCCGGGCCATTGAACCGCTGGAGGGAACGGATATCATGATGAGAAGAACCGGCAGAAAAGTACCGGATGTTTCGATGACCCGGGGACCGGGAAATCTTTCCAAAGCCCTGGGGATCGATGTTTCGCAAAGCGGCATTTCCCTAAGCGGTAGGGAGATCTACCTGGCCGATGATGGATTTGAATATAGTCCGCTACAGATCGTATGTTCTCCGCGCATCGGGGTGGATTATGCCGGTGAAGACGCCTTCCTGCCCTACCGGTTTTATGTAAAGGGAAGTCCTTACGTGAGCGGGAAAACCAAATAGGTTGTATTTTCAGCAAAACCAACGGACTTGTCAAAAGAACAATCCAGGATCATCGCGTTGCTTTCGGGGATCGCCGTCGCCCTCATTCTTTATTTCATCAATCCATTTCATGTTCCGGAAAATGCGGCGCGGGTATTGGCGGTCGCCGGGCTCATGGTCACCTGGTGGGTGACTGAAGCGCTGCCGATGCCCGCGGTAGCGCTGGTACCGCTGGTGCTTTTTCCGCTGCTGGGTATCAATTCCATTAAGTCCACGGCCGCGGCCTATGGCAACGAGGTCATTTTTTTGTTCATGGGCGGATTCATGCTGGGGCTGGCCATCGAAAAATGGAACCTGCACCGGCGCATCGCGATGAATATCGTCGCGAAAACAGGTACAAGCGGTAACCGGATCATACTGGGCTTTATTCTTGCCACGGGATTACTGAGCATGTGGCTCAGCAATACGGCCACCACCATGATGATGTTCCCGATCGCGCTGTCGGTGGTGCATGTGATGAAAGAGAATGCAGAGGGGGGCGGTAACTATACCCATTTCAATCTTTGCCTCATGCTGGCTATCGCCTATTCCAGCAATTTCGGGGGTATCGCCACCATCATCGGCACACCCCCCAATGTACAGTTTGTTGGGTATTTCGAAAAAAAGTACAACACCAATATCGATTTCGCGGAATGGATGCTGTTATGCACACCGCTGGCCCTGCTACTGATGCTCTCCCTGTATTTCATTAGCACAAGAATTCTTTTTCCTGCCCGGATCCGGGCCAGTGAGGCGGCGGGGAAACATATCCGGGAAGAGTTGCAGTTGCTGGGAAAACCCTCTGCGGCGGAGAAAAGGGTGCTGATTATTTTTATCTGTACCGCGTTGCTATGGATCGGCAAGGACCTCATCAACCGCAGCCAGTCATGGTTTGCGCTGGATGATAACATGATCGCCATCATGGGCGCACTCGCACTTTTTATTTGCCCTTCGGGTGCCGGCAGGGTTTCAGAAAAGTATGAAGCGAGGGGAAAAGACACGAAGGGTAATATCCTGGAATGGGATGATACCGGCAGGATGGCCTGGGGGATTTTGTTATTGTTTGGCGGCGGGATCGCGCTGGCCGACGCCATGGAGAAGGCCGGGCTGATCAAACAGCTGGGCGACTGGCTGGCGCTTTATGCAGGTTCGGGTTTGATCCTGGTATTGACGGTAGTGATCATTTCCATTTTTATCAGCGAGTTGATGAGCAATGTGGCGCAGGTGATCGTTTTCGCTCCCGTCGTTTGTTCGCTCGCGGATGCTATCGGGATGAACCCGTTGCTGCTGGGTGTGCCCATGACCCTGGCCGCCAGTTGCGCGAGCATGTTGCCCATGGGTACGCCGCCCAACGCGATTGTGTTTGCAAGCGGTCATATAAAACTTCGTCAAATGCTGAAAGCGGGGCTTGTCATGAACCTGGTCTCTATAATCCTGATTACTCTTTTTTGCTGGTACCTGCTTCCTTTACTGATGCGTGCGGTTTAGTTCAGCGGATACGTTGCTGCATAAATAATACGCGATTATCTTCACGTTTCTTTCAGGGAAACCGTTACACTTCTATATTACGCAGATAGACCCGTTATCAGAACCGTGGACAGTTCAGTTTTTTGGCATTTGGGTCCGAAGGTTTCTTAATATAGATCAGGGAGATCTCCATTCCGCCCCGGGTGTTGGACGCCGGTTTGAGTGAAGAGGTGTTGGCGTCATAGGTGGCGCCGATATGGAGCCCTTTGAATTCAAGTCCGATGTAGGGAATAACCGCGTCCTCAAAACGATACCAGGCGCCGATGTACACATTAGTAGGGTCATCATTGTCGCTGTTCACATTGTATGAAAAAGCGCCCCCCGCTACGGTATTATGCGCTTTGGCCTGCATGCTGTGAATGCCGGAGAAATGCAGGTAATTATAGGAGCCGACCGGTATTTTTCCGCCGGCCTGGATCGTGGTACGGGCATTCAGGATGAATTCACCGCCCTGGAAGCTTTCCTTGGGCCGGTTGATGTGATACATGGATGCGCCAATGTAAAAATTGTTATAGCCATTGGTGCTTCCGTTGTAGAGGATGCCGGCGTTCACATCCACATAGCTAACATTGATTTGTTTATTGGAGAAGATCTCCCCGGTTGTTCCCGGAACGAAACCGAATGGCGTAAGTTCATCTTCAAAATACACTTTTGTAACGTCCAGCCTTTTGTTGGTATAGGCCGCCTGGAAACCCGCCCCGATCTGGTGGTAACCGTTTTCATCAAGACCCTTGTGAAAAGCCAGCGAAAGACCCGCATAGTTCGTAACCAGCACCCCGTCGCCGGCGCGGTCGGTCACACCCAATATGCCTACACCCATCTGGTCGATATCATTCAGCCTGTTTTTCAGGATCCCGAAATCGGCGGAAACGGTTTTAGTCACGAAGGCGTTATTGATCGTGGGCCATTGATTGCGGTAATTGCCGGCAATCCGGAAAGTACCGTCAAACTTTCCCGTAAGCGCCGGGTTGAGCGTGAGGGGCGAGGCAAAAAACTGGGAAAAATTAGGGTCCTGGGCTTTTGACACGGTAGTCGCCGTTACACAAACCATCAGGGCGAAAATGATTTTTTTCATCACACTATTTAATGTTTTTCACTGGCCGGCAAAGATTCCGAAACGGGTTATTCAAAGAAACGTAATTTTTTTCCCTGAAATTGCCTCCTGTTGATATCTGTTTGGCCGGCCGCATTATAACATAGGTACGAAACGGAAAAGTACAACAATTTAAAGACCTGTAAAAAGGGATTTTTGCTGCTTTTTTGCCTCTTCCCGGCCACATTTAAAAAGCTATATGATTGACAACCAGTATACATGGAACCGGCATGTTGCTGGCAACCTTCGGCTCAATGTAATTAATTCTGGATCTTTAGTCCAAATGCCAGGTCGCCGGCATCTCCGAGTCCGGGAACAATATAACCTTTGGCCGTAAGTTCGTCATCGATATCCCCGCACCAGATGGTAACGGAGGGTTCCTCCCGTTTTACATATTCGATCCCCACGGTGCAGGCAATGGCCGATACGATATGGATGGCCGAGGGTTTTCCTTCCGCCCTCAGGTGGTGGATCGTTTTAACCAGGGATGATCCGGTGGCCAGCATGGGGTCGGAGATCACCAATACCCTTCCTTCAAGATCAGGGCAGGAAACATATTCCAGGCTGATCTCAAAGCTTCCGTCTTTATGGTGCTTGCGGAATGCGGAGATAAAAGCGTTATCGGCCCGGTCGAAATAATTCAACAGGCCCTGGTGCAGCGGCAAACCCGCCCTGAGAATCGTGGCCAGTACGGGTTGTTCCGACAGCATCTTGTGTTCCGCTATGCCCAGCGGGGTTTGGATCTCTTTTTCAGAGAAGGCGAGGACCTTGCTGATCTCATAGGCCGCCACTTCACCGATCCGTTCCAGGTTGCGGCGAAAACGCATCCGGTCGTTCTGGATGTTCACATCGCGGATTTCCGCCACCCAGTTGCTTACGAGGGAATGTTGCTGGCTAAGGTTGACTATCATATTGAATATAGACTGTTAGTATTGAGTATTTAGTATTTAGACTGTTCAAATTCAGATTCAATGAATTCAATATTCAGCTTCCGAAAGTCGGTGGGGCAGCACCGGTCTGTTACAAGGGTAAATGGGTATTTTTGACCCCAGGCAAAACTAATCTAAATACCCTTAACCTCTATCTAAATACTAAATACTTACAGTCTAAATACTTCTCTATGACCTACCGTGCAATCGGTTTAATGAGCGGAAGTTCGCTGGACGGGCTGGACATGGCCTTTGTTGAATTCACGGAGCAATCCGGTCAGTGGAAATTTGAGATCCTGAACACGACCTGCTACTCCTACACAGAAGATTGGACGGATCGTTTGAAAGGGGCCGTCAATCTCCCGGCACGCGATTACCAGCTGCTTCATGCGGATTACGGGCATTATACAGGGCAACTCGTCAACCGCTTTATTGAAGAAAACGGGTTGCAGTATAAAGTGTCGCTCATCGCCTCGCATGGTCACACCACCTTTCATATACCCGCGAACCGGATGACGGCGCAGTTGGGAGACGGCGCCGCGATCGCAGCGGAAACCCGTTTGCCTGTGGTATCCGACCTGCGGTCGCTGGATGTTGCATTTGGGGGTCAGGGGGCCCCGATCGTGCCCATCGGTGAACTCTTATTGTTTCCCGATTATGATTTTTTCCTGAACATCGGGGGCATCGCCAATATCTCGGTAAACAAGGATCCCTATATCGCCTTTGATGTTTGTCCCGCCAACCGGGTACTGAATATGCTGGCTAATGAAGAAGGCAAATCCTATGATGGGGATGGCGCCATAGCGGCGACCGGGGCGGTGAACCCGGTATTAATGGACCGGCTCAATGCGCTTGACTATTACAGGCTGCCGCATCCCAAATCACTGGCCAATGATTTCGGAACCGGGATCGTGTTTCCGATGATAAAAAATGCAGGTCTGAGCACGGCCGACGCGTTACGGACTTTTTCAGAACATATCGCCGTTCAGGTAAGCCGGGCTGCCGCGCACTTTCATGAACAGCGGTCTTTGGCGGGTTCCCAGAGGATGCTGATCACCGGCGGTGGCGCTTTCAACCAGTTCCTCGTTTCCCGAATAGCTGAAAACCTCAGGGAGCACGGCATTGAACCGGTTGTCCCATCAAAAGATCTTGTCAATTATAAAGAAGCGGTGATCATGGCTTTTATAGGAGTGCTGCGCTGGCGGCAGGAAAATAATGTGCTGGCCTCGGTAACCGGCGCCTCCCGGAACAGTATCGGCGGAGCGCTCTGGACCGGGCAGGAAGCCTGATGTTAGTGGGGTGAAATTCGCGCAACTATCCTTAATTTAGTGATTCACCCCAATAATCAGCCGATATGCCGGAGACCGCAAGGATGCAGCATCCTCCACTGGAAAAAAAGGAACCCGCCCCCGGCTCCATGGAAGAGATCCTCCTTTTCCGGAAGATCCAGAATTCCTTTCCCCGTCAATTCCGGAAAGTGTTTCCCGACAAGCTGGCGGCCAAATCGGTGGTGATTATTCCATCCATCACACTGGACCAGGAGATACTCGCCAAAGTGCACGGTCATGTACATTACGAGGAACGGCTGCTTTGCCTGCTGATGCTGCTGCGGATGCCCCGCACGCATGTGGTGTATGTGACCAGCACGCCGGTCGACCCCGTCATTATTGACTACTACCTGCATCTCCTGCCGGGTATCACCCGGCATCATGCCCTGCAGCGGCTTACGATGCTCAGTTGCTATGATGCCTCACCCCGATCCTTAACCGAAAAGATACTGGACCGGCCACGGCTGATCGATCGGATCAAAAAAAGCATACCGGCCGGTAACGCGGCGCACCTGGCCTGTTTTACCGTTACAAAATACGAGCGGACACTGGCCGTGAAACTGGATATGCCGATTTATGGCTGTGATCCCGAGTTGTTTGATATCGGGAATAAGAGCAACAGCCGCAAGATCTTCCGGCAATGCGGCCTGGATGTACCCGCAGGATTTGAAGACCTGAAGAATGAAGATGAGATCGTTACCGCGCTTACCGATCTTAAACTCGCCAACCCTAAACTGCGAAAAGCGGTGGTGAAGATGAACGATGGTTTTTCCGGGGAGGGGAACGCGATTTTTTCTTACGAGGGAATTGAGGAAGGCAGCGACTGGAGGCAATGGATCGCCGAAAACCTGCCGGTTAAGCTGAAGATTGTGGCGGGTGACCTGGGTTTTAAGGAATTCATGTTCAAGTTCCAGCATATGCAGGGCATCGTGGAGGAATTCGTGGAGGGGTATATCAAAACCTCGCCTTCGGTGCAATGCCGGGTCAATCCCCTGGGCGACTGCAAAGTGATCTCCACGCACGACCAGGTGGTGGGCGGCGAAAGCGGGCAGGTGTTTATCGGCGCCAATTTTCCGGCAAACGAAGAATATGCCATTGAGATCGGGGAATACGGTCTCCGGGTGGCCGAGGTCCTGCAAAAGCAGGGCGTCATGGGACGGTTCGCCATCGATTTTATTTCCGTTAAGGAGCCCGAAGGCTGGAAACATTATGCCATCGAGATCAACCTCCGCAAGGGAGGCACCACCCATCCGTATATTTTGCTCCAGTTCCTTACCGACGGCGACTATGATCATGAAAACGGGTTATACCTGACGGCCAACCGGCAAACCCGTTATTATTATTGTTCCGATAACCTTAAAAGCGAAAAATATATCGGAATCACCCCGCCCGACCTCGTGGATATTGCCATGATGCACCAGTTACATTATGACGGCACTTCGCAGGAAGGGGTCATGTTCCATCTTATCGGCGCGCTTTCCCAGTACGGCAAGCTCGGGGTGGTTTGTATCGGCAGCACACCGGAGCGGGCCAAAAATTTCTATGAGCAAACAGTAAAGGTGCTGGATGGGGAATGCTGCTGACCCCCGGTTTTCCCGGGATCGGCCTTCCATGTTTACGGCGTATTACATCTTATTGTCATATCCTTAACCCTGCTATTTCCCCCTGCAGGTGCGTAAAAAATTCACTAAATTCATTTTTTTTAATGCCTGCCCTCTGATCGTACAATCATTTATCATAATGAGGGCAAAATCAATTAAAGGAAACTCTCCTGAAAACATCCGGTCGGCATTGCTGTCATGCATGGCCGATGGGTTTAAACCCACGCTGGCCATTGTTTTCATTTCCATCAAACAGGACCGCCAGGCGGTTTGTGAATTGCTTACCCGGGAGGGAATCAGCGTGATCGGCGCCACCTCCTGCGGGGAATTCATCAATGGTCACCAGTCGGAAGGCGAAACCGTGATGTTGCTGCTGGAAATGGATACGAGCCATTTTTACCTGGTATTCGAAGATACCCATGGTAAAGACCTGCCTGAAGCAGCGCGACGGATCACCGCGGAAGCGATGTCGAGATTCAGAAGACCCGGTTTTATTCTCTGCAGCTCCGGAATCTCCGTGGAAGGAGAGATCTATGACGGCAAGACCCTGGTGCATTTGATCGAGACTGTTTCGGGCGGTGAAATTCCCGTTTTTGGCGGCATAGCCGGGGACGACAGTTTATTTACCGGCACCTATGTATTTAACAATACGCAGGCCACGGATAAAGGATTCATCGCGCTGGTGCTCGACCAGGATAAGATCCAGATGCACGGAATGGCTGTTTCCGGCTGGAAACCTCTGGGAACGATACGAATGGTTACTAAAAGTGAAGACGGCTGGCTATATGCCATCGATGACCAACCCGCGCTGGATTTATACTTACGCTACCTTGGTAAAAAGCCCGTGATCCACGAAGGGTTTCAAAAAGACTTTTTTGTTGATATCGGGTTTTCACATCCATTCCTGTGCTACGGGGCGGGCGATCCTGTGATCCGCACTCCCATGATGGTGGATGCGGAGAAAAATGCCATTAAACTTGATTTTCCCATTCCGGTAGGCGGTCAGATCCAGTTCACCCTTCCGCCGGATTTTGATATTGTGGAGGCTGTACTGGATGAGGCCGCACAACTGAAAAAAGAGGAAAAGGCTGAAGCGGATGCATTATTGATCTTTTCCTGTGTGGGGAGACTGGCGGCGTTGGGACCCATGACACAGGAAGAGAACGAGGGGCTGACCCGGATTTGGAATGCGCCTATGGCGGGGTATTATTCTAATGGAGAATACGGCAGGGGCAAGGACGGCCGGCACGGAATTCATTCCACCACCAACAGTTGGGTGACCTTAAAGGAAAAAGAAAACGATACACCATGATAAAAGGAACAGTATTGTACGGACACCCGGAAGATCCAGCGGCATTTGAAAAATATTATGTTGAAACCCATCTGCCGCTGGTGTCGAAAACAACGGGAATCCTGAAATCAGAACTAACGAAATTCCTGCCCGGTCCCGACGGATCGGCGCCGGCCTTTTACCGGATGGCCGAACTTTATTTTGCCGGCCCGGCGGAGATGCAAAAGGCATTAAGTTCTCCTGAAGGACAGGCGATGGCTGGGGATCTTGCCCATTTTGCCAGCGGTGGCGTAACCATCCTATTCGGAACGGTTGATTAAAGTAAAATGAAAGCAAAAACCATCAAAGGAAAATCGACCGGGGAGATAAAAAAGGCACTTGACAAATGCCTGGCGGATCCCGGCCTGCCTGAGGGGCATGGTTATAAACCCACATTGGCAATTGTTTTTATGTCGATCAAACTTGATCCTGATGCCGTTTGTGCGTTATTAGATCAGCATGGTATCCAGGTATTCGGTGCCACCTCATCCGGCGAGTTTATCAGCAGTGAGATTGAGGAGGAAAGTATAGTGATCATGCTGCTGGATATGCCAACATCCTGTTTCAAACTGGCATTTTTTGATACCGTTGATCGGGAGGATTTTGATATCGCCAGGCAACTTGGTGAGAATGGAAAGAAAACGTTTAACAATGCGGCATTTATCATTGCATCCGGCTGGGTCAATGATATCGACGGCGAGGAGATCATCAGGGGCATCGAAACCGGGTATGGCGGAGCGGTCACCATTTTTGGCGGGATGGCCGGAGATGACCAAACACTGGTCGGTCCGATGGTATTTACCAAAGGGAAACGCAGCACCACCGGACTAATGGCATTGATCATTGACCTTGAAAAAATAGATATTGCCGGCGTGGCTACTTGCGGCTGGAAGCCTGTTGGTATCACCAAAACAATCACCAAAAGCGAAGGTAATGTGGTTTATACTATCGATGACCAGCCTGCATTAGACCTGGTCATGAAATACCTGGGGCTCAGCCTCAGTGACGCGCCTATGAATAATACGGTGTTCAGTTTAGGGGCTTACTACCCCCTGCAACTTGAAAGAGTGAATGCACCTTCGGTTATGAGAACAGCCATGCTGGGCAATACGGCGGACCGGTCACTGGTATGTGCCGGTAAAATTCCACAGGGCTCCCGGGTGAGGTTTTCACTGCCTCCCGATTTTGATGTGATTGATACGGTGGTGGAGGAGTGCAGGCAAGTGAAGGAGGAAGAACTTCAGCAGGCCGATGCGCTCATCATATTTTCCTGCATCAGCAGGTATTTGTCATTCGGCGTTATGACCAGGGAAGAAATTCAAAGGGTTAGCGAAGTATGGAACGCGCCTCTGGTGGGTTTTTTCACTTACGGGGAGTATGGAAAATCAAATAAAGGGCAACACGAATTTCATAATAACACCTGCTGTGTAGTAGCACTGAGGGAAAAATAATTGCAGAAAACGAGAAGGATAATGAAAGCAATATCAATCAAAGGAAAATCAACGGCAGAAATTGCTGTAGCGCTGGAGCAAGCCATGTCAGACGGTTTTCAACCCACGTTAGCGATCTGCTTTATTTCAAAAAGCCAGGATCGTAATGCGATCTGTGACTTGCTGGACAAGGCCGGTATCCGGATCTTCGGCGCGACGACCAACGGGGAGTTTACAGATGAAAACCCGGAAAAATTATCCACGGCCATTTTACTGCTGGACATGAAGCCGGTACATTTTTCCATTTATTTGTCTGAATATCCCGGTAAGAATTACCGGGAAGTGGCGAGGGAAATAGCAGCGAAGGCAAAGCAGTCTTTCCGGAAACCCGCTTTCCTGATCTCCGGCACTCACCTGGAAACGGACGCGGAGCAGATCCTGTTCGGGTTTGAAGACGAGATCGGGAAAGAAGTGAATGTTTTTGGCGGCATGGCGGGGGATGATTATTCCTTTACAGATCAATTTGTGTTTACCAATAACAAGGAAACCAAACTCGGACTAGTGGCGCTCGCGCTGGATGAAGATAAGATAGAGATCAAAGGAAGGGCCACCTGCGGCTGGAAGGCTGTAGGTACAGAGAAAACGGTTACCCGGAGTGAAGGCAACCATGTGTTCACCGTTGATAATACTCCGGTGCTGGATCTTACCGCCAAATATGGGGGGCTGGAGAATGTTTCGCCCGATAATCCGCACCTGTTGCTGGAAGTGGCGGCCAATCTTCCGCTGCAATTACAGCGGGAAGCGGGCGATCCGGTGATGCGGCCGGGACTCGTGGTGGACTGGAAGGACCGCTCCTTTTACTGCAGTGGTTCCGTACCACAGGGTTCAAAGGTCCGTTTCTCCCTGCCACCCGATTTTGATGTGATGGAAAAAGTGATCAGGGCGGTGGAAGAACTGAAATCGAAAGAGATGCCGGCGGCCGACGCAGTGGTGGTTTTCAGTTGTGCCGGCAGGATTATGTCGCTGGGCCCCCTGATGAACCTGGAGCTTGAAGGCGTAAAAAAAGTATGGAATGTGCCGATGGCCGGGATGTTCTCCAACGCGGAACTGGCCCGGGCAACCGGCGGCAACCTGGAAATGCATAACCTGACCACCTGCGTGGTGGCTTTAAAGGAAAAATAAATGAATCCCAGCCTGCAGAATATACTAAACCTGGTGGAACAAACGGCGACATTGACAGAAGAGCAGAAGCAATCCCTGACCGAATGGGTAAAGGAAGCCGATAAGCTCATTACAATCACGGAATTCAAACTGGACCGTACAGAAAAAGTAAAACGGACCACGGCCATCCTGCTGGAGGAAACGATACAGGAACTGGAGCAAAAGCGAAAAGCGGTGGAGGAATCCAAGGAAGCGCTCGAACAATCACTGGAGGAACTGAAGGCGGCGCAGCAGCAACTCATCCAGTCAGAGAAGATGGCCAGCTTGGGTGAACTCACGGCCGGTATTGCCCATGAAATACAGAACCCTCTGAATTTTGTCAATAATTTCTCGGAGGTAAGCAGTGAATTGCTGGAAGAAATGAAAGAAGAGATCGGCAAGGGTAATATGGAAGAAGTTAATGCCATTGCCGATGATGTGCGGCAAAACCTGGAGAAGATACTGCACCATGGCAAACGGGCCGACGGGATCGTAAAAGGCATGCTGCAGCATAGCCGTACCAGTACGGGTCAGAAAGAACTCACCGATATCAATGCCCTGGCGGATGAATACCTGCGGCTGGCCTATCATGGCCTGCGGGCAAAGGACAAGACCTTTAATTCGGCCACCCAAACGGATTATGACGATAGCATTGGTCTGATAAAAGTGATCCCCCAGGATATCGGGCGGGTTATCCTGAACCTGATCACCAACGCTTTTTATGCCGTAACGGAGCGAAAGAAACTGCAGCCGGAGGGGTTTGAACCGGTAGTGTCGGTCAGTACCCGGAAAGAAAAGGAGATGGTGATAGTAAAAGTAAAGGACAATGGGACCGGGATACCGCAAAAAGTGCTGGACAAGATCTTTCAGCCTTTTTTCACCACTAAACCCACCGGGCAGGGAACGGGACTGGGTTTATCGCTGAGCTATGATATTGTAAAGTCGCATGGGGGCGAACTACGGGTGGAAACGAAGGAGGGAGAAGGAACTGTGTTTATCGTTGAGCTACCGGCTAATAGTTAATAATGAAACTAAGCAAACAACTGGAAAAGGATGTCCGGCAGGTTTATTTAGCTTATTGGGAGAGCTATTTCAGCGGCAACCTGCGGACATTCGCTTCGCTGATTGATGTGGATTACAAACTCATCGGTACATCGGAAATTGAAGTCCTGAACGGTAAGCAGGCAGCCCTTCAATGGCTGAAGAGTTCGGTGAAGGAGATTAAGGGGAAAGCAGAGTTCAGGAACAGGAAAATAAAAGTATCAACCGTAGATGAGCTTGTCCTAGTAACTGAACTGGCCGATGCTTATGTGCTTGTCCGCAGCATGTGGAAGTTTTATTCCAGGATACGTATTTCCACCTTGCTGAGCCAGACAAAATCGGGTTGGAAAGTGGTACAGCAGCATGGCTCCCTACCCGATCCGAGAACCGGCGAAGGTGAAACGGTTTCATTCGAAACGCTCAGCCGGGAGAACCTGCAGCTGCGGGATGCCGTAAAGAGAAGAACGGCCGAGCTGGAAAATAAAAACCGGGAACTGGAAATTGAAGCGGCGCTGGAAAAGGTCCGCGGCGTAGCCATGGGCATGCGCCGGCCGGCTGATATGCTGGCGATTTGCAAGAACATTTCGCTGCAGTTGCAAAATCTGGGTATCCGGGAGCTCCGGAATGTGCAAACTGCCATCTTCCAGGTAACGAAGGGTACCTATATGAACTATGAGTATTATGCAAAACATAAGAAAACATTCATAACCGAAACGGGTTACACCGACCATAAAATAGCGAAAGCATTTGCTGCTAAAATGCTGAAAGGGAAAGGAGCGGTTTCTATTACCCATATCACCGGCGGGAGAAAGGTAAAAGAGTGGCTCGCCTACCAGAAAGGAACCAATGTTTTCATTGATACTTACCTGGAAAAAGCCGGTTCATTGAACTATTACTGGTATTCGCTGGGATCAATTGCGATGGGTATCTCCACATACGAGCCATTAAGCAAGGATGAGCAGGATCTGTTTAACCGCTTCCGGAATGTATTTGAGCTGGCATATAAAAGATACCAGGATATTGAAAAAGCCGAAATGCAGGCGAGAGAAGCTGAAATTGAACTGGCGCTCGAAAGGGTAAGGGCCAGGACAATGGCTATGCAGAAAAGCGATGAACTGCCCGAAACATCTTATTTGCTTTACCGGCAGTTTCAGCAATTACATGCCAGGGCCGACCAATTTTCTATCGGTATTATAAACGAGCCGGAGGAAGTTGGCGAAATGTATGCAACCATCCAGGGAACGAAATTGCTGCAACTTCGAAGGATCAGCATTCATGAACCGATTGCTTTTAAAAAAGTGTACACTGCCTGGAAAGCAGGAAAAAAAAACCTGGTGCTGGAAATAACCGGAAAGGAGTTGAAGGCCTATAACATTTACCGGAATAAAATTATCGGCCGGAAATATTTTCCGGAAAAAATCAAACCCGGGGACCGGTGGATCATACTTTGCGCTTTTTTTTCCCAGGGGCTCCTGTCCTATGCCTCCGCTGAACCGGCGCCGGGAAAAACACTTGAGTTATTGGAACGGTTTGCAAAAGTTTTTGACGGCACATATACACGTTTCCTTGATTTAAAAAAAGCGGAAGCGCAGGTCAGGGAAGCACAGATAGAAGCGGCGCTGGAGCGGGTGAGAAGCCGCTCCATGGCGATGCATACAAGTGATGAACTAAAAGAGGTCATTCAGTTGGTGTACCAGCAATTCATGCAATTAAAGATTCATGTTGAGCATACCGGCTTCATAATAGACTACAAAAAGTGGGATGATATGCACATCTGGCTGGCTGACAGGCAGGGGGTGCCCTCCGAGGTGCGGATCCCTTATTTCGATGCGCCCCACTGGAACAGCTTTATTGAAGCAAAGAAAAAAGGCATCCGTTTCTTCGCCAATCATCACTCATTCAAAGAGAAGAACAGTTTTTATAAAAAATTATTTAAGCAATTACCTGGTGTGCCGGAAGATGTACAGGCATTTTATTTCAAAAGTAAGGGGCTGGATATCTCAACCGTATTGCTGGATAATGTAGGACTGTACATTGAAAATTTTTCGGGTACGCCGTATACCGATGAAGAGAATGCGGTACTGATGCGTTTTGGAAAAGTTTTTCAGCAGACCTATACCCGTTTCCTCGATCTGCAAAAAGCCGAAGCCCAGGCGAGGGAAGCCCAGATTGAACTGGGACTGGAACGGGTAAGAGCCCGAGCCATGGCCATGCAACGATCGGATGAGCTGGCCGAACTGGTGGATACGGTATTCAGGGAACTGACCAAACTCGACATGGCTCTTACCTGGTGCATGATCAATATCATTGATGAAAGCTCCCTTTCCAATACCGTTTGGACCGTCAATGCGGCATCCGGAAAGATCCCCGAATCTTTTCATATGAAGTTTGAGGATTATCCTTTTCACCACGCGATGATGAAAGGATGGAAGGAAAGGGCGATAAAATATGTGTATGTGCTGGATGGCCGGGAAAAAAAGGTGTACGACGAATATTTGTTCAGTAAAACAGAATTCAAAAAAGTTCCTGCAGCGGCCCAGGCGGTATCGAGAGCCATGAAAAAATATGTCTGTTCTTTCTCGTTCAGCAATTTCGGGGGACTGCAAACGGTGGGGGATGCGCCTTTGTCGGAAGGAAGCATGGACATATTAAGCCGCTTCGGAAAAGTTTTTGACCTCACCTACACCCGTTTCAACGATTTGAAACAGGCTGAAGCGCAGGCAAGAGAAGCAGAGATCCAATTAGCACTGGAAAGAGTGCGGGCCAGGACCATGGCCATGCAGAAAAGTGAGGAATTGTCCGAAGTGGCTGCTTTGCTCTACCAGGAACTGCAGCGGCTGGGGGTAACCCGGTTTATAAATTGCGGATATGTCGAAATAGATGAGACGGCCAGTATCCAGCATGCATGGATGACGAACGCAGACGGTTCAGGGGTAAATGTTGTCCGGATGCCGCTTACCGGCGACAGGGTGTTTGCGGCCAGGTACAAAGCATGGAAAAGTAAGGAGAAAATATTTCATCAATCGATTGGCGGGAATATCCTGAAAAAGCATATTGAGTATGCTACACAATACTATAGGGAAACAGAAATTGATAAAATGGTCAGGACCCGGTTTGCCGATCCTACCTTGTTTTATTGCAGTAATTTTTCTCATGGTTACCTGCATATTGTAACAGATACGTTGCTAACTAACGAGGCGGAGTGGTTGCTAACCCGGTTTACCGGGGAGTTTGAAATGACGTATAAGCGTTTCCTGGATCTTCAAAAAGCGGAGACCCAGACCCGGGAAGCCCAGGTAGAAGCGGCCTTGGAAAAAGTGCGGGCCCGGAGTATGGCCATGCATCATAGTGATGAACTTTCTGACTGCGCTGAATTACTTTTTAGTGAACTTACAAAATTGGGCGGAAGTCTCTGGTCGAGCGGATTTGCCATATTACGGGACGATGAGCAAGGTGAAAGTGAGTATCGAACGACGGACCAGGAAGGTAAAAGGGAGGAAGTCACGTTTATTCCGAACCGGTGGGATCCCACCATGGAATATTTGTATGAGGGATGGAAGCAAAACGATCAATACCGCAGTTATGATTTAGGAGGAAAGGAAATAAGGCAGCATTACAACAACATGCTGACCCTGCCCAAAAGCGGTAATGTATTCCAGGTTGTTTTAAATGCCGGTTCAAAATTTCCGGAATGGCAACAGATGCATGCCGCCTATTTCAAGCAGGGGTATCTCCTGGTTATCAGCCTCGACCCCTACCCATATCCTGAATTGTTAGTCCGGTTTGCCAGGGTGTTTGAACAAACCTATACCCGTTTCCTGGACCTGCAGAAGGCGGAAGCGCAGGCAAGAGAAGCGCTGATAGAGGCGGCCGTTGAACGAGTGAGGGCGAGGGCACTGGCCATGCACCGATCAGAGGATTTGCACGGCGTAGTCGTTACCCTAAAAAATGAATTAATAGGATTGCAGATACCGGATGTAATTGCAGCCACCATTTACCTTGAACAGGATAATGGCATGATCCGGATCCTGGATCTCACGTCTCCCGCCGGCAGCGAAGATGATAAGGCTGCATTAAAGCTGGATAAAATATTCAGGCTGGAAGACACGGACCCGAAAATATGGATCAGAAGGATGTGGGATTGTAAGGAAAAATATTTTGTACTCGAAGCCGACGAAGATGATTTCACCCGTGTAGTGTCCTGGTTGCGAACCGTAGATAAAGAAGAAGCGGCAATGGCGGAAAGAATTATCCGGGAGAAAGGGATAAAAAAAGCCTGGCTGCCAACTGTAACACTGGAAAAAGGAAAACTGAATATAGATCTGCTGGCACCACCTTCCGCAGAGATTGGACAGATACTGATAAAGATGGGAGCAGGTTTTGACCTTGCATACAGACGTTTTCTCGACCTGCAAAAAGCCGAAGCCCAGGCAAGAGAAGCAGAAATACAACTGGCATTGGAAAGAGTTCGTGCCCGAAGCCTGGCCATGCACCACACGTCCGAACTGCAGGAAGTGGTGAATATTGCTGCGCAGCAATTGCATGGCATCGGCATGGATATCAACGGGGGCGTCTTCATCTGTATCAACGCAGAGTTGGATAACGATCTTTCCATCTGGGCCTCAGGGGGCATGGCCGACTATGTGCAAAAAGTGGTGGTCCCTTTTTTAAACAAACCGATCTTCACCCGGATCAGGGATACGATCAAAAAGGGGAATAGTTTCCTGGTCGAATCATTCAGCGACAAAGAAAAACGGGAAATGTTTACCCACTTATTCCAATATGACCCCTGGCGAAGCTTACCGCCGGAAAGAAAGGAAGAATTGCTGTCGCGGAAAGGTGGATTTGCCCGGTCGGTGGTGATCTCAAACTATACCAGCATCTCCATCACCAACCACAATGGTAAGTCGTTCAGCGAAGAAGAAAACGAATTATTAAAACGGTTTGGAAATGTTTTTGAACAATCCTATATCCGATTCCTTGATCTGCAAAAAGCCGAAGCACAGGCAAGAGAAGCCATGATTGAAGCGGCATTGGAGAAAGTGCGTAGCAGGACCATGGGTATGCAAAGCAGCAGGGAACTCCCGCAGGCTGCCAATTTATTGTTCCAGCAAATCCAGTCTTTAGGAATGCCTGCCTGGAGCGCCGGTTATTGTACCTGGGATGAAGATAAAAAAGCGATCACCCTCTCCATGAGCAGTGAAGGTGTTCTTCAGCCATCTTTACGCATGCCGTTGACGGAAGACCCCTCGCTGATTCATTTCCTGGAAGCCCACCAGCGGGGAGAAACTTTTCATATGGAAGAACTGGGCGGGGAGGCCCTGAGAAAACATTATGTGTATTTGCGTACGCTCCCCGGTGTAAAAGAAACTCTGGAAGACATTGAGAAAGCGGGTTTCCCGGTTCCTACTTACCAGATATTTCATTGCGCTTATTTTTCAAAAGGATTCCTCCTGTTCATTACCTATGAACCCGTTCCCGGGGCCTGGCAGATATTCCAGCGTTTTGCCGCTGTTTTTGAACAAACCTATACCCGTTTTCTCGACCTGCAAAAAGCCGAAGCACAGGCAAGGGAAGCTAAAATTGAAGCGGCATTAGAGAGAATTCGTTCACAGGCCATGGCCATGAGGCAATCCACCGACCTGCTTGACATTGTGGTTACCATGCGCCATGAATTTACACAGCTGGGACATGAGGCGCATTATTTCTGGTATATGCGATGGCTGCCGGATAAGTATGAAAAAGCCATGACATCCGGTGAAGGCACCCGCATCGGGATGATCATGGAACTGCCCCGACATATTCATGGGGAGATACCCTTACTGGCAACCTGGGAACAAAGCGATGAACCGGCCGTGGTATTTACCATGGATGCGGAGGCGGCCATTGATTACGTTGATAAAATGGTGGCCCTGGGAGATTTTCAACTGGTGGACCCCCATGCGCCCTCACATGATGATATCCGCCATATCAACGGTCTCACTTTTATCATGGCCCGGACGATGCATGGTGAAATCGGGTACAGCTTACCCGGGGTGGTGACCCATCCTCCGGAAGAGGATATTAAAACACTGGTGAGATTTGCCGGTGTATTTGATCTCGCCTATCGTCGTTTCGAAGATTTGAAACTGGCGGAACAGCAGAACCGGGAAACTCAAATAGAACTGGCGCTGGAAAAGGTTCGCAGCCGCACCATGGCCATGAACAAAAGTGATGAACTGGGCGATGTGGCCACCATTCTGTTCAAAGAACTCAACGGCCTGGTTGCCAATTTATGGACCTGTGGTTTTGTTTTGTGTGAAAAGGACCGGGCTGAAGATGAATGGTGGCTCTGTTCAGAGGGTGGTTTTATCCCCGCTTTTTATTTACCCAATACAGGGGATGTTACCCATTATAATATTTACCAGGGTTGGCTGAAGGGCGAAACCTATCATACCGAACAACTGGAAGGTCCTGCATTGGATCAGCATTACGAGTGGCTGATGGGCATAGAGGTGTCTAGAAAGATATTTGAGGAAATGTCGGCCGCCGGATTGGAGAAACCCGAATGGCAAAAACTGCATTGCGCTTATTTTTCCAAAGGTTATTTGTGCATCATTACCCGGGAACCCTGTGCGGAAGAAGAGATTTTCAGGCGCTTTGCTCAGGTATTTGATCTTACCTATACCCGTTTCCTTGACCTGAAAAAAGCCGAAGCGCAGGCCCGTGAAGCAAGGATTGAAGCGGCGTTGGAACGTACCCGTACCCAAAGCATGATCATGCAGCATTCCCGGGAACTGGATGATACCTTGCGGGTCTTTCATCAGCAGGTGTTGTTGCTGGGCATTCCATCGGGGTTTTCTTTTTTATGGTTGCCGGATGAGGACAAAGACCGCCATGTGTTTTGGGCGGTGTGGGAAGAAAACGAGAACGGGTCTGTTATTATTAAGAGCAAAGCCCTTAACTATCCGCTTGACCGAAATGAACCTGCCACAGCACAATGTTTGATTGACTGGAAAGGCAAAGAACCGGTTGTTTCCTATCATGTGCCGCCCGATGGGGTGCAAGGTTATTTTGCTGCATGGAGTGAATTACTTGCAGGGGTTGATCATTTAAAACCGGAACGATTCGGCGGCGGGCTTTATTATGTAGAGGCGTTTATGAAGTATGGGTGCTTTGGCGTGATGCTGGAGAAAGATCTGGCGGATGACGGGAAAAGGATACTCAGCCGTTTTGCCGTTGAATTTGAAAGGACCTATACCCGTTTCCTTGATCTGCAAAAAGCCGAAGTGCAGGCAAGGGAAGCACAGATCGAATTGTCACTGGAACGGGTGAGAGCCAGGACGATGGCCATGCATAAAAGCGAGGAGTTGGTGGATACATCCGTCATTCTGTTCCAGGAGTTACGGGCCCTGGGCGTGAAAGCGATCCGCACCGGGGTGGCGATCATCGATGACGAGCGGGAAATCATGGAGCTGTGGTCATCGCAACTGATCGAGCAAAAACAAAACAAGGTACTCGGGATCGTGCCGATGCAATCCCATCCATTCTTTAAAGGGTTACTGAAGGCCTGGAGACAGAAAGATCAGGACTTCACCTTTGAATTTAGAGGCGGGGAAGTTAAAGAGTTTTACGAGACCATGTCATCCCTCATATCTTACCCTGCGCAGGGCAACTATAACCCCAGGGAAGTTTTCAGCCCATTCTTTTTCCCGGAAGGATCGTTGACCGTGGTATCCCATGAGCCATTATCCGGGGAGGAGAGAAATATCATGCAGCGGTTCGCGAAGGTATTTGGCCTGCTTTACCGGCGTTTTCTCGATCTGCAAAAAGCCGAAGCGCAGGCCCGGGAAGCGCAGATCGAAGCGGCCATGGAGCGGGTGCGCGCCCGGAGCATGGCCATGCATACCAGTGACGAGTTGCTCGAAGCCGGTGAGATCCTGTGCCGGGAAATGGACAAACTGGGTATCGGGTGCCTGACCAGCGGGTATGTGCTGATGGACAAGGATGAAAACATCGGCTGGAACTACACACCGCACCCCGGTAACGGGAAGATCATGCCGCAGGCCGTGGGTATTCCGCATACCGAAACCCCGGAAATGCGACGCGTGCTGGAAGGATGGAAAAAGCAGGAACCGGTTTGCGTGATCGAAATGAACGAAGAAGAAACGATCGCGCACCAGACTTTTATTGCCACAAGGAGCATTCATTTCCCTTTGTCGGCGCAGGAACTGATCGCCATCTCACCGCCCCGGATATTCCTGCATAATTTTAATTTCAGGCACGGGTACTTGTTGATCGTCGGAGGTGAAAAACTCACGCAGGAACAACAGGATATCATGCTTCGTTTCACCCGGGTTTTCCAGCAGACCTATACCCGCTTCCTCGACCTGCAAAAGGCCGAAGCCCAGGCAAGGGAATCGCAGATAGAAGCAGCCTTGGAAAGGGTAAGGGCCCGCAGCATGGCCATGCATAAAAGCGATGAACTGCTCGATGTCATCAAAGTGGTTTCAGATCAGTTGCTCCACCTGGGCATCCGGTTTGAACTGGTGAGTTTCGGATTGAATAACCCGGAGAGAGGATTCGATTTCTGGCTGGCTTCCCCCGGGTTTGTTTATCCCAAAAAGCTGCATGTACCCTACCTCGATAACCCGATTCCCAACTCCGTGTTTGAAGCGCAACAGAAAGGGTTGAGTTTTTTTGCCAGGACTTTCACCCGGGAAGAGAACAGGCAATGGCTGCATCATTTGTTTGATACGAATGAAAAAAGCCAGATACCTGAAGAGTCAAAAGAGTTTTTGATGAACAGCCCCGGGTTTGCGCGATCTGCCGTTTTACTGAAAAACATACAGGTTTTTCTCGGGAACTATGTACCCCAGCCCTATTCTGATGAAGAGAATGAAATACTGATCCGGTTCGCCACCGTTTTTGAGCAATCCTATACCCGCTTCCTCGACCTGCAGAAAGCCGAAGCGCTGGCAAAGGAATCGCAGGTGGAAGCCGCTATGGAACGCATCCGGGCAAGGGCCATGGCAATGCATACATCCGGGGAACTGATGGAAGTGGCCAATGTTTTAAGGGAGCAGATGGGCCTGTTGAACCAGCCCGACCTGGAAACATCAGCCGTGCTTATTTACCAGGATGACGGTGAATCCTGGGATTCCTGGTACGCGTTTCGTCCCACCCGGGATGATACCGGCCATATCCGGAACGGCACCGCAAAATTTTCCAAAGACGACTGCGCACTCACGCGTGAAATAGCGGAATTCTTCCGTTCGCCCGTAACCGATTATACCCTGGAGGTCAGTGGCGCGAAAAGGGAAGAGTGGCTGAATGTTTTGATGAAAGCGGCTCCCGAAGTGGCGGAGAACGCGATCACGGATGAAACGGTGAACTATGATACGACATACTTCCATTTTTCCGATTTCGAGGGCGGCTCCCTGTTAACGGTTTCCTACCTGCCGCCATCCGAAGAGATCCGGTCATTGCAACGGCGCGCCGCATCGGTTTTTGACCTTGCCTACCGGCGTTTCCTTGACCTCAGGAAAGCCGAGGCCCAGACGAGAGAAGCAAAGATCGAAGCGGCAATGGAAAGGGTGAGGGCAAGGGCCATGGCCATGCAGCAACCCGAGGAACTGAAGGATGTTGCAGAGGTATTACGTTCCGAAATGGGATTGCTGGGCGTGGAGGAACTGGAAACCTGCAGTATTTATATCCATGATGAGCATGCCGGAAAAACCGAATGCTGGTTTGCATTGAAAGATATCCGGTCGGCCCAAAAGAAATTAGTGAGCGACCATTTTGCACTGGATTTGAATGCAACCTGGGTAGGCCGGGAAATGCGGCAGTTTTATCACTCCGCCGGCAACAGGGTTTCCATTGCTATGAAAGGAACCCACCGTAAAGAATGGATACATTATTGTGAAGAAAAATCGGCGCTCTTACGGGGTTATTATGGGGAAGTGATACCCGACCGCACCTATCATTTATATAAATTCTCACACGGCGCCATTGGCGCTGCCTCGGCCTCGGATATTTCTGAAGAGAGCTGGGGATTGTTAAAAAGAGCTGCTTCTGTGTTTTCACTGGCTTATGCCCGTTTCAAGGATCTTACCCAGGCCCGGATCGATCTGCAGCGGTTGAAAGAAGAAAAACACAGGGCAGAAACAACCCTTTCGGAACTGAGAGCCACACAAACCCAGCTTATACAGGCTGAGAAGATGGCCTCGCTGGGCGAGCTCACTGCCGGTATCGCCCACGAGATACAGAATCCGCTGAACTTCGTAAACAACTTTTCGGAAGTGAGCAATGAACTGCTCGATGAAATGATGCAGGAAGTGACGAAGGGCAATTTTGAGGAAGTAAAAGCCATCATGGAGGATGTAAAGCAAAACCTGGACAAAATAAATTTTCACGGCAAGCGGGCCGACGGCATTGTAAAAGGTATGCTGCAGCACAGCCGGAGCAGCAGCGGACAGAAAGAACCCACCGATATCAATTCCCTGTGCGATGAGTACCTGCGACTTTCCTATCATGGCCTGCGGGCCAAGGACAAATCGTTCCAGGCAAAATATTCAACGGACCTGGATCCATCCGTCGGGAAGATCGCCGTCATGCCGCAGGAAATTGGCCGGGTGATCCTGAACCTCGTGAACAACGCATTTTACGCGGTATCGGAAAAGGGGAAGACAGCGGGAGCGGATTTTGCGCCAATGGTGAAAGTGAGTACCCGTAAGGTTAAAGATAAGGTGGAGGTGAAAGTGGAAGATAACGGGAACGGGATACCCGAAACGATCCGGGAGAAGATTTTCCAGCCTTTTTTCACCACCAAACCCACCGGCCAGGGAACAGGATTGGGGTTAAGCCTGAGTTATGATATTATCACGAAAGCACATGGCGGGGAGCTGAAAGTTGAAACAAAGGAAGGAAAAGGAAGTGTGTTTATTATTCAATTGCCGGCGATTTAAATGAAAAGATGAGAACCGTATTAACTATAGTAGTGTTTTTATTATTGCCTGTTTGGGGCAACACGCAAGGGGTTAATATCGACAGCCTGAAAACGGCTTATCATATTACTCCGGATGGTCCTGTACGGTTTAAGATAGCCAGTAATATTTACTTTTATTACCAGGAGATCAACAGGGATTCAGCGCTTTTCTATGCAGAACAGCAGGTTTTAATCGGAAAGCGGAAGAATAATAATATTGCGCAAGGGGTTGGACTGACGTTGCAGAGTTATCAATTGATGGGGTTGGGAAGATATGCGGAATCGCTTCGTTGTTTGCAACAGGCTTTTCTGATCGCGGAAGATACCCGGAATGAGAAACAGGAACAATGGGATTTTTTCTTTACCCCCTTTTATGGCAACAACCGGCTTTTACTGCTTTCTTATACCCATCATATGTATGCCTTGCTGATGCTGTTTACGGAAAACCTGGAACAGCAGATCATTCATTTCAAAATAGCAGGTAAAATCGGCCAGGAGATCCAGTATGCTCCCCGCATTATGCTGGCCTACCTGAATCTGGGCCCCAGCTACCTGGATGCCCATAAACCGGATTCGGCCCTCTATTATGAAAAGGAAGCGGAACGGGTGGTACTGCAATCTACTGACAGTTCCCTGCGGGTTTCTAAAACGTATCTTGGTACAGTTGAAATGCATTTGGGTGATATATATAAAGCCCTGAAGAATGATTCGATGTCGCTGGCATACTATCATAAAAGCTACCAAACATCGACCATCAATAATAATCGTGCTACACTAAGCCGGGTTTGTTCGAGACTGGCCGCTTACCACATTCATGCGGGAAATAAAGACTCGGCACTTTATTATTCGCTGAAAAATCTGGCGATATTACAAACATTGGGTCTGGTAACGAGCCAGGAGTCAAACCTTGGCAGCGGGTATGAGCATGTTTACCTGAGCTATAAACTGAATAACCAGTTTGACAGCGCGTTCAAATACCAGGGACTGGCCCTGGTTACCAAAGAAAGTTTGGCCAAAACAAGGATCAGGAACCTGGCAGAATTTCAAAAACTCACCTATGCTGAACAGCTTCGCCTGCAAAACCTGGAAAAGGAAAGAGTAGTTTACCAAAACAGAATACGAACTTATTTTATGCTTGCCGGAATTGGTGTACTGTTATTGCTCGCTATCATTTTTTACAGGAATAACCGCCAAAAACACAGAGCCAAAATTAAGATAGAGGAAGCGTATGATCATTTGAAAGCGACACAACAGCAACTTATCCAGTCAGAAAAGATGGCTTCATTGGGCGAGCTTACCGCCGGTATCGCACACGAGATCCAGAACCCGCTGAATTTCGTGAACAATTTTTCGGAGGTTAACAATGAACTGATCGAGGAGTTAAAAACGAAGAAATCAGCGCTTGACGCCAACGAACAGGATGAGATCCTGGATGATATTTACCGGAATAATGAGAAAATAAGCCATCATGGAAAGAGAGCTGATGCGATTGTAAAAGGCATGCTGCAGCACTCACGAAGCAGCAGCGGACAAAAAGAACCAACCGATATCAATCAATTATGCGATGAATACCTGCGGCTTTCCTATCATGGACTGCGGGCGAAGGATAAAACTTTCCAGGCGAAGTTTTCCATGGACCCGGATCCCGCAGTCGGTAAAATCAACGTCATGCCGCAGGAGATCGGCCGCGTGATCCTGAACCTGGT
>CAYRHU010000023.1:0-42214 GCA_964424155.1 uncultured Chitinophaga sp.
TGACGGGGATACCCCGCTGGCCGAATACCGGCGATTCATTGACCCATACATTGAAGCGGCCCAGTTTATAGGTACTGTCAAACCCTTTGATGCGAAGCGATAACATTCCATTTTTCTGTTCATACTCAATATTTTCCCGGTCGGCAAAATCACATTCAGGTACACTATACCCATCGCGGAATGCTGTTGTGTCGATTCCCAGTTTCTTAATTCTTTTCTGCCAGGCCTTGCGGTAACTTTTAATGAGCGCCGTATCCGTATTGCCGATCGCTTCGAGCACTTTGTCGGGACGGTTGTATTTGACATCGAGTTGTTCGAAGGAGATGACTTTCAAATCCGGGGTGACGTAGTGGAGAAGCCTGGCAGCATCCGGTGTACATTGGTAATACCCGTCCGGTGTTTGAATAAAGAACCCGGAACTATCCACCGGAAAAAATGTATAAACCAGTTTGCCTGAGGCTGCCTCCCATTTTTTCAACGTATTGTCATCCGAACACGTAAGTACATACTTACCATCCGGACTGTAGATAGCCGTTATTACCGCAGACCGGTGCCCGGAAAATACAGCAAGAGGTTTACCTGTAATGGCATCCCAGGTCCTGGCTGTTCCGTCTTCTGACGCAGTAAGAATAAACCTCGAATCGGGTGAATACCTTATTGATTTTAATGCACCTGTATGACCGGCCAATTCAACAGTTGCCCTCAGTTGCCCCTCCGTTATTTTCCATACTTCCGGTTTGTTTTGCGTATTCCCGATGGTGACCAGGTACTCCATATCCGGGCTGAGCTGGAACTGCATCGTGCTGGTCATAACCAATGCCCATTCATTCACCAGGTTCCATTCACCTGCACTAAGTACGGTAAGGACACGGTTCAGCGATACCTCTGATGTTTTTGAAAGGGCCAGGACGTAGTTTCCGTCCTGGCTAAAACAAGCATGACTTATTGGGCCGTTGAACGCTAATTCCTTCTGAAGGCTGCCTTCGGGCCCCCAGATCTTGAGATAATGATCGTCGCCAACAGTCAGGATATATCTGCCTGAAGGATCAAATACCGCGGAGTGAAGCCATTCCACCCCTTTTCTCCTTGTTTTGTCCTCCGGGTCACTTCGGGCACCACCATCCAGGGTGACTAACGGCTTACCTGTTGGAAATTCCCATATCCTCGCGGTATTATCGTAGGAAGCGCTGAGCAGTTTCTTCCCGTCGGGACTGAATTCAACCGTTCGTATTCCCTGGCGATGACCCCTTATTGCTGCAATTAATTTACCATCGCTCCCATTCCAAATTTTGACCGACCCGTCTCCATTAGCAGAGGCCATGAAATTTTCCAGGGGGCTGTAAGTGCAATAAGAATTGGCAAACGTATGCCCCTTCAGTTCGGCAGTCAGAATAGAATCGGCTGTTCTTCTGATTCCGATTTTCCTGGATTCAGAAAGGTCAAGGAAATATTTTCCATCGGGACTGATAATTGCCCGGGCATTGGTATTATCCGAAGCGGGAGGGTCAATCCGGGACCGGGAGACCGGTTGCCCGCTCCCTGCGTCCCATACAAACAGCGAATCATAGACACGGGTGATCAGTTGTGAACTGTTGCTGAAGGAACCGTTATCCGGAGTATTGCCATGAACAAGGATGTAGCGGAGGGATCCGTCTTCTGTGTTCCAGACCTTTGCGGTATCGGTATAATAGAACAGGCTTAATAACAACTTTCCGTCTGCGCTTACTTCGATCGATTTAACATCAAAGTTTGAATGCACTTCCCAGTTCCTGATCAGTTCGCCGGTCAAACTGCTGCGGCAACTTATCGTTTTTCCGAATGCGGAAATGATCTGGGAGCCGTCAGTTGTATACTGTGCAAGGCCGGTGTTTTTCAGGTCAAGCAATAATTTCCCTTCAGGGCAGCTCCATATTTTGACATTGTTATCGTAATCTTCGCTGAGTACTTTTTTCCCATCCGGGCTGAATACGGCAGACCTGATCGCTGCGGTATGCCCGATCGGAAGTACAAGCCTGGGTTGTTGGGCATACAGCGTTGTTGCAACACCAAAAAAAACCAGCAATGATTTACTCATGAGTTTTGACTTCATTTCACCATCCCCGCTGCTTTTTCCGTAATCGACTCCGCAAGCTCCTTTAGCTTATCCGTGGTCCCGCTAATTTCAAACCTGTGTTTGATCGTCTTACCCTGCTTCACATTCACCTGCGCGGTGATAGCCGTTCCCCTCACTGTATAACGCCCGCTCAGCGACCAGGCATCCGGTGAGTTGGTAGCAGTGACATAAACGATCTTGCTGTCCGAACCCCGGGTGGCCATTTCTCCCAATTGAAGATTGACCATCTTGCTCAGTTCAAGATCATCATCGGCGATGGCTTCATCGCTGTTCTGGAAATTGCTGGCGGCAAATAAAGGCTTTTCCTGGGGCAGCACGATCTTCGCCATCACTTCCTCATCCACAAGCCCGATATTGAAATTGCTGGTGCTCACGATCTGCGGCTCCTGCCGGGCGCCGGTCTCCAGGGCCAGTTCGGTCACCGTTTTTTCCGCCGCGCTGAACCAGCGGCTCACGTTCAGGTATTTGCCCTCTTCCAGGATATCGGGTTGCTCCTTGATGGCTTTGAGCAGGGAGTAGGTCAGCAGGCCCTGCGAATACCGGCCCATTTCATAAGCGCTCTGGTCGCTGGCTGCGGCGGAGAGAATGAATAACCCTGATTTCTCATTCAGCTTATCGATGGCTTTTATCAATTGTGATTTATCATCACTCCGGGCGGCGAGGTATTGCTGTTCATTGCCTCCCAGCCTGACAAAATCCTTAATAGCCTGCCCGCTGTTGCAGGCGTCGAAGATCAGGATCCGTTTCTGGGCCCTGATGTTCTGCGGTTTCATCCATTCCGTCAGTTCGGCGGTACTGATCCCCACCTCCTTCACGGCGGAGGTGGTTGAAAGCGTGGAGGCGTCTGCCGTCAGGAAATAAAACTGTTTATTGTCCGCTTCCCCGGCCATTACACCATGACCCGCGAAAAAGATCAGCAGCACATCATTGGCCGTAGCTTTTTTGGCGATCTCCTCCATGACCATTTTCACGGCCTTTTTTTCCGGTAACTGGTAGCGTTCCTTCGCGGTGCTCAGGTTATAGATAAAGACATGCTCCTTTCCGTCGGTGTTCAGCAGTTTGCGGGCCGCCAGCCCGGTGGCTGTGGCGATATCGGAGGCGTCCTTGGCGGCGTATTTCAGGTCGAGTTCATCGCCCTTGTAATCACTGACACCGATCATCACCGCGTAGAGATTAGGAGCGGCGGCCTGCTTTTTTTCCGCCCTGGAAGTCAAGCCTGCTCCCCGGGAAGAAACGGCATTATCCGCCGTATAGGCTTTTGCCGTTACATTGTTTTCCTGCCCGGCCGCAAAGAAAGGACTCAGGATTTCTTTTTTCACCCGCAGTTCAAACCACTCGCCGTCCTTTTTCAATTGAGATGGTTTATACCGCTGCGCCTCGATACCATTCACATAAAGCACCGTTTCGCCCAATCCACCCCGGCGGGGCCGGATACGGAATGTATATTCATCGTTGGCAAAACCGCCTTCATTCAGTTCAGGACTGAGGCCACAGATATTGAGCTCTTCCAGTGTTTTCGCATGTATGGTCTCCCCCTTCGCGATGCGCTCCCCCAAATGGGGAACCCAAAGCTGGTCCTTGGCCTGGTCCAGTTCGATGATTTCAGTACCACAGGCAAAATACAACAGCCTGCGGGCGGTTTCCGTTCCGTCAAAACGTCCCGCGCTGTCAATAGCAAGATAATCGCCTGCGGAAACGGGAACGATCTTCAACGAGGGATCAGCAGATCCGATATCATATACGGAAGCCGAGAATTTATTATCAATGATGAACTGCGCTTTTGAAGGATGCAGGATATAATTCAGGCTCGAATTGAATTTATCCGGCGCGGCGGTCAGTAATTGACCACTCATAAGTTCCCAGACCTTCATCACGCTTTCATAGGAACGGGTCACCACATAATAACGGCCGTTCCTGGTTAGGTTGAAACTATACATATCATCTTCTCCTATGGTAACTGTGGCTACCTGTTTCGCCGTGGCCACATCCCAGGCCAGGATACTCCGGTCATACGCGTTGGTGGTCAGGTACCGGTCGTCTTCGGTAAAATGCATCAGCGTAACCGGTTTGGGGACCGGACCCAGTCGGGTCACCAGGGTTCCTTTATCCGTATCCCATAAAGTAAGACTCGAATCAGCTGACGCGACCGCCATCAGGGTTCCCTTATTATTCAGCCGGAGCCAGTTGATTGCATTTTGAAAAGGGATCATTACCCGGGTTTTCCCGGTTTCTATGTCCTGAATGATTATTTCCTTTTTTTTCCGGTAAATAACGGAACGCTCGTCTGGGGCTAATACTACAAAATTGATGGAGTCTTTTTTGGTATCCAGTTCCGCCAGGGTTTTGCCCGTCGCTACGTCGGTAATCCGGCCTATATAATTATCGTAGAAAACGGTATAGAGGTATTTCCCGTTCCGGGAGAGGGTGGTCGTATAAATACCGTTCTTTTTTTCAGAGAGCGAATCATGCTTCACTTCCGCGATGGGCTTCCCGGTCTCCGTGTCCCAGATCCGGGCAATACCCGAAAAAGTTTGTGTCACGAGATATTTATTATCCGCCGTCAGCAAACATTTATTGACTCCTTTCTCGTGTCCGCCGAATACGGAGATTTCCTTCCCAGTCTGAACATCCCAAATACGGGCGGTGCTGTCCTGTGAGGCGGTGATCAGCCATTTGCTGTCACTGCTGAATTTCAATTCACTGATGGGTCCATTATGACCGGTAAGCCGGAATATCGGTTTCCCGGACCGGAGATCCCAGATGGCGGCCACGCCTACCGGCAGGGTTCCGGTCCTCAGATCTTTTGCGAGACCCGCGGAAGCCATATAGTTTCCATCAGGGCTGTACCTGGGATTATAAATGAGCGTGGACGCGCCTTCGAGCCTGGCCACTGTTTTCCCGGTTGCTGTTTCCTGTACGACAGGAATATTGTTGACCGATGAGGCGACGATATACTTTGCGTCATCGCTGAAGGCGCCCACGACCGAACGAAGTTCCGATTCGCCCTGAAGCGTCCTGGTTTCACCGGGAACCGTTTCCTTTTCGGCCACGATCCTCAGCAATTTGCCGGTGGCTGTTTCCCAGAGACGGATCCTTCCGTCGGATGACATGCTTAACAATGATTTACCGTCGGAACTGAGCACTACCAAATAGCTGAATGACCCTTTCGGTTCGTTGAATGATTGAATTTTCTTCCCGCTGCCGGCATCCCATAATTCAATGGCGCATTCCTTTGATGTTTTATCACAGGCTACCGTGATGATTTGTTTGTCGTCGGGACTGAAGTCCGCGAAAGCCACCAGGCGCTGTTCCGTATTCAGTGAGAGAATTTGTTTTCCCGTTTGGGTTTCGCGGATAACGATCCTGTCATCGGTATCAACGGTGAGGAACCGGTCGCCGGCAGTATTCAGGTCGCACAGGTTATAGCCGGTCTTTCCCTCTTTGAGCCGGTGTATTATTTTTTGTTTGGTAAGATCCCAGATGCTGATGCTGCTGTCGGCATTGGCTGTAATGGCAACTTTCCCCGCGGGACTCATATCCCAGGAGGTATACCGGATTCTCCATTTTGCCCCATCGTTTTCAGTTCTGAAGAAAGTGGTATCCAGCAAAGTGGCGACCCTTTTCTTATTACGGATATCATAATATTCCATTGCATCATCCGAAACCAGGAGTACATGATTACCGTCGCCTGTAAAAAAACCCTGTTCGATCCAGTTGTTGGGGTTATAAAAAATATCATAGTACAGTTCACCGGATTGAACATCCCAGACCAGGGCATGCTGATCGTGAGCCGTGGTCAGCAGGTATCTTCCGTCGGGACTGAAAGATGCCGATGTGATCCTGTCGGAATGCGTATCGATGGTCTTCACCAGTTTGCCCGTGCGCGTCTCCCATATTTTTACGCTCATCTCATCCCCTTCGCCGGTGGTCACCACCAGCCGGTTGTCGGGACTGAAACAGATGGCCTTTACGAGGGATGCGTGGCCCAGGGGGAGAACGAGCTGCGGTTGCTGCGACGCGGCCGTGAAAGGCGGGATGATCAATACTGCAGCAACAAATATTAACCGGGACAAACACCGCATTATCATTATGAAAAAGTAGCACAATTATGGCTTTTCCCCATACCGGCCACCGGGTATTTATATAAGCCCGGATCTGCCGGAAAACAACGACCTCTCCCGGTCTTTTTCCCTTTTTTCCAAAAAATATTAGTTTTATATTGCTAAATATATTAGCTTTGAGTGTTAATTAGTTTTTAAAGGACGGAAATACGAACCACTAACTTTGGATCATGGCAAAAACAGATAAAACCACAGATATGTCAACCATCAACAGTGAAAAACTCAAGGCCCTCAAGCTTACCATGGATAAGCTCGAGAAGGATTACGGCAAGGGGAGTGTGATGATGCTGGGCGATAAGGCCGAAACACAGCAGGAAGTCATCTCCACCGGATCGATCGGGCTCGATGTGGCCCTGGGCATCGGCGGTCTTCCCCGCGGAAGGGTCGTGGAAATATACGGACCGGAATCTTCCGGTAAGACCACCATCGCCACCCATGTGATCGCGGAAGCGCAGAAAAAAGGCGGCATGTGCGCCTTTATTGACGCCGAACACGCGTTCGACAGCAACTATGCGAAAAAACTGGGCGTGGATGTGGACAATCTCCTGATCTCGCAACCCGATTATGGTGAGCAGGCGCTGGAGATCGCCGACCGGCTGATCCTTTCCGGCGCGCTGGATGTGGTGGTGATCGACTCGGTGGCGGCCCTGGTTCCCAAGAGCGAACTGGAAGGAGAGATGGGCGACAGTAAAATGGGATTGCACGCGCGACTGATGAGCCAGGCATTGCGTAAACTAACGGCTACCATTTCCAAAACCAATACGATCTGCATCTTCATCAACCAGCTCCGGGAGAAAATAGGGGTGATGTTCGGGAATCCCGAAACCACCACCGGCGGCAACGCGTTGAAATTCTATGCATCCGTCCGTCTCGATATCCGCCGCCAGACCCAGATCAAGGACGGGGAAGAGGCGATTGGTAATCACGTAAAAGTGAAAGTGGTAAAAAACAAAGTGGCCCCTCCTTTCCGCGCCGCGGAGTTTGATATCATCTTTGGCGAGGGTATCTCTAAAACAGGTGAAATAATTGATATGGGTACTGAACTGGGCATCGTGCAAAAAAGCGGATCCTGGTATAGTTATAATAATGATAAACTCGGCCAGGGTCGCGACGCCGTGAAACAGTTACTGGTCGATAATCCCGAACTGGCCAAAGAGATCGAAGGCAAGATCCGGGAAAAGATCAAGGAGATACAGGCAGTATAAAACACTTATTTTCAAATACTTAAGATGGGTTAGTCAGTAAACCCTCCCGGAAAAGGGAGGGTTTTTTTCTTTTTTTATGAAATTATTTTACGGGAAAAAATAAATTCAATGTTTAAACATCATATATTTGTCCTTCGTCCCCGCAACCAATAGGTAAAGGGAACCGTTATAACCCAATATGGCCGGTACTATCACCTCAAAAAAGACCGCGAAATGGATCCATATCGGATCCGGTGTGCTGATGCTGATCTCTTTCTTCCTCCCCTGGGTGGCATGGAAAGAGGTTAAACCGGCCGGGTATGACCTGCCCGCAGGTAATTTTTTCAAACTGTCTGAAACCCATTTCAACCTGGGTAATCCTTTCCCCGAGTTTGAATTCAGCTTTTATATTTTCTGGCTGATCCCCGTACTTATACTTGTAACCGTACTTAAAGTCCTGCAAGAGAAAAAAGCGACGCTTCCCGCATTTGTCGCAGGCACGATGACGCTTTCGCTTGTAACGGTCTATTACCTTTTCACCCATACGCTGGTTGACCTGGGCGTTGGCAAAAGCGCACTGGGCATGCTGCAACCGGCCGCCTTTGCCGCGTCGCTTGGAGCCATTGCATTTATCCTTTCAGCGTTGCCCCTTAAGATCTGGTTAATAAAGTTTGGATGGATCTTATTAGGTCCGGTTCTTGCCTTTGCTGCCTATAAAATGGGAGAAAAATATGTCATGGCGGAAACCTTTACGCGTACCGACCAGGTAAAGGCTGACTATACCGTTAACGCCACCGGTCTGCTCCGGGAATTCGCGACCAACGATACGGCCGCCAATAATAAATACCGGGAGAAGATCATGGTGGTGAACGGGATCGCCACGCATGTGGAACAGCTGGGGGATTCCACCACGACGATCCAAATGGCGGATTCAACGGGTTCCTATGTGGTGTTCTCCTTTGATAAGGACCAACTGGAAGCCGTGAAGAGTATCCAAACGGGCGACTCCGTATCCCTGAAGGGATCCTGCAGCGGCAGCGTGTACAGCGAGATCCTGGGGATCACTTTTATCAGTTTTAAACGTTCAACGATCAATAAAAACTAAACCCCGAAAGGGCTACTATCAACACTTCAAAAATTAAAAACGACATGAAAAAAACGACCCTCATCCTGGCTTTGTTATTCTCCGCTGGCGCTGTGTTTGCCCAAAAGAAAACGACGACTTCGGCCACCGTGGCCTTTGATGCCACTACCCCGAAGGATGCTTTACCGAAAGCGGAGAACAAGACCGTGATCGGATCGATCGACATGAAGACCGGCGCTGTAGCTTTTGAAGCGGCTGTGGCTAACTTCGCATTCACTAATCCCAGGATCCAGGAACATTTTAACGGGGCCAACTGGATGAATTCAGCCCAGTACCCGAAATTCATTTTTACCGGCACCATCGAAAAACCCGAAAAGATCAAGTGGAACCAAAACGGCACCTATGAAGCCAAAGTGGATGGCAATATGATCATTAAAGGGATCAGCCAACCCGTTAAAGTAAAAGGAACGATTACCGTTGCCGACGGGAAACTGAAAGTGGCCGCGAATTTTGATATCAAGCTGAAAGATTTCGGAATCACGGGACAGCCTATTGAGGCAGGGAAGGTGGCGGAAGAGCCTAAGATCACGGTTAATGCAGAGTTCTGATATTTTTCTTTTAAGATTTTAACAGCCCGCCGATTGGCGGGTTTTTTGTGCCATAAAACCCCCTGTCCCCCCTAAAGGGGAGACCCAGATCGAAAATTCTTTTAAATTTTCAAAAAACCTAAAGCACAAGATCCCCTGTTGAAAGGCTTAGTGCTTTTTTAGATGTGATAATAGCTTGCATAGTAGGCCAAGTTCCTCTTTCGGGGGGACAGGGGGTTTCATTAAATTGCAGTAAAGGCGGATACTTTATGCCCTTCAACCTCCACGCACCCTTTCCCCCCGCCGGTGACCAGCCGGATGCCATCCGGCAACTGACGGAAGGGATCCTTGACGGGGAGCGGTACCAAACCCTGCTGGGGGTGACCGGGAGCGGAAAGACTTTTACTATCGCCAATGTGATTCAAAATACGCAGCGTCCCACGCTGGTACTCACGCATAATAAAACGCTGGTGGCACAGCTCTATGGCGAGTTCAGGCAGTTCTTTCCCGAGAACGCAGTGGAATATTTTGTTTCTTACTATGATTATTACCAGCCCGAGGCCTACCTGCCGGTATCGGATGTATATATCGAAAAGGACCTGAGCATTAACGACGAACTGGATAAACTTCGCCTGCGGGCCACTTCGAGCCTGCTCAGCGGCAGAAGAGATATCATCGTCGTCGCTTCTGTAAGCTGTATTTACGGAATGGGCAATCCCACTGACTACGAAAACGGGATCATCCGTATCCAGAAGGGGCAGACGATCTCCCGCCAGGGATTCCTGCACGCGCTGGTGAATTCACTGTACAACCGGACCACGACCGATTTTAACCGTGGCAGCTTCCGCGTGAAAGGCGATACGGTCGATATCAACCTGCCTTATGTGGATTATGGGTACCGCATCACCTTCTTTGGCGATGAGATCGAAGAAATCGAAAGCATGGATGTGGTGACGGGCAAACGGATCGGGCTGATGGAGAACGCGGCTATCTTTCCCGCCAATCTCTATGTGGCACCGAAAGACATTCTCCAGCAGGTGCTCTATGAAATACAGGACGAAGTGGCGGCCCAGGCGGAATATTTCAAAAGCCAGCAGAAATACATAGAAGCCCAGCGGATCACGGAACGCGTGAATTACGATATCGAGATGATCCGTGAACTGGGCTATTGCAACGGGATCGAGAATTATTCCCGTTTTTTCGACCGGCGCAAACCCGGTACCCGTCCCTTTTGCCTGCTCGATTATTTTCCCAAAGATTTTTTACTGGTGGTGGATGAGAGTCACCAGACCATCCCGCAGGTAAGCGGAATGTACGGCGGCGACAGGAGCCGGAAACTGATCCTCGTGGATTATGGTTTTCGGCTTCCATCCGCTTTGGATAACCGGCCGCTGAATTTTCATGAATTCGAATCGCTGACCAATCAGACCATTTTTGTTTCCGCCACGCCGGATGATTATGAACTGGAGAAATGCGGGGGCGTGGTGGTGGAGCAGGTGGTGCGGCCCACCGGTTTGCTGGATCCGCCGATCGAAGTGCGGCCGAGCGTGAACCAGATCGATGACCTGCTCGACGAGATCGATAAACGGGTAACGAAAGGGGACCGGGTACTGGTGACCACGCTGACCAAACGCATGGCGGAAGAAATGGACAAGTACCTGCACAAGATCAATATCAAATCCAAATACATCCACAGTGAAGTGGATACGCTGGAGAGAGTGGAGATTCTCCGGGAACTGCGCCTGGGAAAAATCGACGTGCTGGTGGGTGTGAACCTCCTGCGGGAAGGCCTGGACCTGCCCGAGGTATCCCTGGTGGCCATACTGGATGCCGACAAGGAAGGATTTCTCCGAAATGAAAAATCACTGACGCAGACAGCGGGAAGGGCGGCCAGGAACGTGGACGGACTCGTCATCTTTTATGCCGATAAGATGACGGATAGCATGCAAAAGACGATTGATGAGACCAACCGCCGGAGGGAAAAACAGATCGCGTATAATATGGAACATGGCATTACCCCCAAAACCATTTCCAAATCCACCAAAGATGTATTTGCGCAAACCTCCGTACTCGATATCAAAGGTTACGATCCCGCTAATCCCTATGCCCTCGCGCCGGATGAGGACCTGGTGACCGTGGCGGCGGAAGAAGAACAGGTGGAATACAAGACCATTCCGCAGCTGGAAAAAGCGATCGGCAAGATCAAAAAGGAAATGGAAAAAGCGGCCCGTGACCTGGATTTCATGGAAGCCGCCAGGCTGAGGGATGAGATGTTCCTGATGCAGAGTAGACTGGAGGAAATGAAGAAGTGACCACTCGTAGTTTTACGAACCCCCTCCGGGTATTTGTGCCCGATTTACTTAAAAACAATTACCCCACGCTTGCAGCCCGGTAAGCCTCTCTATATCTTAGCCACTGAAACCGAACTAAATCCAATTCTTGTAAAACCAGTAAATCCAATAGTTATGAAACGTCGTGTTCGTAAGATCGCCAATTTCTTTGCGTTCAACCTGCTGTTCTTTGCCCTTTACCTGAATTTTATTCATAAAGACAAGGCCCCGGTGAATTTTGCCGGTGACTCAGCGGCCATCCAGTCTACCACTGCCGCTTTCAGCGGAACGGTGCAGGGAGACCCCGCGGCTAAAAAAGAAACCGCACCTGTACAGACCAGCGCCCCCGCGGCCGGACAAAACTCCACCGCCGCGCTGAAACTGTCCATCAACTAATCACAGTAGCGTTAATTAAATAGACCCCTGCCCCGGCCTGAGCCGGGGCTTTCTTGTTTACCTTTCCGCCTGTATTGATTTCTTTACCTTAGGGGCATGGAAAAAAAGGTTTTTCTGCTCGACGCCTTTGCCCTTGTATTCAGGGCCTATTACGCGCTGATCCGCAATCCCAGGATCACTTCAAAAGGTAAGAACACCAACGCGCAGTTTGGTTTCACCAACACCCTCCTGGAACTCATCAATAAGCAAAAGCCCTCGCATATGGCCGTTTGTTTTGATACGGCCGCCCCTACCGAACGGCATACCGATTTCGCCGATTATAAGGCCAACCGGCAGGAAACCCCCGAGGACATCAGCGCCGCGGTACCCGATATCAAGAAGATCATTGAAGCCTTTAATATTCCCATCATCGCGGTGGACGGATACGAGGCCGATGATGTGATCGGCACACTCAGCAAACAGGCCGAGAAAGCAGGCTATGAAGTGTATATGGTCACCCCTGATAAGGATTACGGACAACTGGTCTCCAAAAAAATCAAGATCTACAAACCCTCCTACCAGGGCAACGATGTGGAGATCATGGGTCCTGAAGAAGTGTGTGCCAAATGGAATATCAAATCGGTGGACCAGGTGGTGGACATGCTGGGGATGATGGGTGACGCGGTGGATAATATTCCCGGTATTCCGGGAGTGGGAGAGAAGACGGCCGCGAAATTCCTGGCCGAATACGGATCGCTGGAAAACACATTAAAGAACGCCGATAATATCAAAGGAGCGATGGGTGAAAAAGTGAAGAAAGGAAAAGAAATGGCCCTTCTTTCCAAAAAACTCGCTACGATCATCACCGATGCCCCCGTTGAATTTCATGTGGAAGATTTCAAACTGAAAGAATGGGATAAGGAAAAACTGAAACAGGTTTTTGCTGAACTGGAATTTAAAACGCTGGGCAAAAGATTGCTCGGTGATGATTTTTCAATAGGAACCGCGTCAAGAGGAGTGGTGGAGAAGGAGATACCGCAGGGGGTGCAGACGGATTTATTCGGGAATGTTATTGAGAGCCGGGGGGCGACAGTCGACAGTCAGCAGTCTACAACCGACAGTCCGTGGCCGGTAGCGGGGAGTACTGATGAAGACCAGAATGGAACATTGGTAGTGGATAAAAATATTCATAATACGCCACATGACTACCAGGTGGTGGAGGGTGATGCGGCGATAAAGAAGCTGGTGACGGAGATGAAGAAACACGCCGAGATCTGTTTTGATACGGAGACTACGGGGATCGACGCGAATGACGCAGAACTGGTGGGACTGAGTTTTTCGGTAACACCCGGGGAAGCCTTTTATGTGCCCTGTCCCGCGGATCAAAAAAGAACAAAAGAAATCCTTGCGCTGTTCGAACCCCTGTTCGCCGATAAAAAGAAAACATGGATCGGCCAGAACACCAAATACGACCTGCTGATCCTGAAATGGTATGGGGTGGAACCGGCCGGGGATATCTTCGACACCATGCTCGCACATTACGTGATCGAACCCGACGGGAAAAGAAGCATGGATCTGCTGAGCGAAAAATTTCTCGGCTATGAGCCGGTACATATCGAAGAACTGATCGGGAAAAAGGGGAAGACCCAGGGCACCATGCGGGATGTGGAGATCGAAAAAGTAAAAGAATACGCCGGGGAAGACGCGGATATCACCCTCCAGCTGAAAAAAGTATTCGTCCCGCTGTTGAAACAAAAAGAAGTGGAGAAGGTTTTTAATGAAGTGGAAAATCCGCTGGTGAAAGTGCTGGTGGATATGGAATATGAAGGCATCAAAGTGGACGTGAACTTCCTGAATGACTACTCGAAAGAACTGGAGAAGGAAGCGAAAAAAGCGGAAGAAAGCGTATACAAACAGGCGGGTGTGCGTTTTAACCTGGCCTCTCCCAAACAGCTGGGCGAAGTGTTGTTCGACAAACTGAAACTGGATCCTTCCGCCAAGAAAACAAAGACTGGTCAGTACCAGACCGGTGAAGATGTGCTGCTGAAGCTGGCTGCCCGTGGCAACCCCATCGTAGATGATATCCTGGCCTTCCGAGAACTCACAAAACTAAAATCGACCTATGTGGATTCACTCCCGCAGCTGATCAACCGGAAAACGGGAAGAGTGCATACCACCTATGGGCAGGCCGTGGCCGTTACGGGACGGCTGGCGAGCAACAATCCGAACCTGCAGAACATCCCCGTGCGCACGGACAGGGGAAAGGAAATACGAAAAGCATTTATTCCGCGCGACAATAAGCATGTACTATTATCCGCCGATTACTCGCAGATCGAACTGAGGATCGTAGCCGCCATCAGCGGGGATAAGAATATGTGCAAGGCCTTTAAGGATGGTACGGATATTCATACGGCCACGGCCTCAAGGGTGTACAATGTGGATGAAAAAGAAGTAACAAAGGAAATGCGTTATAAGGCCAAGAGCGTGAACTTCGGGATCATTTACGGGCAGGGCGCCTTCGGCCTGGCCGATAACCTCGGCATCAGCCGCACCGAGGCCAAAGAGATCATCGACAATTATAAAAAACAGTTCCCGGGTATCCAGCAATACATGGATGATACGATCAATTTCGCCCGGGAGAATGGTTATGTGGAAACGCTGATGGGGCGCAAACGCTGGCTGCGCGATATCAACTCCGCCAATTTTACGGTACGGGGGTTCGCGGAACGGAACGCCATCAATTCCCCCATCCAGGGCACCGCGGCCGATATGATCAAGCTGGCAATGAAAAAAATTCACGCGGCGATGAAAAAGGAGAAAATGCAAAGCAAGATGCTGTTGCAGGTGCATGACGAACTGGTTTTTGACGCGGTAAAAACAGAAGTGAAAGAGCTGAAGCCGCTTGTCATTGAAAATATGCAGTCGGCCCTTCCTCTCCCGCATAAAGTGCCGGTGATCGCGGAATGCGGGGAGGGCAAAAACTGGCTCGAGGCGCATTAACCCGTATTTCGCATGATACTGACCGTTACACTTAACCCCTGTATAGACAAAAGCTCGAAGGTGGATGTAATCAAACCGGAGAGCAAGCTGCGGTGCGCGGAAATCGTGAACGAACCCGGCGGCGGCGGTATCAATGTGAGCAAGGCCCTGCAAAAACTGGGAACCCCCTCTGTGGCCCTTTTTCCCGCAGGAGGGCATAACGGGAACATGTTGTGCGCGCTGCTGAAAGAGGAAGGGATCCTCTTCCACGCGGTGGATACGAAAGAGGAGACGCGGGAGAACTGGGTGGTGCTGGAAACCTCCACCAATAAGCAATACCGTTTTGTATTTCCCGGGCGGGAAGTGGCGGAATCCACCGTCAAAACGCTGGTGGACCAGATCCGCTCCTTCGCCCCTTCCTATGTGGTGGCCAGCGGCAGCCTCCCGCCCGGTCTGCCGGATTATTTTTACGGGCTCATCGTGAAGAACGCCGCAGCGGTTGGCGCCCGTTGCATCGTGGATACCAGCGGTTCGGCCCTTCAGGCATTGAAGGGAAAGAAAGCATACATGATCAAACCCAACACCGGCGAGCTTTGCAAAATGCTGAACGTGGAATGGATGGTAAAGGAAGAGATACCCGATGCGGCGCAACAGGCCATTTCGGACGGCTTTGCCGAAATTATAGTTGTTTCCATGGGCGCGGAAGGCGCCTGGCTGGTGACACAGGACAAACGGTATTTTGTGGATGCCCCTGAGGTGGAAAAGAAAAGCACCGTGGGTGCCGGAGACAGTATGGTGGCGGGGATCACGCATTCCCTCCAAAACAACATGACCCTGCGGGAGGCCATTCGTTTCGGAGTTGCCTGCGGCAGCGCCGCTACCATGAATGAAGGCACCCAGCTCTTCCATAAAGAAGATGCGGAGCGGTTGTTCACGCAGATAAATGAATGAAATGTTTTATAATGCCTGTGAAAAATGATATAGAGAACCGAGAAGATCTGTTATTGCTAGTCACCCGGTTCTATGAAAAGTTACTGGCCGATCCTTCCATCAGTTTTTTTTTCACAGATATCGCGAAGATCCGCCTGACACATCACCTCCCCGTGCTGGTGGATTTCTGGGATTCCGTTTTATTCGGATCCGACACGTACCGGAAGAACGCCATGCAGCCGCATCTCGACCTGCACCGTCGTTCCCCCTTTACCCCGGAGCATTTCGAGACCTGGCTCCGCCATTTCAATGAAACGGTGGACGAGCTGTTTGAAGGAGAAACCGCCTTCATTGCCAAAGAAAGAGCCCGGAGCATTGCCACGGTAATGCGGATAAAAACCAGTCAGTTATCCTGACGACAGGAATTCATCGTCCTCCCGATGCAGTTTATCCCATTTTTTTTTGCCCGCTTCGCGGGAGTTTGTACCTTATATCCTTAAATTTTTTTTATGAAACAAAAACTGATAGCCTTCTGCGCTGCGGCTGTTCTTTTTGCCGCATGCAACAACGAGAAAAAAGATGATAAACCGGCCGGGGAAACCGTGGCCCCTGCTGATGGAAAAGAAAAAGCCTGGATCCCGGTTGATTCGGCTGCCGCGATGAAAGCCTGGATGGACTATGCCGCCCCCGGGGATGCGCATAAACGAATGGCCGCCGCGGATGGCGCCTGGGATGCCGAAGTGACCAGCTGGATGGCCAAGGGCGCTCCACCAATGACCAGTAAAGCCAGCATGGTAAATAAAATGGTGTTGGATGGCCGTTACCAGGTTTCTGATTTCACAGGAGACTTCATGGGCGCACCGTTCGTCGGCCAAAGCACAACGGCTTATGACAATTACAAAAAAGTATATGTTAGCACCTGGATCGATAATATGGGAACGGGGATCATGGTCATGGAAGGCCCCTGGGATGAGGCCACGAAATCCATGACGCTCACCGGCAAGTACACCAATCCCGCCAACGGACTGGAATGCGAAATGAAGGAAGTGTTCAAATTCATCGATGATAACAACCATTTGATGGAAATGTACGGCCCGGATCCGCAAACGGGCGAGCAAATGAAAACGATGGAGATGAAGATGACGAGGAAGAAATAAATAACACTAAAAACCCTGAATCGCTTCAGGGTTTTTTAATCTCTTTTATTTATTCGTTTTTTCCATCGGCAGTTCCGGCAACCGGCTCCATTCCTGCATCGAGCCATCGTATAGTTTGACATTATAGCCCAGCGACCGGCCGGTCAGGTAGATCACGCTGGCCGTCTGACCGATAAAACAATAAGTGACGATCTCCTTCGATTTGTCCGGAAGCACTTTCTGGAAATTATGGAGCAGGGAGTCGGCCGGTTTAATACTGTTGGTTGCATCGATCATATCCGGGTAAGGGAGATTCAGCGCCCCGGCGATATGCCCGTCCCTGGGATTCCCCGTAGGATCGCCGTCATAAAAACGTTTAATCCTCGCATCCACAATTTCAGATGATTTGGATTTTAATGCCTGCATAACATAATCCCTGTCCACCAGGACCGGGTTGTTTATGGTTGCCACAAAATTTCCCTTCTTATAAACCGGCACCTCATGGGTTACGGGGAAACCTGCTTTTTTCCAGGCCACCAACCCGCCGTTCAAATAATACACCCTGTCTTTCAGGCCCAGGTATTCGAAGGTCAGGAACATTCTCGCGGTGATGCTCACATCGCTGTAATTATGACATAATACAATTTTTGAGTTTTTATTAATGCCCAGGTCCTGGAGGACCTTAGTCCCAGTCCCGGCATCCGGTGGATTATAGGTGCCTTCGGGTGAATTAGCCGTTAACCAATCCGGCCAAAGGAACCGCGCACCCCGGATATGCTCCTTTTTATAATCCATTTTCAGGAAACCTGTCTGTACGATGACCAGGTCGGGATCGTTCAGGTTATCATTCACCCATTGGGGAGATACGATAATGCTCTGCGCGTTGAGGTTTACAGTGATAAGCATGATCACTGCAGAAAACAACAAATGTATGCTTCTCATATTCCGGTTTTAAAATTTTACCGGAGAGAAGTTAACACGGAATCAGGCGATAATGGCAGCCAATTATGACAGGCGGCCCGAAAAGTTGTTTTATGGAATAAACAAATCACCAGCCGGCTGAAAAGGATCACTGCCTTGTTCTTACGATCACGGGCGCCTGCTCCGTTTTGGGATCATCGGTGAGACGGGTGAGTTTTTTGGTTTTATAGTTCATGAGGTAGATATCAAATTCCTTTCCTTCATGGGTGGAGCGGTCCATGACCAGCCAGCGCCCGTCATCGCTCCAGCTATGCCAGCCGCTGCTGCGTTCTCCGGATGTGATCTGCCATTGCTTTTTGCCGTTGGAGTTAACTGCATAGATCTGTGTTTGCCGCTGCTGTTTCGACAAATAACTGATGAACCGGTAGCGGCTGTTCCATTGCGGCGGACCCGCGTGGTACTCGAACCACTGCGTGGTGGTGTCCTGTTTGGGGAAATGAGTGAGCTGTGATTTACTTTCACCCAGGCGAACCGATCCGTCCGCGTTTTCCTCCAGGGTGAATTTCCACAGCTCATCGGGAACCGTCCGGCGCAGGTTCTTATCAGGGCGGTAAGCCATCACGATCTCTTTACCGCCGGGCAGAAAGATCGGATCTCTTTTGGTGGAAATGGTGTCGTGGGTGACCTGTTTGTAACTACCATTCTGCAGGTTCACCAGGAATAACTGCGCCCGCCATTTTCCCTGGCGCCCGAGAACGATCATCTCCCCGGCTTCGTTGCGGCTCCCCATCCAGCTGTCTTCCAGCTGCAGGTCGGTGATTCGCCGCATGTTATTGCCCTCCGCATCCATTTCATACAGGAAATAACAGCGGTGGCAGGTATCCTTATCACTGATAAAATACACTTTATCGCCCTGCGCATAATAGACCCATTCCACACCGGGCGTATTCGTGATATTCTTTTTACCCGTGCCGTCCATGTTCATACTGTATATCTCGTAATTATCCTTTTCCCGGTCTTCGAGTACATTATAAACAATTTTATACTTACTGTTTTGTCCCTGTGCTGCCCACCCCGTATACAGGAATACAGATATGAATAGAGCGAAATACTTAATCATATCATTAAATTTATCCGGCCTGGTCATAGGCCTGTTTTAACCAGTTGAACAATTCTTTCCCTATTGCCTTTACATCCTCCACTTTTATCCGGTGTGTGCACATGGCGTTCCAGCTTCCTGAGGCGATGGCTACTCCGGTTGGCGTCACGCCTTTTATGTTCAGCCCGACATCGAGACGGTCCTTCGTGGAGGGTTGTATCAGGGCGAATTGCTTTTTGCGGCGCAGGCTCACGTAGGCTTTCTTAGGCGCCACTTCCACATCCTTCCCGAATTGGTTTATTTCCGCCATGATCCTGTCATACCAGGGTTTCAGGTTCTCCTTTCCCCTGTATTGCGCGGTGATGAGGTCATCGCTGTTTTCAGCGGCGCCCGCATGGGATTGTTTGGCGAAATGAACCACCACGTTGGCATTGCCATGTGTGAACCCGTGTTTTTCTTTGAGGAAATTCACCAGTTCGCCGTGTTTGGCAAACCCGGACTTATTGACAATAGAGATCCATTCATCCAGTTTTTTTCCCGTATTCTTTTCAATATTGGCGATCTGGGTCTGCGTGGCTTTGTCGACTGCTTCACTGCTCATAATTATATTGATTTTAGGATGGAAAATTATTGAAATCCGTTTTACCGGTATTGTATAAAATTAACCACTCAGGCCACCGGTAAATAATTCATGTACGGACCTCTTTTGTCAAGGTAAGAGACGGGGTTCAGCCCGGAAAAATCCCGGAACTCCTTAATGAAATGCGCCTGGTCAAAATAACCGCATTCATAAGCGAGGGCGGCCCAGTCGATCTTTTGCGCCTGCCCGATCAGCTGGATCACCATCTGGAATTTATGGATCCTGGAAAACATTTTGGGGGTCAGCCCCACATATTTCCTGAACAGGGTGATGAGGTGCTTGGGGGTGACCCCCGTTTTTACCGAAAGATCCCGGATGGTCCACATTTGCGGGGAGCGCACGAGCTGGCCTACGGAATACTCCACCAGCGGGTGGGTCTCCAGATTATTTTTTCCTTTTTCAAGCAGGTATTTTTCAAGGATGCCAAACCTGTTTTCGATTCGCGGTTCTTCCAAAACGGCTTCGCGTAGCAAGTCGGCGCTGCGTCCCCACAATTCATTCAGCTGCAAGGTGAAGTTGTTGAGTTCCGACATCTGGCAATCAACAAAGGGATAACAGCCTCCGGGTTTAAAATGCACCCCGATCATATTGGAAACCGAAGCGTCGATCAGGATATAATCGGTTTTCATACCGGAGATCCAGCTCTTTTTCAGCGTGGTGAAATGTCTTCCCTCTTCGTCATGATAGAGTTTCTTCGGGGAATCCGTCAGGTCGATCAACAGATCGACCGAGCCATCGGGGAGCAGTTTTTCGATCATATGTCCCGATGCATACCCTTCATAGTAAAAGAAAAAATCGATGTACTGTGATAAAGGCGGTCCGGGTTTGTACAGGCGGTAAATCATACTCTTGCAAATCGTATTGCCATTAACGCTTTAACGCCTTTTCATAATATTTTATCCATTCATCGGGTGTGATCTTTGAAGCAAGCTGGCCGATCAGTTCATAGGGGATATCCTCCGGCTTTTTATAGCGCATGCAACTCTTGCCCATGTCCAGTTTCCTTGGCGAGGCTTTCGCATGCTCTTTTACAAACCACTTTTTCAGATCGGGCATGCTGTAAACGCCCATATGATAAACAGCGATAAAATGTTTCTGGGAAGCGACCCCCATAAAGGGCAAGGGGAGTTTGGGATCGCAATGATAGCCCGGGGGGTATATCGAATGCGGAACGCTGTAACCCAGCATGCCATAACCCATGCCTTCCTTAAATCCTTTAGGGAGATTCTTCTTTATGACGGAACGAAGTTTGGCGATGGCTTTTTGCCTTTCTTCCGGTAACTCAGCCAGGTAGGCCTCAGGTGTGGTTGCTTTGGATTGCATATTATGTTTATGTAGTAGTAAGATAAGCACCTGCGAGGAAAAGAAAAACTATTCCGGTGACAATTATGGGCGGCCAGAAGGTAAGCCTTGCCTGGAAAAGAAAAACGGCCCCGAATACGATCAGTTCGATAAGCAGGATGCCTTTCCAGAGTGAGGGGGTTATCCCGGAACGGATAAAATACCAGTTTAGCGCCGCTCCCAGGATATATATCAGCGTAAAACAAATACTAACCCCGGTAAAAATGCTTTTAAAGTTGCGACGGATACCGCCACCCATGTTCATTTTATACGAGGTCATGAGATCCAGGAGCTGCTTTTCGGTTTCATTGGCGGGCCTGGGTTTGGCGATAAAACTCAGGGAATGGGCCAGGGCCGAAAGCAGCTGGGCGATGATTGCGCCCCAGATCCAGAAGCTGAAGGTGGATAACATAATACAGAATTGAAAATCAGAAATCAAGAATCCTGAAAAATGCCGGCCAGGGTCCCATCTCTTCCTTGTATTGTTTGGCCATCACCCGGGTGATCTGCGCGATATGGGTAAGATCGTGTACCACCCAGGTGGCCAGCAGGTTGCGGAGAGTGACTTCCCCGAGCGAAGGGTGCATCCCCTTTCTTTCCAGATCCCCTTCCTTTAGCTCAAGCGATTGGAGCCATTTCACATTCTCTTTCCGCAATGCCGCGAACTCGTCCAGTAACTGCCCCAGGGTTTTACCCCTGCTTTCTTCAAACTGCGCGAACCGGTCGTAGGGTTCAAAGGGTCTGGCCTGACCGGTTTCCAAAATGATCTTCGCCCGGGCTACCCAGTCCGTTTTTTCTCCGTGGATGAGATGCCCCACCACGTCAAATGGCGAAAAAGTTTCGGGACCTTCGTTGCTCATGATCCATTCGTCAGTTAGCCCGTACAGTAATTCATTCAGCACGGAGGGCGTTCTTTCCAGTATCTCGCAGGAGCGGTTCAGTTCAAACTTCATTTTCCAGGTATTGTTTTAATGTTTGCAGCACTTTGGGCCAGGCATCGTTCACCACAACATAATACCAGTCCCAGTGTTCACCCGCGTTAAGGGGATAGGGGCCCTGCTCCAGTTTTAACAGGGATCCGTTGGGCTTTGGGGTTACTTCGATCAATAACTCCAGCGGCCCCAGGAAGGGACGTTCCGGGTTCATGTACATATAATCACCAATGTGAAGGAAGCCGGCCGGCTCATATTGTTTGATTACGCCCGTGGAAATATACTTTATTCCATTCCCGCTGATACCCCAGGCCAGTGTGTAAATGCCACCGGGTTTTAACTCAATAAAACTCCGCTCCACACCCCACCATCCCTTCAGCTTGTCGCTGTTGGTAAAAGCCTGGATGACTTTTTCGGGTGAGACATTGATCTCCGTTTGACAACTAACCTTTCTCATGGTCTTTTATTCTTAGGTAATTTCTCCCTCACCAATTTATAGGAAAGTTGCAGCAATTCCTTTCCCTCCATTACCCCCAGTCTCCCGATATCATCCACCTTCACCCATTTGTTCCGCGCCAGGTAGGGGGCGGGTATAAACCCCTCGCGTTCCGTCAGCTCTTCGAATTTTTCCTCCGAAGTTTTAAAAGAGGCATTGACGGGCGATTCATCGGGCGAGGTGATCAGGAACATCTTTCCGCCCACGTTAAAACATAAATGATGCTCCCATTTGATATCTTCCGTTACCCCGGGCAGCCCGCGGCAGAACTGCTGAATGGCATCCAATGTCATTTCTTCTTCGGCTTTTGGACCGCCGCTTTTTTCCGGGATAACGGTGCAGTCCGGTTATATTCCAGCGCCAGCCGGATCCAATAGGAAAGTTTCTTTTTCGTAGTTACCGCCTCCGCATCCACAAAGACAAATCCCTTCATGACCCTGCCCGTAAAATCCATCGGGCGGCATCCTTCCATTTCCAGGGCTTCATCGTAACGGGCGTGGTCCAGCCTGACCATCAGGCGATCCTTCTCCACACCCACGCACATTTTATCATTCACCATAAAGCAGAGTCCGCCGAACATGGCTTTTTCCTGCACATTCTTTTGCGTGAGCGAAATCAGCTCACGGGTCATATCCGCCAGTTTCTCATGGTAGGCCATTTTTCAGGAATTGATCACATTCAGAAGTTCCGCATCCCTATTGCGAAGGTCAATACCACCCTCGAGCAGGGATTTCAGGTTTGCGAGATAAAAAGTCCAGCCCGTTTTGCACCCGACATGCCAGTAATGACGACCCTGTTCGTCATCGGGAATCTGGTCCTGTACCAGCTCAACCATCACCTGACCTTTTTCCTCTTTGATCGTAATGGTACAGTTGCCCGCTTTTCCAAAGCTGAATGCAAACCGGTTCCTGCCGTTGCCCCCGAGTATCACTCCTTTTTCCTCCACTTCATCACTCCAGCCATGCCAGAGCCAGCGATACCGGTCGCCGGGTTGTACAAACCCGCCGGGATCATAGTTCACTCCATCGGGCTTGACATATTCGCATACGCGAAGAAACCAGTATTCCATCCCTTCCCGCGTCGCCCAGCACCAATAGAGTTTGGCGGGATCGGCGTTAACCGGTACCCGTACTGTGAAACGTGTCCAGTCAAATTCCGGCATACTCAGTTCTTTACTTTTGAAAAATAAAACCTGCTTCGCTTTTTACTGTCATCTTCCCCGTCATCCACCACGGCATGCAATGAGTCGCTGTTCACCAGGGTATAGATGATCCTTTTCGGGAAATCATGATCCGGGTTTTCGGCCACAAATCCTTTTTCCCCCCGGGAGGTGATCCTGAATTTCACCGGCTGGTCATTGTTCTGCCCGATGGCCACCGGGATATAGTAATAGGATTGTTCGCGGAATACCAGCCGGATATTTTCCAGCTGTTTTTTTTCACCGTCGGTTTTTATCATGACGCTTTCACCGGTCAGGGTGCTGTCATCCAACACTGACCAGGATTCGATAATGGCTCCTCTCGGGGTACTCATTTTCCAGGATCCGCTTAGCCATTGAAAAGCCTGCATATTATTGATCCTGTCCGTTGAGGATAAAACAAACCACGTCACCGGCAGGGAAAAAATAAAAGCGGCCGCTAATCGTCTCATGACAGGTATTTTTCGGGAACAGAGTGAAGGGCGATGCGGTTGCCTTCCGTATCGGTGAATACAGCCATATAGCCGTACTCGGGACTGATCTCCGTTTTTGGCACCAGGATCTTTCCGCCGGCGGCTTCCACCCGGTCAAGAACCTGTTGCACATCGGGGTTACCATTGAGATATATAAGCGGCCCATGTGTTGCGGAAGGGTTGTGAAATCCATCAGTGCTGACCAGGGCGCCGCCGACTCCGTCCATCGGGTTTTCCAGCGGGAACATCCGCATCTGGATATTCTCCATTTCCAGCGGTGACATGGTGATATTAAAAATGGTCTCATAAAATCGCTGGGCCCGGTTAATATCGGTGGTGGGGATCTCGAACCAGCTTATCGCATTTTTCATGTTACTAGTTTTTGGTTTATGATTTTTTGTTTTTGACTGCTGTTGGTTCATATTTTTTCTTCATGTCTGAAAAGGCCTCGCTGACCAGTTCCCCCAGTACGGCCAGATCCACATCCGCCAGTTTATTAATATACAGGCAGGATCCGCCGGTCTTGAATTTACCCAGTTTCTTCATCAATTTCTCATACCGGGAAAAGCCGGGAATAATATAAACGGTGAGGTTTTGCTTCCGGGGCGAAAAACCGGTCATGAACCAATCGCCTTCCTGCCGGCTCCGTTCCGATTTGTAATGAAAACTGCCAAATCCCACGATGCTGTCGCCCCACATGGCCGGCTTTTGCTTTGTCAATTTTTTAAAAAGGGAGAGCAGGGTCATGCTGTCTTTTCGTTTTCCCTCGTCTTTAACGGCATTCAGAAAAGCCTCTGCCGGGGCACTGTTTTTTTGAGTTTTTAATACTGCCATAGTTAATTGATATCTTTTCCTTCTTTCAGTTTTGCGATATATCCTTCGATTTGTTTTTGGGTGGCCTCGTCGGATGCCTGCGTCATAGCCTTTTCCGCATGCTTAATGGCATTTTTAAAATCACCTTTGGCCGAATACCCGCTCATCAGTCCATTGTTGACACCATACACATCGCCGTATCTTTTTTCGCTTGCCTTAAAGATCTCCATCGCCCGGTCGGTCCTTTTCTGGCTGATCAGTTGCCGTCCGTAAGCCGTGTACTGGTTGGCCGTTGCGATGGTCAGCGCTTCGGTCATCACGCTGTCCGCCTCCGGGATCCGTTTCAGTTTCTCATAAGCGACAGCCAGGTTGCGAAAAGTAATATAGGTTCTCTGTCCGGCAGGACCGATCACGGCTTGTTTGCTCCAGGCAAGCGCCTCCTCCAGGTTGATGTTCCTGTTCAGGCAATATTGCGCGGCCTGAAGTTCCAGCGCGGGCGTAAAGCTTTTATTGCCTGTCATTTCCTGCCGGAGCCGGGCGATGACTATGTTGTCAACATCCACATCCACCCGGAATGGTACCGACAACTTTTCCCATTGCAGGGCGATGACGCAATGCTTTTCACCATGTTCGATGAATTCATACTTCAGCCATTCCACGCTTTTATCCAATGTCACCGGTTTTACATCCACCCGCAGCACATCATCCGCTTCTGTATAATAAAAACTACCCCAGGCTCCCGCCTGTTTGGAAAATATCAGCGTCACTTTGTCCGGACCCATCGCCATAAACAGGGCATACGTACCGGCTTTCAGATCACGACCCTCTACTTTTATATCGTGTTCAAAGCTGATGGTGGTGGCCTCGTTAGCCCCGGCCCGCCAGGGGGATTCGGTTTTCCCGGTCTTAATGTTGAATTCTTTAAATCCATAGGGCACGCGGTTGCCCTCACCATAAATTTTCCCCTCCCGCTTATTCACATCGGGTCTGGAATATTTTATGGTAATGGAAGTGATCCCCACTTCCTCGCTTACCATGGCCCGGGGATTGCCCCCGTTGGGTGGCAGGTCCATTTGCGCATGTAACCCGTTCAGGGATAAAAGTGCCAGGATGAAAGTCGCAATACGTCTCATGTTGGAAGTAGTTTGAGTGGCGGGACCGTTTCAGGCAGAAAGAAAGTCCCGGTGTTTGGTTGGTTTTGTCCTTTTAAAGATCAGGAAATTCTCCCGATAATAAACACCGCTTATCACGGGAAAAGCTCTTTCAAACGGCAAATGCCGGTACCGGATGGGAATAACCCGCATCCCGTTAATTCTCAGGAGATTTCATTGAGGACGGCAGTATTTCTCCCAATCTTCCTCATTTATATCCAAAGCACTGAAATCGCCTGAAATTTGTTGCACTTTCGTGGCGATCCCGTGCATGGTAAAATGCGGGAACCGGTGCTCGAGTTTCAGGATCAGTCCGCCATCCGCTTCCCTGCCATAGACGTCCCAGTTAAAGGACCGGTGATCCCGGTAAGTTGACGGGCTGAGTTTCTGTTCCCGGCTTACATAATACTTCACGAAGGAATTTCCCTTTTGCAATTCCAGGACCCGGCAGGCGTAACCCAATACTTTTTCGTCAGTATCATACAAACGCGCCGACAAAACACGGTCAGTAACCACACCATAATCCTCGCATTGAAATTCATTCCCGCTTCCGGTCCGGGAAATGCACCGGTTCCTTTGCCCGGAATAATAATAGGTCATCGTATCTCTTCCCCAAAAAACACTTTGATAGTTTGTGGTGTCGTAACTAAACCGGCTTTTGCCAGGTCGCAATAGGGATAGTGAATCAGCGTTGAGGGAGTCGCTGCTGTAGGAATAGGTGTAATCAACCGTACCGGTGAAATATTTTTTTTCATCGTGTCTTTGGCAGCCCGGGCTGCAGAGTAAAACAGCACCGGCTATTATGACAGCAAAGCCTCTCATTTTTTCCGCCGGTATTCCAGGTCATATTCGTTGTTCCAGGTAGAGCCGCCGTCCATGCTTCGCTCGGAAAACTGGCGAACTTTGTCCTTATCCAGTTGAGTAAAAGTCAGCCGGCGAATGAATTGCTCTCCCTTAGGACCTGTAACATGATCCGCGTAAAAAACGATCTTTCCATTGCTGGCCTCGCCCCGGAGAAATTCGGTTGTATTGCCCGTGTTATCCACCCAGGTCTGCTGCCATTGACGCGTAGCGAGATTAAAGGTATTATAGCTTTTTCCCGCATAACGGAATCCCTGCTGTAAATTAGCGCTGGTCCATTCTTCCAGTATTACGCAACTGTCGAGGATGATGCTGATCCGGCTGTCGCCGGCTTTTCCTTTCGGGCCAAATGCTTCCCATTCGCCCAGCCAGAAATCAAATTGTCGGAATTCGGGCCGGGAACAGGGTTTTTGAGCAAAACCCGATATTCCTGCCGTTATCAAAACAAATGCAATGATAAGTTTTCTCATATGCGCGAGGTTTAATTCCCATCAGACAAGATAACCCGGCCGGTTGCCGGCCCACCGGTCAACTTATTCAACCGCACAACAAGTTATAATAATAAATCCCTCCGCCGGAAAGGAGGAGGGATTCAATTTCATCACGACAGCCATTAATTATTTCCGCCCGGGGGCCCTCCCGGACCACGGCCGCCACCCTGTCGCTGGGGACGCATGGATGGCTGGATCTTTTCTTTCCAGATGGTGAATTGTTCTTCCGTCACTACGGCTTTGATGATCTCATCCTGGGCGTCGGTGTATTTCTTCATTTCGGCCATAAAGGTATCGCGGTCGGGCATCCCGCCGGCCATCAGTTCCTGGCGCTTGGTATCCTGCGCTTTATAAAGAGCGGTCAAGGCCGTATCCAGCACTGCCAGTTTGGAAGCTTCCAGTTTAAAGGCGCTGTCCAGTTTCTGGTGAATAAGCGCTGCTCTCTCCTCGGGGCTGCGGCGCATTCCGCTTCCCGGCTGGGCCGAGGCACCAACCATAACAAATACAGCGATCAGGGCTGCTATAAATGACTTTTTCATACTAGTTTTTTGGATAAATTATTGCTTTTTCGCTTATTATGACGGCAAATAGAACGAAAACGTTCGGTGCGGGGGGAATTTTTTGAGAAGCTGTTTTGACGGAACTCAAGTATCTTGCAGCCCCTGAATTAATACTTTATGGAATACAGCAAACTTGTAGCCGTGACCGGTCTGCCCGGTTTGTTCGAGCTGATCAACAGTAAGACCGATGGAGCCATATTGCGCTCCCTGGAAGACAAAACCACCCGTTTCGTGTCCAGTCGTATCCACCAGTTTTCCCACCTGGAAAGCATCGAGATCTATACGGTGCGTGATAACGTGAACCTGGTGGACGTGCTGAACGCGATGGACAAAGCCGGGGCGAAATTGCCGGATGAAAAGGATGCCGCTGCGGTCAGGAAATATTTTGAGAAAGTGTACCCCGATATGGATTTTGAAAGAGTATATGCCAGCGACATGAAGAAAATGGTGAAATGGTTTGACCAGCTGAAAAAGAATGCTGTCGAGATCAAACTCAGTGAAGTGCCGGAGGAAGAAGACGCGGAGGAAGAAGTGAAGGAAGCGGTGGAAGAAGAACCTAAGAAAAAGAGTTCGAGAAAGAAAAAGACGGAATAAAAGCACCGGGCATGCCCGACACAGCCTGGGTGGAGCCGGGAACCCAATAACATTTTCCCGATAAATAATCCTGTAAAAATTAAAAAGCGTCAGTCAGGTTGATCGGCCTTGTTTTTCGGGCTTGAATATTATTCCCCTTCGTGGTAATTGAAATTTTTCTTCCAGGCTCATATTAAACCAATTTAAATCGTTATAACATATATGCAGTATAGCGCGGATATTAAAAAGCTGCCCCGTCATTTTTTACCGGCGGATTTTACCATTAAGAACTGGGCGGAACTGGAACCCTATTTCAAAAACCTGGAAGAAAGAGCGATCGGGTCGAAAGCCGAACTGGAGCAATGGCTGAAGGATGCCAGTGAGCTGGAGGCGGCCGTGAGTGAAGATGCCTGCTGGCGGCAGATCAAAATGACCTGTGATACCGAGAACAAGGAACTGGAACAGGCTTTTAATTTTTTCATGATGGAGATCCAGCCGAAGATGCAGCCTTATGCCGACCGGCTGAATAAAAAACTGGTGGAAAGCCCGTTTACGAATGAACTTGACGCCTCAAAATATTTCACCTACCTGAGGAATGTAAGAAAGAGCATCGAACTTTTCCGCGAAGCCAATATTCCCCTGCAGGCCGAACTGAACGTGATGCAGCAGCAATACGGCGTGATTGCCGGCAAGATGACCGTAACGGTAAATGGACAGGAATACACCCTGCAGCAGGCGGCGAAATTCCTGGAAGACCCCGATCGCGCACTCCGCGAAGAAGTATACCGGAAAATAAACGAACGTCGTTTGCAGGATAAGGAAGAACTGAACAAACTCTTCAGCTCCCTGCTTCAGAAAAGGCACCAGGTGGCGCTCAACACCGGTTTTGACAATTATCGTGATTACCGTTTTAAAGAACTCGGTCGCTTTGATTATACCAAAAAGGAATGCTACCAGTTTCATGAAGCGGTGAAACTGCACGTGATGCCACTGGTGAACCAGCTTTACGAAGTCAAAAAGAAAAAACTGGGACTCGATACGCTGCGTCCCTGGGATGTGGAGGCCGAACCGGCCGGCACCATGCCGCTCCGGCCCTTCCAATCAGGAGACGAGCTCACGCAAAAAACCGTGGAATGTTTTAAACGGCTGATGGGTTTTTTCGGTGATTGCCTGGTAAAAATGAAGGCGATGGGTCATCTTGACCTGGAAAGCCGCAAAGGCAAGGCCCCGGGCGGATACAACTGTCCCCTGGCGGAAAGCGGCGCTCCCTTTATTTTCATGAATGCGGCGGGTACGCTGGATGATGTGACCACGATGGTGCACGAGGGCGGTCACGCGATCCATTCCTTTCTCGCGCATAAGCTGGAGCTGAATGGTTTCAAGGAATACCCCACCGAGATCGCCGAAGTGGCCAGCATGACGATGGAATTGTTCAGTATGGATCACTGGGATGTTTTCTTTTCCGATGCCGTTGAACTGAAAAGGGCGAAAGAGCAGCAGCTGGAGCGGGTGATCACGATCTTTCCCTGGATCGCCACGATCGACAAGTTTCAGCACTGGATCTATGAAAACCCTAACCATACTGAAGCCGAAAGAGCGGGGCAATGGATGCGGATCCTGGAAGAATTTTCATCTCCTGTCATCGATTTCAGCGGACTGGATGAATACCGCCGTTATGCCTGGCAGCGGCAACTGCATTTATACGAAGTCCCTTTTTATTATATCGAGTACGGGATCGCCCAGCTGGGCGCCATCGGACTCTGGCAGCAGTATAAAAAGGATCCGGGTGCGGCGCTTAACAATTATATAACGGCCCTGGAAAAGGGGGGCACCCAGACTTTACCCGAACTTTTTAAGGCTGCCGGGCTGAAATTTGATTTTTCTCCTGCTTCTATACGTGAATTAATGCTGTTTGTTAAAACGGAGATGGACCGGCTTAACTAAAATACCACGAAAGTGGTATGCCATAAATTCGGAAATCTGGGGTGCAGATACTATTTTTGGTTCAGAATATAAGATCAGTCGCGCAGATGCGCTTAAAATAGCTACTAATCAGAGCCTTAACCAAAAAGTCCCGATGTTTCTACACCGGGGCTTTGTTTTTACCCCCTGCACACCCCCTGTCCCCCTAAAGGGGGAACTTAGGTCTAATTTGCTCACTAGTAACAAAATTCACTAAAGCATCAAGCCTTCTCAAAGGAAACCTTAAGCTAAAGCACAATTTGAAAAAGAAAAGATTTTTTGGTCTAAGTCTCCCCTTCAGGGGGGTGTGATGGATAACAACTCTTACACACCCCTTCCACTACTACTTCCGTGTGACTCGGAGAATAACCTTTGGGTAATCGTATATCCGGGGTGACCACATCGTCGAGGCAATAGGTTTTATGGCAGACCGTGCAGATGAAATGCACATGGTGATCGTGGTGATGTCCTTCGGAACATTCGTCCTTGCAAAGAGCATAGCGAACCGAATTATCGGCTGTGGGAATCGCATGAATGATGCCTTTGTCCACAAAGGTCTGCAGGGTACGGTAAACGGTAACCCGGTCGAATTTCTCCCCGGCCTTTTTTTCGATATCGCCATGCGCGAGCGCGCCGGTGTGGTCGAGGAACAGCTGCAGGATCTTTTTCCGGCTTTCTGTGATACTCAGTTTATTGCGCTTGAGCGTTCTCGTTATGACCGCTTCCCTTTTGCTGGCTGTTTCCATTGTATACAGGTTTCAATTTTATGGCTGTACCGCTTCCGGCGCCTCTTTCAATAGTTTCCCGGCATCTTTGATCAATTGCCTCACTTCACTTTCCTTCAGTCCGTCATAGATCTTGCGGACGTCACCGTTTTTGTCGACCAGCGCCCAGAATTGCGTATGCAGGAAATCGTCATCCAGGCTTTTCAGGTTGTTGGCAGGATCATCGATGGTATAACTGATCCGCGCCATATTATACAGACTGTCTTTGCGCCCGGTGAGAAAGATCCATTTTTTCGTATCCACCTGCATGGAGTCGGCGAAGGCTTTCATCTTCGCCACCGAATCGGTTTCTGGGTCGCAGGTATAGGAGAGGATCAGGAAATCCTTTTCGTTCTTCAGCGCGTCATACACCATCCGCATATTCCGGTTCATCTTCGGGCAGATCCCCTTACAGGTGGTGAAAAAATACTCCACCGCATGCACCTTGCCTTCCACGTCTTTCAGCGTTACCTGTTGCCCGTCCTGGTTCGTGAACGAAAAAGGACGCACAAAACTTACAGGAGCCACTTTTTTATCCGAAAAACCGGGGATCAGTTTTGTCAGCACAAAATAAAAGATCAACACCAGCGCCGTAAAAAAACCCAGGTAGATCCAACCCTTCCTTGACATAGGCATGAATTATCCTGCAAAGGTAACACCCCTAACCTTTTTAATTTTGCAACAATGTTGCTTTTTCTTATTTTTGCCCTCTTTTATGCGATTACGGATCAACTGGGACGCACTGGGAATCGGAGCCTCGCTGGCCTGTGCCATTCATTGCGCCCTCCTGCCGCTTTTCATGAGCACTCTGCCCCTTTTCGGTATCAATATCATTCATAATACCGCTTTTGAAGCCGGGATGATCGGGTTGGCGCTCGCCATCGGCACTTATTCACTCATGCATGGTTTTCGCAGACATCACCACAGTCTCCTGCCCCTGGCCATTTTCTACACGGGTATGGTGTTCCTGGTGCTGAAGCAGTTCTTCATCCATTATGCCACCTGGCTGCTGGTGCCCGCCGTGATCCTGATCGTTACGGCCCATGTGATCAATTACCGCTCCTGCCGGGTACATGATCATGCGCATGCCGACGACTGCAACCACTGATACTTCTCCGGTTTTCGCTACCTTGAATAAAATTATGTTGATGAAAAAATACCTGCCCGTATTCCTGTTGCTGATCAGCGGCCTGGCAGCCGCGCAAAGCAGGGATGAGCAAGAGATCCGCGCATTGCTTGACCGCCAGACCCGCGACTGGAACCGCGGCGATGTGGAATCATTCATGATCGGTTACTGGGAAAACGATTCGCTGATGTTCGTGGGGAAGAGCGGAGTTACCTACGGGTGGACCCATACGCTGAACAATTATAAAAAAGGATATCCCGACACGGCCGCCATGGGAAAACTCTCCTTTGACATCATCAAAGTGAAAAGGCTTTCTAAAAAATATTATTTCGTGGTGGGGAAGTGGTTTCTGAAACGGAGCATTGGCGATGTCAGCGGTCATTATAACCTGCTTTTTGAAAAAATCAACGGCCACTGGGTGATCGTTGCCGATCACAGCAGCTGATCCAGTGCGGTTATACTTCACTTTTAAAAACGATTTTATATGGCATTAATCATCCTGGGCATGCTGGTCTTAGTCACCGGGCTCGCCCTCAGGCGAAATGAGCAGCTGTACCGGTATGCCGCTGTGGCAAGGATCCTCGCTTTGCTGCTGATCGTTGCGGGTGTACTCACCAAAAGCATCGTCCAGATCGATGCGGGCCAGATCGGTGTAAAAAAGCTCTTTGGCAAAGTGCAAAATGATGTCCTGACCAGCGGACTTCATTTCATCAATCCCCTGATGGAGATCCGCCGGCTGGATGTGAAGACCCAGAATTATACCATGAGCGGGGTACATGATGAAGGCCGGCAGACAAGCGATGACGCGATCCGGGTGCTGACTTCAGATGGCCTGGAAGTGACCATTGACCTCACGGTACTCTATAAACTGCTGCCCACGGAAGCACCTAAACTGGTACGCGAGACCGGTGAAGATTATACAGACAAGATCGTCCGTCCCCTGACGCGCACGAAGATCAGGGACAACGCCGTATACTACGAGGCTATCGCCCTGTATTCCTCGAAACGGGATGAGTTTCAGCAGCGCATATTCAGCAGTATCGAGGAAGACTTTAAGAAACGCGGACTCCTGCTTGAGCAACTGCTCGTACGGAACATCACGCTGCCCCAGTCGGTAAAAGCCACGATCGAACAAAAGATCAACGCGGAACAGGACGCCCAGAAAATGCAGTTTGTTCTGCTAAAAGAACGCCAGGAAGCGGAAAGGAAAAGAGTGGAGGCTCAGGGTATCGCGGATTACCAGCGAATTATCAATACCGGCCTTACAGACAAACAGCTCCAGTACGAGCAGATAAAGGCGAACCTGGAACTGGCTAAATCGCCGAATACAAAGGTTATTGTCCTGGGCAGGGGTAATGCCCCGTTGATCCTGGATACAAAGAATTAAAACCTATTCCTGTTTCCAGGTATTGTACAAAAAGCGGATCAGCAGGAAAAGGGTGACCAGCATGGCCACGTAAAAGAGGATCGTATAGATAACCGGTTTCCCCGAATTATAACCCAGTTCGAAGTAAATACCCGCCGTAGCGCAGCTCATCAGCCAGAGCAATCCCCAGCTGACCGTACCCAGTACTTTACGAAGGTATTTTTTTACATCAGGTTCCCATCCTCTTTCCATAAACCGTTATATTAAGAGCAAGGTAATAATTAAAATGCCGCGCATCCCTTCTCAACGCAACAGTAATTGCCGAAAGGCCAATGAGTCGCCATTGAAAACATTAAAATCCACTTTCGGTACGATCCCGTTCACCCTTCCCTCGTCGCTGTGCTGCCAGAAGACCCAACCCCTTTTGATCCGTGGCTGCTCCGGTTCGTAATAATGGGCCACCCATAGTGGGTAACTGTCAAATTCGCTGCCCAGCACACGGTTGTAAAAATCTACATTGGTGTAAATGATGGGACGCACGTTGTAATAAGCTTCCGCTGTTTCCAGCCAGCGTTTCGCCTCTTTCCGGAGTTCCGCGGCAGTTGCTCCGTTCATTTGTTCGATATCCAGAACGGGGGGCAGATCGCCCGGTTCCAGGTCCACCCTTTTGATAAAATTTTCCGCCTGCATCCTGCCATCCTTCGACGCTATGAAAAAATGATAGGCTCCCCGGCAAATCCCCGCTTCTTTTGCCTTTCGCCAGTTACGACCAAAGCGCGGATCAGTATTGCCGATTCCTTCTGTGGCCTTGATAAAGGCAAAACCGATCTGGATATGTTTGACGCGCATCGCCTTCACTTCCTCCCAGGCGATGGCAGACTGGTACTTGGACACATCAATGCCGTGAATGGAATAGCTTTCGGGTATCGCGATACCGAACTCGGGATAGCGGGTGAATTTTGCTTTCCGGTAGGCCTTTTTGGAAATGATCATCCAGGCAATGGTCGTTACCATCAGTAACAACAGGATTGCGAGCGCATAACGAAGGAGTCTTTTTTTTTGTCGGTGGGATAACATGGTTGGCGGAAGGGAGGTAACAGAAACTGTGGCAAATATAACAGCGCACCGCCAAGTAATTTGTTAATTCAGCCCGCTCCTTAAAAACTCCACTTTACACTAGTGGTGAAATACGGCATCTCTTTCCCTCTTTCTGAAAGATCCGGCCGGTTCTCCACGGTTATCAGGTTTTGCGGGATCACATATGCCGGAATAAAGAGAAGCTGGAATTTATTTTTTACCAGTACCAGCGGTATGGAAAACTCATAGGAAAGGATGCTGACCTTTTTCGCTTGTTCGGTTACCTGCTGCTGTAACCCGGGCAAAATAAAAAACCCGCTGTTCTTATAGGAGGTTTTGGTGAAATGCTGCGTACCGGCGTTAACATAGGCGGAGGGATCTGCAACCAAAATCCAACCGCCGGAAAAAGGCTTCCGGAAAATATGATCCAGCCCGGCTGTAAATCCGTAATCCGTATTGTCGCTGAATTTCATATCGGCACCCCCGGTCACATTCAGTACTTTATTCAGCCACGTGAAGGTAGCCGCCGCCTGCCATTTCAGCGCGGACTGAACCAGTTGGCTTTTTTCCCTATACAGCGGCTTTACCAGGTAGATATGGGCGCTGTGTTTTTGTTCCCTGTAAAACCGCAATCCTGTCGTGGCTACCGTACCCGCGTATTCGAAGGAAGTCGCGTTATTCATGACAAATACCGGGGCTGCCTGTATATAAAAATGTGGGTTGACGGCCAGTTCGGCCAACGGGAAGAATCCGCTGCTGCGCAGGCTGTCCGTTCTGCCGTAAAAATGCAGCCGGCTGCTGTAAAAGGCACCCAGCCTTAATTCCGGATTATTATTTTCGGCTGATGAATCCTCCTGGGCTTTTAACCCTGTACCTGCGTGGATCAATACCAGGAGAATTCCTGCGATGGAATTAATTTTCATACCTGCAGTTTAAAAAAGGACCGCCTGCTCCCTGTGCGCAAGCTCCATTGCTACGCAGGCGGTCCTGTATATAGAAAAGAACACGGATTATTGTTTCGAAACGGTCGCCTGCGCTGTGGTTTTCACTTCAGCAGCCGCTTCGGCTTTGGGTTTTACCAATGCCGCTGCCTGACCCGCTGCCTGTACATCGGATTTGATCTCAGACTGAACCTGTCCGTTCACCTGTCTGGCGGTTTTCAAAGCGGCAGCCGACTGGTTATCCGCGGTTACCAGTACATCCGTTGCAACCTTATCAGTTTTATCAATGACCTTTTCACCATTGATATGAATACCTGCCCCGGCGGAACTATTATGACTTGCACCGGCACCTACGGATGTTTGTCCGCCCCGGGTCCCTATGGCTGTTTCCGAAGAATGACTCACTGCCAAACCGGCTTTTATGTCTGCATTGCCTGCGAGATCCTTTTTCAGATCGCTGCCGATATCCTTCACCAGCTTACCTGTTGCGGTAACGGTAGTTCCCGTAGTGGCAGCAACACCGGCTGTAGTCATGGAAACGGTGCTGAGCGTACTGCGTGTGGTAGCGGAAACGGCATTCGAGGTCTGTAATATGGCCCCGGTACCAGCCGTTGCCTTAACGGCCGCCTGTGTGGCGGATGTTACGCCCAGGTTCAACTGTCCGAACGCGATGGATGTGAACAGCGAGGCGATTGAAAGCGCGATGGTTTTTTTACTTGTCTTCATAGCTCATTGTTTTTGATGAATAAATAAATATTTATGGTACAGACTTTATGCCTGTCACTTACGAAAGGAACGGTTTATTAAATTGATACTTTTATATTCCTGCCTAAATAGCAGGTACTTGTGGTGGCTTTCTGCAGCGGAAGACCGGTGGGTGCAATTCCGCGGCAGTGATTAATAGACAAGGTTCGTACCAGCCGGTTTAATGAATGTGGAAAAATCAGAAAATTTTTTTTGAATATTCCCGGACTCACTCATTTTTGAATGAGGCTCAATGAGTTTTAATCCCGGTGATTTTACACTCTCCTTTAAAGATTTCCATTAATTATACGTTGAGATGTGTCTTTTTTAAAATGAAAATTCATTTTTTTGAACCAAACAGGATATTGAAAACATAGCGTAACACAAAGGATATTCAATATTGATTTACCTGAGCCGTTTCCTTGTATGTTTTAATCGCAATGCGGTACATTCATACCGAACCACGACACTACCAATAGTTGGAAACCTTTAAAGCAATACCTTATCTTAGATACATATCTCCTATGCATGCTGCGTTTGTTTTGGAAAACCTGGTGGAAAATAAATGGCTGGAAAATATCCGGTTCTTATCCTTATTCCATCAGGAAATTATTAATCATTGTGGCTCCTCACACCAGCTGGAGAGATGTGGTGGTGGGACTGGCCGTCCGGAGCGTTCTGAAAGCGGGTCATATCAAATTCCTGGGCAAAAAAGAATTATTTGACGGGCCTTTTGGCTGGTTGTTTCGCTGGCTGGGCGGAACCCCGGTCGACCGTTTCAGTAACCAGGGCATCGTGGAACAGGTGGTAGGGTTGTTCAACAGCCGGGAGGAATTCTCACTGGGACTTGCCCCGGAAGGAACACGAAAAAAGGTGGACCGGCTGCGAACAGGTTTTTACCAGATAGCAAAAAAAGCGGGTGTTCCCATCCTGATGGTGGGATTGGATTTTGAGCACAGGAAAGTGATCCTCGCTGAACCTTTTTTTACAACAGATAATGAACAATCGGATATGGATCACATCCTTTCTTTTTTTGCCCCGATCAAAGGAAAGCACCCCGGGAGGGGATTGCAGCATCTGAAACCGGTCAGTCCCCGATAATCCTCAGCTTGGCATAATTGAGCATGATCTTTTTTTCACCGTTATGCTCAAACTTTACGGTGGCGATGGGATTATGCGCGGCCCCTTCCATTTTGATCACCTCTCCGAATCCGAATTTCTGGTGTTCCACTTTCTGTCCCGCCTGCAGGTTGGATGTATCGCTGGGAGTAAAGCCTTCTGTGGGCGTATGCTCAATAACTTTATTTACCGGTGATTTGGGTGACAGATACGAAGGCGATTGCTTCTTCACAGGATTTGACTCCCGGCTCCAGTCTCCCGGCTCCCGGCTCTTCCCCCATCCTTTCATCCGGTCAAACCCGCTTCCGCCGCTCCACTGTGTACCACCCTGGTTCCTGGTACCGCCGCCGGCGAAACTCCGGTCAAGGTATTGTTCGGGAATTTCTTCGATAAAACGGCTGGGTTCATTCTGCACCAGCTGACCGAAACGGTAGCGGGTATTGGCATAAGTGATCCAAAGCCGTTGTTTGGCGCGGGTGATGGCCACATAGAACAATCTCCTTTCTTCTTCCAGTTCCTCCCGCGTATTGATCGCCAGCGCGCTGGGAAACAACATCTCTTCCAGTCCCGCCGCGAAAACGCAGCTGAACTCAAGTCCCTTGGCCGCATGGATCGTCATCAGCTTCACCGTATCCGCATCGGGATCCTTTTCATCGGCATCCGTCAGCAGGGTGATCTGTTGCAGGTAAGCTGCCAGCCCGGCCTGGTTGCCACCCACGGGTATCTGTGATTCTTCCAGCACGGTCCCGTCTTCATCAATCAGGGCACGGTTGGTGGTATCATCCACCCATTCCTTGATGGAATTCAGTAACTCCTGGATATTCTCATAACGCTGGATACCTTCCGTGCTTTTATCGTTGAATAATTCCTTGACAAGGTTGGTTTGCTTGCCCACATGAAAAGCCACTTCATACGCACTCTGCCTGTTCAGCATGCTGGCGAAGCTTTTGATCATGATCACAAATTCATCGAGCGCGGACAGGGTGCCGGCTTTGAATCCGAATCGCGCGGCCTGCTCCATCACTTCCCAAACGGAAATATTATTCGTATTGGCGGCAAGGATGAGCTTGTCCACCGTGGTCTTGCCGATTCCCCGCGCCGGGTAATTGATAACCCTTTTCAGCGCTTCCTCATCCTTCGGGTTCACGATCAGCCGCAGATAGGCCACGAGGTCCTTGATTTCCTTTCGCTGGTAAAAGCTGATGCCCCCATAGATCGTGTAGGGAATGCCCATCCGGCGCAGCGATTCTTCAAAGGCCCGGCTCTGCGCGTTGGTGCGGTAGAGGATCGCGAAATCCTTATTGTTGTAATGGTTCCTGAGTTTTTGTTCCTGGATGCTGTCGGCCACGAATTTTCCCTCATCGTTATCCGTCATAGTGCGCACCAGCTTTATCTTTTCTCCCTCGCTGTTTTCGGTAAACAATACTTTTTCGATCTGCCCCTTGTTGTTCCGGATCACTTCGTTGGCCACATGCAGGATGCTTTTGGTGCTGCGGTAGTTCTGCTCCAGCTTCACCACTTTCACATCATCATAATCTTTCCGGAACTGGAGAATATTCTGGATCGTGGCGCCACGGAAGGAATAAATGCTTTGCGCGTCGTCGCCGACCACGCACACATTTTCGTGTACCGCTCCCAGCAGTTTGATGATCTCGTACTGGGCGGGGTTTGTATCCTGGTACTCGTCGATGAGGATATAGCGGAACTTATGCTGGTATTTCGAAAGGCATTCCGGAACATTCTTCAGCAGTTCATAGAATTTCAACAGCAGGTCGTCGAAATCCATGGCGCCGTTCTTAAAACAGCGTTTCGCGTAGGCATCATAGATCTGGCCAATCGCGGGGCGGTTGGCCCGCATGTCTTCCTGCTGGATCGCATAGTCATTCCGGTACTCCTCCGGGCCCACCAGCGCGTTCTTGGCGGCGGAGATCCGGTTGTAAACGATATTGGGTTTATAATGCTTGTCGTCGAGATTGAGCTCGTTGATCACCGCTTTCACTACGCTCTTCGCGTCATCGGTGTCATAAATGGTAAAATGGCGTGGATAGCCGATCTTATCAGCTTCAAAACGCAGAATGCGGGCAAATACCGAGTGAAAAGTGCCGATATACAGGTTCCGGGCCTCCCCGTTTCCAAGGATCTTCTCCACCCGTTCCTTCATTTCCTTTGCCGCCTTATTGGTAAAGGTTAGCGCGAGTATGCGAAAGGCGTCCACCCCGTTAGCCATCAGGTGGGCCACCCGGGTGGTGAGCACCTTTGTCTTCCCGCTGCCGGCCCCGGCCACGATCATCAGGGGGCCATCCATATGCAGCACCGCTTCCCGCTGCCGGTCGTTCAATCCGTGTAAATAATCCTTCATATCCGCTGCACCCCGGTTTTGCAAAGGGTTGTCCTGCACGCAAATTACTGTAAAGTTTGGCCTGTTGGTTTCATGACAGGATATTTCACTTTAAATAACCGGTATTCTTTTTCTAATGTCGATTTGTTTACAGGGGATGATAAACGGATTTGGCTTTTTTCAGCACTTCCTGCCTGTCGAGCGTCATGGGTTTGGTTTGTTGACGGAGAAACAAATCCATCTGGTCCCGGTAATGCGGCGAATCCGGGTTCATGGAAGCTCCGAATGTATTTATGGATTCGATCCTGGGCAATTCCCCGTTTTTGGGGTAGCGTACAAAACAGATATACGCGTCACCCCCGGTTACCCGTCTCATCCCGTTCTTATAGGGTTCTGAAAAAGCAGGCGTGAGTACGTCAGGAAATCCCCATGCCGGTGCCTCCGTGTCCCCTCTCACCAGTTTTTGAATATCGCCCAGCACGAGGTCTGTTTTCCCAAAATGTTTCATCATGTGATCGTGCACATACTGATAAGTCTCCACCGCCTCCGCTTTTGTGATCTTCCTCGGCGGTATGCCCTTAAGCTTGACGGCCAGGTAATAATAAGTGAGCAGGAAAACCGCCGCGCCCTTACTGTCGACCGAGGCTCTTTTGTCCCATTGCTGAAAATTGGTGATCACCTCCTGCAATGCCGGATAAGCAGCCGGATCCAGTCTGAATAGGGTATCGATGTCATACATATATTTTAATTCCCGGGGAAGCTGCTGATCGAATTTTATTTTTTTAAACGTTTCATAATCCACTTTATCGCCTGGTATGAGCTCGGTCACCCGCAGGCTGCGGTTATTATGGTAGGTCTCAAAACCGTCGGCCCGGTCGGCGCGGTTGCTGTCCAGGTTGTATTTTGGATCCGTTGCGAGAAAAGGAGAGTGGTTGGTGTTATACAGGTAGCCTGAAGGGGGATTGACATACTGGGGTAATTCCGACACCGGTTTGAAACTGTTCCATAAAGTGGCTGATGTGTTGCCGGGCAGGGTGCCGCGCCAGTTATACGCGGAATCGGGGTTGCGCCGGGGCATTTTCCCGTTACTGATATATAGGATGGTATCGTAGCGGTCGGCATAGGTGATATTGAACATCGGCAGACTTGTCATGCTGAGCGCGCTATAGAATTCGGAAAAATTTTTTGCCTTATTCATCCGGTACCATTGCTCCAGCGCTTTGATATCCATCAGCGCGGGAACACGGATAGCGAATACCCCTTTACCTGTTTTTAGCGTCGGGCCGTACCGGCTCCACCATATCTTTTTGCCAATGGCAACGGGAATTCCCTTCACTTTCAATCTTGCTTTTTTTTCTTCCAGGTCCACCCATTCGCCGTCGAACCGGTACTGGTTCTTTTTCGCGGGGTTCATTTCCAGCTGGTAAACGTCGATCTTATCCATATAATTGATCGTATGCGCCCAGCCCAGGTATTCATTGGTTCCATGGAAAATCATGCAGCCCCCGGGAAAAAGACCGCCCAGCATATTCCAGCCCTCTTCACTCTGCAGGTGCGCCTCGTAAAATGCGACCGGCCCGGTATTGGGCTGGTGTGCGTTGATCGCCAAAAAGGATTCTCCATTGACGGTCTTCACGGAATTCATGGCGAAGGCATTGGATCCATCCGTACTGAATCCCGGGATCGTGGCCACCCGGCCGCCCAGTATTTGAGGTATCACATCATCCACCCCGCAAAAAAGACTGATGGAAAAAATCACCGCCGTCATATAATCCTTTTCATCAAAGGGAAACGCGTGTTTGTACTTTACCTGTTGAGGATGGGCTTTTGCATAGGCGTTCAAACCGGCGACATAGCCTTTAATCAGCTCTATAAAGCCAGGACTTAACGTATGCCATTGCTCTTCCACCGTTTGCCGGCAACGAAGCAGTTGAATCACGTAATCGCCCTCCGCCCCCTTTTTTCCCAGCCCGGTGCTCAGTTTCGCCTTCCCGCTCAGCACCACCAGCTGCAGTGTTTCAAAATCATCCTCGGCATGCGCCCAGGCGATACCATAGGCCACTTCCGGGTCGGTGGGGGCGAAGACATGCGGGATCCCGAAGCTGTCGCGGGCGATTTGTATCCGGTTGGGATTGATTTGCGCGGTAACCCCCGCGGGAAGAAGCAGAAGAAAGACAAACAGCTGTTTCATGACATCAATATAAATTTTCAGGGCCGGTGAGCCAAAAAATTGTTGATTACTTCCGCTTACTCTCCAGGTATTTATCGCGGATCACATCCGCCATCGTTTTATCATATACTTTGCTTTCCACCCAGGAAATGACATCGATGTAGGCGAAAGAACGGGTCTGGAACCGGTCCTTCTCCAGGTGCTTGATGGTTTGCAGCA
>CAYRHU010000024.1:0-7611 GCA_964424155.1 uncultured Chitinophaga sp.
TAACTCATAAATATACGAAAGATTTGACGCCACAAACTTTCACTTTTTTTAGGGGTTCCTTAAATATCAATGCTTTATAAAAATTGTTTTAGCCGGAAATACTTTCGCAAATACAACGTCCGGACGGTGCAATGCCGGCAACTTTGTTCAGTTTGCAGGGCCTGCTACCTGAACTGGAATTGGATCTTGACGTTTTAAAAGTTTTGCAAGGAACCGACAAACTTCAGGCTTCAGTTTATCAGTGAAAGTGGATGATCTGTATATTTTCGTAAAACGGAATGCCCCAAAGCCCGCATTGGTGCGTAGTCGCTTACCCGAAAAGCCGGTTTTCGACATCCATTCGTTCGTGTAAAATTCTAATTACCTCTATCGTTTCATTCACGACCCGGTAGAAAATAAGATGAGATTTGACCTTTGAAGCCCGGTAACCTCTTCGGACATGCTCCATTGATTTCCCGGCATTGATATTCTTACAGATGTAATGGATCTCATCAAATAGCAGATTATAATAACGATCCGCCTGGCCGACAGACCACTTATCGGCCGTATAAAACCAGATTTCTTCAAGATCAGCAACAGCCTTTTTACTGATTACAAAGGGAAATGCTTTCATAAAAACTTACTGTGCAGCTTCTTCAAATTAGCCTTTGGATCAAAGTTCCTCACCAGCCGGCTCTTCTCACCCTGGTTAAGAGCCTTGTTCAGATCTTTCATTTTAGCTTCTTCCGCCTCCAAAAGCCTTAGTGCTGTTCTGATCACTTCACTGGCTGAGTTGTATTTACCGGACGAAACCCTGGCGGAAATGAATTCCTCGAAGTGTTCGCCTAATAAAATGGATGTATTGCGTGCCATAATGTTTACTTTAATTAAAAGTACCAATAATTGGTATAATTTCCAAGTAGAGTTTTGGCGAAAGGAGGATCTCCATGCCCGTACGTAAAAACCGCCGGATAGCCCCTGCATCATTTCTGGTTGGTACATTTCAATATTGATAAATAGGGCAAATTATATTGCTCAAATTATTAAAGGTGCAGTCTTTAGAGAACTTTCAAAATCATAAAATTGAAAAAGGAGTGTACCTTTTTTATCATCATGCTATTTATTCAAGATTAAGATCATCCAGCGGACTCATGATCTGCAGCATATCCCTGTTGGATACATGCAGGTATCGCAGCGTTGTTTTAATATCATTATGCCCCAGCAGTTTCATGATCATCGTAACATCGGTTCCTTTATCCAGTAAATGGGTTGCAAAACTGTGCCGGAGCGCGTGGATACTACCGGGTTTTAATATGCCCGCTTTTTGCTTCGCGTCCGCCATTACCTGCTGCAGACTCCGGGTGCTGTAGGGCTCCCCTTTATTCTGGCCCGGGAAAAGATATCCTTCCCTTGCGGGTTTTCCGGTTTTCGAATACTCCCGAAGCATCACCAGCAATACAGGACTCAGCTTTACCATCCTGTCTTTTTTACCTTTGGCCTGCCTGACGAGAATGCACATCCGGCTGCTGTCAATGTCTTTTGTCCGGATACTAACCACCTCGCTAACCCGCATACCGGTGGCATAAGCCAGCATCAGCATGGTCTTGTGTTTTATATTGCCCACCGCATTGATAATGGCGGCGATCTCATCCTGGTTGAAAAACCGGGGCAACTGCAACTGTTTTTTGGGTCTCGGTATCTCCCAAAAAAATTTCTCCCGGCCCAATACCTGTTCATAGTAGAACTTCAGCGCGTTGATCCGGCTGTGCAGGGTGTTTTCCGTCAGCTTCAGTTTTTCAAGACAATAGACCAGGTACCGCCGCAAATGTTCGGGCCGAAGCTCATCAGCGGGCAGGTGACCAAGTGTTTGCAGCAGCTGGCTCATTTCGTTCAGGTAGGTTCTCACCGTGGACGGACTATAAGCCTTTAACAGGAGCCGCTCTTTCATCAGCGGCAGCACATGCGCGTTCACTTCGTGGATGCGGCCTCGAGGGGGCAGGGGAGCTGGTCTTTGTTCGGGTTCCCCGGTCACAATGGGTAAAGTAACCTCAGGTTTTGCTGGGGGAGAAGGCAGGGGTTGTTCTTTGTTCTCCTTTTTATCCTCCAGGTACTGCCGCAGTTCATGTTGTTCAACAGTAGCCAGACCCTCGAGGGCCGCCACTATCTTATTGTAATTCTCCCTGCTCAGCGGGGCATACCAGCATTTATGCGTACCGCTGAATTTGACCGCGCCGGTTTTCTGCAATGCGCCCTGTATCCTGAAATGAATATCAAAATAAATTCCAATGCACTCTTTTCCCCGGTGCAGCAGGGGTTTCAATACCACGGTTTCCATTCCTACACATTTGACATTAAATGTAAGGCTTATCCGTCATGTGATCAAAGCAGGATTCACGGTTGCCGGCGTTGTTTTCACCGCTACCATTTATTTTGTCTGCCCAAAACCATCCCGTATCGCAGCTTCAAGTATATCAATATTTATATCCTGCAATGTTTTGAACTTAATGCAATAACCCGTTACACTTGCCTTGCCTAATTTTTTGCCATACGTTTGGGCTAAATATTTTTTGTCGCCGATGCCCATTATATAAACGGAGATTCCGGTTGTATTTGCACTGATGCCAATTTGATAAAACGCTTTGGTCTTTCCATTTGCATATTTTATGGACTGAAGCCCATACCCGATATTTGGATTAGAAACAGTTTTACCTTTTTCGTCCTTGCCGTCCAGGAACCATAATCTGGCTTTTGGCAATACCTGGAGGATGCGTTTGTGCAACGCTTCCATGTCAGCACGTTTGGGTTCAGGCTGGCTTTGAATATACTCCTTGATTTGCTGCTGCACGTTCATTATTGTCCTGTTTGGTTTGTTTTACTGCGGTAAACAAGTGTAATTTACCTCAACGGCGGGTTTTTTCCCGCAACAGATCCCTCACGCCGCCAAACCATTATTCCTGCAGGAAGTTCAGCTACTCGCCTTCGCTCCGCGAACATTCCATGCGACCATAAAATCAGCCCCGGAGACTTGCTGCAGCCTGCTTTAGTATATCGCCGGAAGCTATATTTTATAATCCCGGATCAGCACTTCGGTGGGGATATCCAGTTTTTTATGAAGGATGCGGATCATGTCAAGATTGAGTTTTCTTTTTTTATTCAGGATTTCACTGGCCCGGCTCTTCAGACCGATAATACTGGCCAGGTCGGCCTGGCCATAACCCATCTGCTCCATCCGGAACCGGATCGCTTCCACCGGGTCGGGAAAATCAACCGGGTAATGTTCTTTCTCCCAGGTATCGATCAGGATACCCAGCACTTCGAGTTCGTCCCCTTCTGGAGTCCCGGGCCGGGCGTCGAAGATCTGATCCAGGCGCTCCAACGCCCTCCGGTAATCCGCTTTTGTTTTTATGGGTTTTATATTCATACGTTAAATGGTGGTGGCATCAATGACATCATAGGCGGCATGGGTTCCCACAAATCGTATCCACAGCATCCGGTAGTGATAATTGATTTTTACGATAAGCCGGTAACGATTGCCTTTAATATTGAAAACTACCCGGTTACCAGGCAAAATACTGGCTGATGGATAGTTTCTGATTACTTGCGCCGGATTTTTCCATTCCGCATGCTCCGCTTCCCGGTACCAGGATTTAAGCGGCTGCTCCGAATCCGGGTGACTGGCCCAAAAATCACGCAAAACCTTTTTCGCTATGACCCGCATGAAAGGATATTACAAAATTACCAAAAAGTTCCCAATTTGGGAAATCAGGTTTTGAGAACAGGGTCCCTGATCTTTTTTAACAATGGAAATTACCGGGGATTGTTCTGTAATACCGGGTGGATTCACCATGATCAGTGGGTTTTTTCCCGCAACCGATCCTTCACCCCGCCAAACCACTCCTCCTTCAGGATGCTTAACACCACGCTGTCGCGGCGGGAGCCGTCTACCGTAGGCATATGACTGCGCAGCGTTCCTTCCATCACGCAGCCGATGGCCTTCATCGCCTCAATGGATTTGGTATTACCCGCATGGGCGCGGAACTCCAGCCGCTCCAGTCCCCAGGTTTCAAAAACATAGGTCAGCAGCAGCCACTTGCAATGCCGGTTCAATCCCGTACGCTGAAATTCTTTTCCGTACCAGGTATACCCCAGCTGGGCGGAGGCGTATTCGGGCTGGATATCGTAAAACCGCGTGCTCCCGGCATAACGGCCGGCGGCCTTGTCAAACACAATGAACACATATTCCTTCTGATCTTGCATGTTTTTCACCGCGCCGCCGATATAATGGCGCAGGTTCTCTTCGCCCGCAGCCGTGAGTAACCCGTATTTCCAGATATCCGGTTCATGTAAGGAAAAAGGGAGGAGCGCTTCAAAATCATCTTCGCGGATGGCCCTTAACAGCACCCGTTCGTTTTCTAAAACCGGGCGGAGCTGAAAAATATCTTTTGTCATGAGACCTGGTTGCAGGGAAATTTTTTGTTAGCCCCGGGAATAAAAATAATAAAACCAACCACGCCCTGGAAAGACATTTTAATGCTGCGGGCAACAGTCATTGCAGGACCAGGAAACCGGACCTCAGGGTTTTCCCCGCGGCACTACTGATGCGGTACAGGTAGATGCCGGCCGCCCCTTGCAGGTCTGTTTCCGTTGTTTCCGCGGCCAGGTATATTTTTTTGATCATTTGCCCGGAAGAATTGTAGAAGGATAATTCCGGCCTCTCCCGGATCAGGACCCGGTTCTCGGTCTTCAAAAATAATTTTCCACCGCTTGGGTTGGGAAACAGCCTGATCGCGTTGCTATAATTGATATCACCAACGCCAACGGCCAGTTGCACCGTAAATGTTTTTGTACAGGTGATATTATTAAAACGGCCTTCGAATGTATAGGTGCCGGGAGCAACCGGCAGGTTCCGGCTGAAACCAAGCGTGCTGGTGTTTCGGTTGGAAGCGCTGGTGAAATTCCAGGAGTCAAACGTGGAATTATCCGGGTTGATGATCCTGAAATTCCAGGTGTCACCGGTCAGCACATGTTTGCTGGCGGCGTGAAAAACAGCCTGTGCCCCCGGCGTTGATACAAAACTGTTCACTTCATACGTAGTGTCCGTTGTATTGGGACAACTGGCAAAATAGGGCCAGTAGCTGTGCAGCGAGAGTTTCATTATTTCCGGTTCCACATAGGGTTTTTGAGCCGCCCACCAGGATGCCCCGATGCCCGTATTGCAGGCTCCTAAGGCGGGGTCGAGATAATTATTGAAATTGCCATCACTCCTGACCTCAAAATGAAGGTGGGCCCCGTTGGATACACCCGAACTGCCGATTGTGGCGAGCAGTTCTCCCGCGGCAACCGTCTGACCAACCGATTTTGCGGTAAGCGATCCGCGTTTGAGGTGCGCGTAAAGGGCGGTGGATCCGTCCGCATGCTGGATATGAATATAATTGAGTGGTTCCGTTCCGGTAGGATTGCATACCCGGTCAAAATTTCCATCTGCTTTTGCAATAATGGTTCCCGCGGCAGCCGCGACCACTTCCGTATAATTCCGGTCCATCTTATCCCATATAAAGGGCCAGGCAACAATATCATTGCCCCGGTGCCCGTCATAGGTTCGCGTACCGCAGTTCCAGTCCCTGATCTGCCCGCCCGCCGCATTCAGGTCCACAAACGCCGAAACAAAATAGTAACCGCAGTCCTGCTGACCTGCCGCAGGCCGCAGGGGCCATTGCAGGGAGGTGGCCGTTTCCCTGCCGGCCACTTTATCCAGTCCCAGTCTTTTCCGGTTCTTCGTTGACTCTTCTTCGATGCCCGCATATTCTTCATGGGATATACAGGGATGCAGTGCGTCATTCACAGGAATGGATGGACTCCAGTCGATATGATCTTTTCCTGGTTGGGGTAACTGGCCGGCCACCTGCCGGGTTGGCAGTGAAAGGAGGAGCATGAAAAATGCAACTGGTCGGTTCATAGGTAAGATATGGATGGGGCATAGCCGGGCAAAATGAAAAAGGCAAAACGGAACTAAACCCAAATAAAAGTATAAAAACTAAACCTGGATTGCAAGTGTGTTCACAGGATGGGATAGAGTGATCATGAATTGCGGATTATCAGCTACTTGGTCACCTCTTTAGAAAGATGATCCGTTAGATCCCATATATCCGCGTTCCCAGTAATTGATGTTTTGTACAGGAAGAGAATTCAGTTTACTGGTCGACCCTTTTGATATCAGCACCTAATTTTTTCAATCTGCCGTCAATATCCTGGTATCCGCGGTCGATCTGCTCGATGTTCTGGATCACGCTTTTTCCTTCCGCGCTTAATGCCGCGATCAGCAGGGCCACGCCGGCGCGGATATCCGGGCTGCTCATCACGATGCCACGCAGCGATTGCTCCCGCTCCAGCCCGATCACCACGGCGCGGTGGGGATCGCAGAGCACGATCCGCGCGCCCATGTCGATCAGCTTGTCCACGAAGAACAGCCGGCTCTCGAACATTTTCTGGTGGATCAGCACCGAACCCTTCGCCTGGATGGCCGTGACCAAAACGATGCTTAACAGGTCGGGTGTAAATCCCGGCCAGGGATGATCGTAAATGGTCATCACCGAACCGTCGAGGAATGTTTGAATCTCGTAAATCTCCTGCGCGGGGATATGTATGTCATCGCCCGAAAAATTCATTTGTATCCCGAGCTGACGGAACTTGTCCGGTATGATGCCGAGATGTTCGATGCCCGCACCCCGGATCGTCATATCACTTTGCGTCATCGCGGCCAGCCCGATAAAGGATCCCACTTCGATCATGTCGGGGAGCATGCGGTGGGTGGTGCCGCCGAGTTGTTCCACTCCTTCAATTGTTAAAAGGTTACTGCCAATGCCCGAGATCTTCGCGCCCATCCGGTTCAGCATCCGGCACAGCTGCTGGATATAGGGTTCGCAGGCCGCGTTGTAAATAGTGGTTACCCCTTTCGCCATCACCGCCGCCATGATGATATTGGCGGTACCGGTCACCGAAGGTTCATCGAGCAGCAAATGCGCGCCCCTTAATGCCGGCGCGTGGAGATGAAAAAATCCATCCTCATCGTGGTATTCAAAGGAGGCGCCGAGTTTTTCAAAACCCAGTATATGAGTATCCAGTCTCCGGCGACCGATCTTATCGCCCCCCGGTTTGGGAATAAACGCTTTCTTAAACCGCCCCAGCATCGGGCCGGCCAGCATCACCGAGCCACGCAGCCGCCCGCTTTTTTTCCGGTAGGCGGCGCTATGGAGGTAATCAATATCCACATCGGCTGCCGTAAAATGACAGGTATCACGGCTCACCCGTTCCACCTTCACATTCATCTCGCCCAGCAGTTCGATCAGCAGGTTCACGTCGATGATGTCGGGAATGTTCCCGATCGTCACCCGTTCCGGCGTAAGCAATACCGCGCTGATCACCTGCAGGGCCTCGTTCTTCGCGCCCTGCGGGGTGATCTCGCCCCGGAGTTTTTTCCCGCCTGTGACTTCGAAGGAGTGCATGAGGTGGTTAATTGGTTGATTAGTTGATTGGGTCCTCAATCCGGAGTGGACTAAGGGATTTTAATTTTCCTTGGTAAAGTTAATTGGTTAATTGGTGGATTGGTTAATTGGGTCCTCAGACCGGAATGGA
>CAYRHU010000024.1:7711-41970 GCA_964424155.1 uncultured Chitinophaga sp.
GGGTACAGTTAATTGGGTCCCCCAAGTATTATGCATCAAAAAACTTAAACCTTGCCAGAGCAGGCAATAAATGGAGAAATACTGGAACCGTCTAATACAGTAGGAAAACAAATTGCAGTAAAGCCTAATTAACCAATCAACTAATTAACCAGTTAACCAACTTCCACCCCAAAACAAACAATAAAAAATAATAGGAAAACCCCGGGTTGTAAAGCCTAATTAACTAATTAACCAATTCCCCTCAATACCTCTTCTTCTTAAACCCGCCACCGCCGCCTCCACGATTATCCCTTCGGTCACCGCGTCCGCCGCCGCGTTGCTGGAATTTCCCGCCGGGACGTTTTCCGTATCCGCCGCGGCCATCCCTTCCTTCCTGCTGCGGGCGGAAGGCTTTGACAAATGGCGTATTGGTAAAGGTGAGCTGCCCGTCGGTGATGCTGCTGAGTTCGCTCTGGATGGCGTCGTCGTGCGCCTGTTCCTTATGCCAGTTGTTATAAGCCAGCTTCATGTAATAGGCGATGGCGTTCGCGAAACCCAGTCGCTTATCAGGGTTCTCTTCTTTAAGCGCCTTGTCGATCACCACTTCCAGGTTTTTGCCCAGGTGCGAGAATTTGGGGTAGCGCTTGGGATAGGGAAGCGGGTGGGGTTTCGCTTTCAGGGTTTCCCTTGTGGGAATGGGATAGGGTGATTTCACATCGAGGTTGAAATCGGCGATCAGGAACAGGTGATCCCAGAGCTTGTGCCGGAAATCCTCCACGTTTTTCAGGTGCGGGTTCAGAAAACCCATCAGCTCGATCACGGCCTGGGCATTCCGCTGCCTCCTCTCGGGATCCTCGATTGTTAATATATGTTCCACCATCTTCTGCACATGCCGTCCGTATTCCCGCATGATCAGGTGGTTCCTCGTGGTGTTATATTCCATGTTTTCTACATCCATAAATACAAATGTATTGAAAGAAGTCGGAAGAGTGAAACGTGAGTCGTGAATCGTGAGTCAAAATAGGAAGTGTAAAGAAAAATAGAGCTTTCGGGTTCTAAAAGCCCCCTTAAAACTTGCTCGCCGGCTGCCGACTGTAAACTGCCTACTGTAGACTGTAGACTGTAGGCTGTAGACTGGTAACTGGCAACTGCAAAGGGAAAACTATGAACTATCAGACTCTAAAGCCCCCTGCGGGCCTGCCTGCCGAAATATTAATGAAGGCAGGGGTTTGGGGGCCGGGGGGTGAACCCGCCTACGCCAAGGCTACGGCGGGTGAAAAAGAAAGGGGCCCCGAACCAAGGCCCCTTTTACAAGCCACCATCCTCTTCCACCTAAGAGGTCGTTTAAGAAAAGTTGATCGACACAGTCAGTGGCTCGTTACTACCTCAACCTTCAACCAAATATCATCCTGTAACTGACCGGGAACTATGTCATGTTTCGGCCCAAAGGCCGGAATATGTTTAAAAGACAGCGGTTTAGCGTGGCGTTGAACCGTTGTCACTCTTTATATCCAATTAAAAGAACTTGTTTTCGAACGGCTGAATTATCTGCAAATTTGATACCAACCCGGCCGATTGGGGACTAATTTTTCCTGACAGATTGTAATAAAATAAGGGTATCTCCGTAATTTTTGTCAGCATGAGGGGTCCATCGCAAAAAAAATCAAGATTTCCGGGGACTCTTTTCATAAGCTGATGTTTGGGTGATACGCTTATGAATCACACGGTAAAACTAATCAGCGACAAGGTTCCGGTCAATTGTAGTTCTGCTTCATTTTGACACCGGTAATTCATGAATATCCACAGAAAATATTCCTGAAAATTCAACCTGAGGGATATGAGTAGAATGATATAGGGGAAAACATTTAATTCTGTTACCGGCACCCGGTTATCCACCGTTCTTTTACGAAGTAAATGAACCCATCAACGGGTACCTTTGCCCGCAGCATGATCATTGCCGTTAACACCCGCTTCCTGCTCAAAGACGCACTCGAGGGCTATGGTTATTTTATACGGGAGACCTTCCGCCGTATCACGCGCGATCACCCCGAACACCGGTTCATTTTCATCTTTGACCGGCCCTTTGACAAGTCATTCCTCTTCGCCCCCAATGTGGAAGGCCTGGTGTCCGGTCCGCCGGCCCGTCACCCCCTGCTCTGGAAATTCTGGTACGACTTTAAAGTCCCCGCCCTGCTCAAAAAATATAAGGCGGACCTCTTTGTGTCTCCCGACGGTTTTTGCTCACTGAACACGCGCGTGCCACAGTGCCTGGTGCTGCACGACCTGGCTTTCCTGCACTACCCGGAATTTTTGCATCGGTCCCATCTTCGTTTCTATAAAAAATATACCGGGCGCTTTCTCGAAAAAGCGGCTTCGGTGGCTACTGTGTCTGAACACTCAAAACAAGATATGCTCACGCATTACAATTCAATAAGCGAAGAAAAGATACGCGTAGTGCATAGCGCCGCTAAAGAGATCTTTCGGCCCGTCACCTTGGAACAAAAGGAAGAAGTGAAACAGCGCTATACGGCCGGAAAGGAATTCTTCCTGCACACCGGGGCCATCCATCCCCGGAAGAACCTGATCCACCTCCTAAAGGCATTTTCTGTTTTCAAAAAACGTCAGCAAAGCGGGATGAAACTGGTGATCGCTGGGCGGCTGGCCTGGAAATACGGGTCCTTCATCCAAAGCCTGGAGAACTACAAATACCGGGATGACGTGGTGATCACCGGTTACCTGGAAGAACAGGAACTTGCGGCTCTCACCGGCGCGGCCTACGCCATGGTATATCCTTCCCTGTATGAAGGTTTCGGGGTGCCGGTGCTGGAAGCGATGCAATGCGATGTGCCCGTGATCACTTCAGCCGGTTCTTCCATGCAGGAGATCGCGGGGGAAGCGGCACTGTACGCCGACCCGGCCAGTTACCAGGATATCGCCGAACAGATGATGCGCCTGTACAAGGATGAATCGCTGCGCCGGCGACTGATTGAAAAAGGGAAGGAAATCGTTTCGAAGTATAGCTGGGACAGGACGGCGGATCTCCTGTGGCAGTCAATGGGAGATGCCGTGAGGTGAATTGAGTTAACTTTGCAGGCTGAATCAATAAAAGCAGTTTCGGTGAATAATTGAACAGACTGAAACAAACGCTAAAATGATTTTTTTGCCGGAAAGGTGGCAAGATGGGAAATAATTTACCCGGCCATGCAGTTCTTTCCGCTTTTCCGTCTTCCCGGCAAAACCTGAAAGAATTGATTTTTAAGATAATTTGTATTGAAACTGACCAATGTAAAAAAATGAGTAAATCAAACATTCATATCGAAGTGATGACCGATGAGAACCGGGTGCCCTCCGCGATTTCCTGGAGCGCCACGGATACATCGGCCGAGAACGCGCAGAAGGCAAAGGCCATGATGATCGCTTTTTGGGACGGCGCCGAAAAAGCCGCGCTCCGGATCGATCTGTGGACAAAGGAAATGATGGTGGACGAAATGGCCGATTTCTTTTACCAGACCCTGATGACCATGGCCGACACCTATGGCCGTGCCACGCAGTACCACGAACAGGTGGATGAAATGAAACAGTTCGCCCGTAAGTTCTACGAAGATTTCAGGGCGAAGCAGTTGAAGGAGAATAAGGCGGGTTAGCAGTTCACAGTCGGCAGTTCACAGTCGGCAGTCCGCAGTCGACAGTCTACAGTCGACAGTCTACAGTCGACAGTCCACAGTCGGCAGTCCACAGTCGACAGTCTGCAGCCGACAGTCTGCAGCCGTGCGTGCTCTCCGAAGCACTAGCATAAATGGGCATCCTGTAAACGACCTTTGTATAATCGGGTATAACCATAAACCATAAACAATAAACAATAAACCAACCATAAACCTTTTCGCAGCCAGGCATCTTTGCATCCTGTAATCGACCTTTGTGTTGTAGGGTTCAACCATAAACCATAAACAATAAACCATAAACTCACAAACATGAGCCTGGAAAATAAGATCATGACCGAACTAAAAGCCGCCATGCTGGCCAAAGACGAGGCGGCTCTCCGTAGTCTGCGCGCGGTGAAGGCGGCGATCCTGCTGGCCAAAACAGCGGAGGGAGGATCGGGTGAACTGAAAGAGGAGGATGAAATAAAACTCCTGCAAAAACTGGTGAAACAGCGTAAAGATTCATTGGAGATCTTTCAACAGCAGAACCGGGCCGACCTGGCCAAAAAGGAGGAAGAAGAGATCGCCGTGATTGAAAAATTCCTGCCCAAACAGCTGTCACCCGATGAACTGAAAGACCAGCTAAAAAAAATTATCGCCTCCATTGGCGCATCTTCTCCCGCCGATATGGGAAAAGTCATGGGCGCCGCCACCAAACAGTTTGCCGGAAAGGCGGACGGAAAAACCATTTCGGTGATGGTGAAGGAATTGCTGTCGGGGGGATGACGGAATGTTTATGGTTTGTGGTTTATGGTGTATGGTTGGTCGCTGCCCGGCGCACGGATCGTTGGAAATTGAGTATTTTATTCAATTCCCGAAATTTCAATCTTTATTAGGATCATTTTGATACTAACCGGTAAGGGGCTTCGTTGATGGAGATGGGGGCAGTTGACAGCCGACAGTCCACCCTGCCCACCGAAGCTTTAACGAAGGTGGGAGTCGACGGTCGACAGTCGGCTCATGATGTTATATGGTTCACTACTGGAAACGAAGAGCTCGAAGCTCGTAGCTCAAAGCTCGCGGCTCAAAACTCAAAAATTTATCTAACACCAACCCATGCTCCTCGACATCCTCTTTGCCGTTTTACTCGTGCTGGCGTTGATCCGGGGCTACTCGCAGGGACTGATCATCGGCATTTTCTCACTGCTGGCGATCGTCATCGGGCTGGCGGCCGCGATGAAACTCTCGGTGGTGGCGGCGCACTGGATCGGGAGCGAAGTGAATGTGGCGGAGGAATGGCTCCCGCTGATCTCCTTTATCGTGGTTTTTATTTTAGTAGTATTACTCATACGCCTGGGCGCGAAAGCCATCGAAAGCAGCGTTGAAGTGGTGATGCTGGGATGGCTCAACAAACTGACCGGCATGCTGCTCTACGCGGTCATCTTTACCCTCATCTTCAGTGTGCTGCTTTTTTACGCAGAACAGATGGAGTTGCTGCAACCCGCCACCATTAAGGAATCCGTTACTTATGAGTATATACAACCCTGGGGACCGAAGGTCATCAACGGCTTCGGTTCGCTGATCCCTTTGTTCCGGGATATGTTCGGCGAACTGGAAGAATTCTTTGAAAGGGTTTCTGGTCAAATTGCCCCATGAGCTTATTCCCGTTCTGTTTTCATTATTTGCACTAACAAACGTTAACGCAACCTCTTTTTCACTCCAAAATCACCTGTTTTTTGGGCTAAATCGACTATTTTAGCCATTGATTAGCCACCTGCCGAAAAGAATTGACCGCCATGGAGTACGAGATCAAACAGCATGATAAGTTCAGGTACATAGATGAAGGTACCGGGGAGCCCCTTGTGCTGCTGCACGGGTTATTCGGTGCGTTGAGCAATTTCAGGGACCTGATCGAATATTTCCGTCATCATAACCGGGTAGTGGTGCCCCTGCTTCCACTCCTGGAGATGGATATACTGCACACGTCGGTGGGCGGGCTGGCTAAATATGTACACAAATTCCTCGAAGCGATCGATCTGAAAGACGTTCACCTTCTCGGCAACTCACTCGGCGGGCATGTGGCGCTGGTGCATACGCTCAAACACCCGGAGAGGGTGAAGTCGCTGATCCTGACCGGCAGCTCCGGTCTATTTGAGAACGGCATGGGCGACAGCTACCCCAAACGGGGCGATTACGAGTATATCCGCAAAAAAACGGAACTGACCTTCTATGATCCGAAGACCGCGACCAAGGAACTGGTGGACGAGGTGTACAGTATCACCAATAACCGGATGAAGGCCATCAAGATCATCGCCCTGGCCAAGAGCGCCATCCGCAATAACCTCGGGGAGGAACTGAACCAGATCAAGCAACCGACCCTGCTCGTATGGGGAAATAACGATACCATTACACCGCCTTTTGTGGCCCGGGAGTTTAACAAACTGATCCCGAACAGTGAATTGCATTTCGTAGACAAATGCGGGCATGCGCCGATGATGGAAGTGCCGGGGGAATTCAATGCGATCTTGCACAAATTCCTCAAAAAACTCAACCAGCCTGCAACAGTTGGCTGATCCGCGTTGTCTCCAGTTCTTACCGTACCTGCTTTTTTATTTGTAAAGCCGCTATCCATGTTAACCCGTGAACTACTGACCCAATCCCTTCCTTACCTGCACCTCAGCGACAAGGTGTACCAGGCCCTTCAGCTCATGAAGGAAAACCAGGTTTCCCACCTCCCCATCGTGGATGGAGACAAATATGTGGGCATGCTCAGCGAAGACGATTTGCTGCAGGCGGAGAATGATCATACGCCGTTGTCCGCCCTGGAACAATCTTTTTCCGGTTTTTCAGTGAAGGAAGAGGAACATTTTTTAAAAGCCGTTCAACTGGCTGCCGAAAACGGTCTGAGCATGGTGCCGGTGGTGAACGAAGACAATGAGCTTACCGGCACGGTGGCCTACAATGATCTTCTGCGCTATGCCTCGGAATTCATGAGCCTGAAAGAACCGGGCGGACTCATCGTGCTGGAAATCCCCAGTAACCAGTATTCCTTCAACGAGATCAGCAAGCTGGTAGAGACCAACGACGCGCAGATCACGCAGCTCAATACCTCCAACGACGCCGAAACGGGGATGATGCAGGTCACCATCCGCATCAACAAACCCGAAGTGTCCGATATCGTCGCCACTTTCCAGCGCTACGAATACAATGTCAAATATTTCTTCGGCGAGGAACAATACGCCAATGAACTCCGCACGAATTACGACAACCTGATGCATTACCTGAAGATGTGAGATAAGAGGTTAAGGAGGAAAAGAGAAAAAGAGGGAGTATTAATTTCCTGGTTGGTTTTTTCTACTCGAATAGCTTTTTCTGGCATTCCACACATGATTCAGCGTGAGCATAAAAAATCCTGAACCATTAAAATCAGGTAATATCTCTTTTTGATATTTCGATTTATTTTTATTGAACCACATAGGCACATAGGCAACCACATATAGTAAATTCTATGTGTTCCATCTATGTGTCTATGTGCCTATGTGGTTCATTAATTTGAATCGAGGACACTTCCGGGTATCAATGCTCATGTAAATTCTCCTGTTTTTAAAGTAATTTAGTCCCTCACTGATACCTCCTGCATGGGGTCGCAACCAAAATACAGCCTTGCGGTTTTGTTTTTATTTTTAAAGACATTCTGTCTCCATGCCCAGCCCGACGCGGAACCTCCCGGCCCTCCGCCGCCGTCGCCCGACGGGTTTCTGTACACGATCGGGGAAGTGATCATCAGCGGGAATTCGAAGACAAAGAAATTTATCATCGAACGGGAACTGCCTTTTGCGGCCGGGCAAAGCTATACTCCCGGGGACCTGGTGAAACGGATGGAGACCGGCCAGCGACAACTCATGAACTCCACCCTTTTTCACCAGGCGGTCATCTCCGCGAAGGATTATGAAGGCACAAGAGTGAATATTCATGTGGAGGTGCAGGAGCGATTGTACCTGTTTCCCATGCCCTATTTCAAACCGGTAGACCGTAACCTGAACCAGTGGCTGGTGGAACAAAAGGGAAGCCTCGACCGGGTGAACTATGGCGCCAAACTCACCTATAATAATTCCACCGGGCGGAACGATAAATTCAGGCTCTGGCTGATCAACGGGTATACAAAACAGGTCTCTTTCGGTTACGACAGGCTCTATATCGATAAGAACCTGAAATGGGGAGCGGGCATGGGATTCGCCTGGGGCAAGAACCGGGAGGTGAATTACAATACCATCAACGACAAACAGGTTTTTCTGAACGATCCCGATCGCTATGTACGGCATTTTATAAATGGTCATATCAGTGTTTCCTGGCGACCGGCCATCAATACGCGGCATACATTCGGTATCGGGTTCAGTTCCGAAGAAGTGCATGATACGATCGTGGCGCTGAACCCCGCTTATTTCAAGAAGGAAAGGAACCGGATCGGGTATCCCAGCATTTTTTACACGATGAACTGGTTCAACCTTGATTATATTCCTTATCCCACCAAAGGCTACGCCGCCCAGGTATCGCTCAGCCGGAACGGGCTGAACAGTGCCATCAATCTCTGGCAACTGGATGTCAGGGGCCTGGCCAACTGGTCACTCGCTCCCAAAACTTATCTTCACCTGAACCTGTACGGAGGCATAAAACTTCCTTTTGAACAACCCTATTTCAACCGCCGTTTCCTGGGCTATGGCGACAGGTACCTGCAGGGATACGAATACAATGTGATCGACGGGGTGGCCGGCGGATTTTTAAAGACAACGATCAGCCGCGAACTAACCCGCTTCAGGGTACGCGTACCACAGGGAAAAAAGAAGGATCCCCTCGCCATACCATTCCGCATTTTCGGAAAAGTATACGGCAATACGGGTTATGTTTATAACCCGGTGCAGGGAGAGAACGAGCTTTCCAATAAAATGCTGTACACCGGCGGACTGGGAATCGACATTGTTACATTATACGACGTCACGATCAGGCTGGAATGGTCACTCAACCAGTTAGGGCAAAACGGGCTATTTTTACACCGCAAGACCATTTTTTAACTACATGAAGGCAGCAATTTACAGCCGGGTACTGGAGGAAGGACAACGCAGGGATGTACAGCTTTTCTTTGACGAACTGGCGGCACAGAAAATTGAACCGGTGATCTTCGGCCCTTATTTTCAGCAGATCAGGGATACGATCACCCTGCCGGAAACCTCGCATATTTTCACCGAATCGGCGGATCTGAATGAAGAGATCGAGTTTATCATCAGTCTCGGTGGCGATGGCACCCTGCTCGACACCATCACCCTGGTGCGGAACAAGCATATCGCAATCATGGGTATTAACTTCGGGCGGCTGGGATTCCTGGCCAGCATCGGTCATGAAGATGTGAAGACCGCCGTGAAGGCTATCGCCCACCGCACCTACGTGGTGGATAAAAGAACGCTGATCCATGTGGATGCCAGCGTTCCTCTCTTCGGGGATGTTCCCTATGCCCTCAACGAGTTTTCCATTCATAAAAGGGATGTGGCGCCGATGATCAAGATACACACCTATCTCAACGGCGAATTCCTGAACACATACTGGGCCGATGGCCTGATCGTGGCCACACCGACCGGCTCAACCGGTTACTCGCTGAGCTGTAACGGCCCGGTCGTTTTCCCCGATTCGGGGAGTTTTGTGATCACGCCGGTCGCCCCGCATAACCTGAACGTCAGACCCATCATCGTACCGGATAATAATATCATCTCCTTCTCGATCGAGAGTCGCTCGGATGAGATCATCTGCGCGCTCGACTCCCGCCGCGAGATCGTCAGCAAGGATATCCAGCTGGCGGTAAGAAAAGAAAATTTCGATATCAGCCTGGTGCGGCTCAGCGAGAACAATTTCCTGCAAACCCTGCAGAACAAACTTACCTGGGGATTGGATAAACGGAACTGACCGGGATGGCAACGCGGATTCAGGACCCCTCATTCCTCAGCCTCATGAATAGGGAAAAAGTCCTCCATTGAGCCCCGATGAAAATTGCATGGCAATAAAAGAAAATAGCTACTTTTATCGTTCTATTGTATTCCGAACCATATTTTAACGCTATGACGAAAAAGTTGTTCGCGGTAGTATTTCTCCTTATCGGTTGTCTTTCAGGCACTAATACGCTGAAAGCTCAGGATGCGGTAGTGCAGGAAGGTGAGTTTGGCGTAGGCGTGGGGGCCGGCCATTATTTTGGTGATCTGAACACCCGGGCCAAGCTGAACCGGGCCAAAATGGCGGCTTCGCTATTCTTTCGCAAGAACCTGGGTAACTATATAGCCGTACGGGTGGGTGCTTCTTTTGCCCAGCTGGGGTATTCGGATGTATACAATACGCATAACACGTATATGCAGACCCGGAACCTGAGCTTCAACAGCCGGGTATGGGAACTGACCTTGCAGGGCGATTTCAATTTCTTCCGGTTTATGCCGGGCGATCCCGCGTTCAGTTTTACTCCTTATATAACCTTTGGGGTGGGTGTTTTCAGCTTTGACCCGTATGCTTACCTGCAGGGCAGGAAAGTGCAGTTGCGCCCCCTCGGCACCGAAGGGCAGGGAAGCAATACCTATGGTTCCATGGCCATCAGCATTCCGTTTGGCGGCGGCGTAAAATACGCGTTGAACGACCGGATCAATATCGGTTTCGAAGTATTGCACCGGTTCACGCGCACCGATTACCTGGATGATGTGAGCACTGTTTATCCCGATGCCTCCGTATTTCCTCCCAACCCCGACGGAAGCCCCTCCGACGGATTTCTCCTTTACGACCGTTCTTATGAGCTGGGCGATCCCATCGGCATCAAAGGCCGTGCCCGCGGTATGAGCAAGCAGAAAGACCAGTTCGTTACGGCTATGTTCCATGTGTCGTTCAACCTGCAATCATACAAATGCCCGACGGCGAAATAAGCCTTTTATCACACCCCGGTGTTACCGGCCCGTTATGTTTTTTGTTTAAATAGCAGGGTGATTAAACCACCTCCTGCCCGGGTGGGTCTATGATTAAACTGATTTCTTAACCTAACACCTGAATCTTATGCGCCTGACAAAAACAATTTTAGGATTGGCCCTGGTTTCCTTTTTTGCACTCGGCACCGCTTTTATCCCGGCTAAACAAACGGCCGGCGACTGGTTTTTTCTCGAAGACAAAAAAGTGAGCTTTGGGGTGGATCATGATGTCATCCATTTCGGCAACTGGAAGGATGATGTTCGCCAGATCAAACTGAAAGTGACCGATGGTCCGCTTCGCATGTATAACATGAAAATTCATTTCGACAACGGGGAAGTGCAGGATGTCGCCCTCCGCAACCGCTTCAACGCGGGTAGCGAAAGCCGGGTGATCGATATGAACGGCGGGCTGCGTCATCTCTCCAAAATCGAGTTTTGGTACGAGACAAGGGGTTTCGCCCGCGGCAAATCGAGAGTGGCCGTTTGGGGCAGAAACTAGACTATTGCCGATTTTTTTGCCGGTAAGACGGTAAGACGGAAAGAGAAACCCGATTTTATTTCTTTCCGCCTTCCCGTCTACCCGGCAATTCTTTTAAGAAAACCTTTCTTTTGATTGCGGTGAATCCATGGTAACTTTGTGCCCCGGTTATCCATGTCGGAACTACTTCAGCATATCGATAAAGAGAATCTGCCCCGTCATATCGCCATCATCATGGATGGCAACGGACGCTGGGCAAAAGAAAAGGGAGAGGACCGTCTCTTCGGTCATTTCCACGGGGTGGAAAGCGTGCGCAATATCGTGGAAGGCTGCGCCGAACTGGGCGTGGAATACCTCACACTCTATGCCTTTTCGACCGAAAACTGGGATCGTCCCGAATACGAAGTGGTGGGTCTGATGGAACTCCTGGTAAAGACCATCCACAATGAAGTGGAAAGCCTGGACAGGAACAATATTCGCCTGCATGTGATCGGCGACATGAGCATGCTCCCCGACTATGCCCGGAATGAACTGAATGAAGCGCTTGAAATGACGAAGGAAAATACCGGGCTCAACCTCATCATGGCCCTGAGCTACAGCGGCCGCTGGGAACTGCTCAATGCCGTAAAGAACATTGCCTACGAAGTAAAACAGGGACGACTGCAGGTAGAAGCCATCGACCAGGACACCCTTCAGCGCTACCTATGCACCAGCGGTTTCCCCGACCCTGAACTCATGATCCGCACCAGCGGCGAATTCCGGATCAGCAATTTCCTGCTCTACCAGCTCGCCTATGCCGAACTCTATTTCACCAATGTGCGCTGGCCTGATTTCCGTAAGGAAAATCTCTACGAAGCCATCCTGGACTACCAGAGCCGGGAGAGGAGGTTTGGGAAAACGAGTGAGCAGGTGGTTGGGTAACAGGCTGACAGTCAACAGTCGACAGTCCACAGTCCTCAGTTCGCGATCAGAATCAACAGTCGGATATTATCAGCAAAACAACGGATAGGAAGACCGGAACCGGGAAAATCAGACAGTTTTTTGGTGCTCTGATAAAAGTGAATACATACGCCAAAAATCACTTCAAACCACCATTCACTAAAAGCTCACTACGGACTGCCGACTGTAGACTGTAGACTGCCGACTGTAGGCTGTAGACTGTCGACTGCGGACTGTGGACTTTCGACTGTCGACTGATTTCTCGTTTTCTTTAACAAAGACTTCAAATATTTACCGTTATTTTGCCGCCGGTTCAACCATTGTGCCGTTTATAAATAAAAGAAAATTAGCCGCTTAGGTCTTCCGGAGGAGGTTAAGACAACCAGAACAAATACCCATGCAACGATTTTTACGAAGGTTTAGTGCTGCCCTGTTGATGACGGTCGGTTCTTTTCTTGCCCTAAACGCCCAGGAAGATACTACCAAACCCACTTCGGTGGATCCGAAATTAATCGAATGGCAGAACGCCCGGATCCCCCGGGAATACACCGTTGCCGGGGTGGAGGTAACCGGGGTTCGGTACCTTGATTCTTCCATTGTTTTTTCTATCGCCAATATTCAGCCCGGCGATAAGTTCATGCACCCGGGAACGGATATTTTCGGCAAGTCCATCGCCAATCTCTGGCGGCAGAAATTATTTTCCAATGTACAGATCCTGGTTACCCGTATCGACGGCGACCGCGTGTGGCTGGAAATAAGTGTGCAGGAACGACCCCGCCTGGGCAACTTCAAATTCGTGGGTCCCACAAAATCGCAGGTGGAAGAACTGCTAGGAAAGATCAATCTTGCCAAGCAAACCATCGTTACCGAGAACACCCGCCGCGAGATCATCGAGAAAACAACGAAGTTTTTTACGGAAAAAGCCTATCGTAACGTGAGCGTCAGGATAGACGAGAAACCGGATACGGCATTCGTCAATTCGGTCGAAATGACGATCTACGTGGATAAGGGCGGCAAAGTGAAGATCGATAATATCCGCTTTTTCGGCAATGAGAATATTGATGACTTCCGGCTGAAAAAACAACTGAAGGGCACCAAGGAAATGGGCAAGGCCACCCTGCATCCCGACAATGAACCCAGCCCCTACGGTGAAGACAAACCTTTTTCCTTCAGCCAGTATCTGAAAGAATGGGGCTTTTTATCCCTGAGCAAAACCAAAAAACTTATCGACCCCTATTTCCGGTTCAAACTCAGCGGGGCCAAGTTTGATGACAAGAAGTTCGAGGAGGACCGGGAAAAAATTCTCGATTATTATAATTCACTCGGTTACCGCGACGCGCAGATCCTCGATGATACACTCCTGCGCACAAAAAGCGGGAATATCAATGTCGATATTAAGGTGGATGAAGGCCGCAAATACTATTTCGGCAATATCTCCTGGAAAGGGAATGCCAAGTACAGCGATTCCGTGCTGAATTCGATCCTCGGTATCACCAAAGGCGATATCTATAATATTTCGGTGCTGAATAAGCGGCTGGGCAAGGAAGCTTCCCAGGACGGCGGCGATATCAGCGGACTGTACATGGATGACGGGTATCTTTTCTTCCGCGCGGAACCGGTGGAGACCGCTGTGTATAACGACACGATCGATTATGAAATACGGATCACCGAGGGCCCGCAGGCCAGGATCAAGAACGTGACCATTGCGGGCAATGAAAAGACCAAGGACCATGTGGTGCGACGGGAACTCCGGACTGTTCCCGGTGAACTGTTCAGCCGCTCGGACCTGATCCGCTCGCAACGCGAACTGGCCAACCTGCAATACTTCAACCAGGAAACCATCAATCCCGGCGTGGTTCCCAACGCGGATGACGGCACCGTGGATATCAACTGGAAACTGGAAGAAAAATCCTCCGATCAGCTGGAACTTTCGGCCGGTTGGGGCGGCGGCGTGGGACTGACCGGTACGCTGGGCGTTACGTTCAATAATTTTTCGATCAAGAATATCACCAAGAAATCATCCTGGGATCCGCTCCCCACCGGCGACGGACAGAAACTGAGCCTGCGCTACCAGTCGAACGGCAGGGCCTACCGCTCACTGAATTTCTCATTTACCGAACCCTGGCTGGGAGGTAAAAAAAGAAATTCATTCACCATCGGGGTCAACAGCAGTAAATTCTCCAATGCGTTCAACCAGTTCGGCCAGATCGACCGCGCGAGATCGGACAGTAATTACCTGAAAACGACCGGGCTTTCCGTCGCCCTGGGCAAACAACTGAAATGGCCCGACGATTATTTCAACCTGATCTACACGCTGAACTTCACCCGGTATAAACTGAACAATTACCCCATCTTCGACGAGAATTTCCGGACAGGGGTTTCCAATAACGTGAGCGCGAAGATCACGCTGCAGCGGTCTTCGGTCTTTGATCCCATTTTCCCGCGAAGCGGTTCCAATTTTATGGCCAGCGTACAGTTCACACCGCCCTATTCGCTGATGAACCGGAGCATTGAAAAGTCGGATAACAAGTACAAGAATCCCGAATACCATAAATGGAGATTCAACGCCGAATGGTATGTGCCGCTCGGTAAACCCATGGGCGCTGAAAAAACAAGACAGTTTGTGCTGAAGATCGCCGCCAAATACGGTTTCATGGGCCGCTACAACCCGAAACTGGATTACTCACCTTTTGAGCGATTCCAGTTGGGTGACGCCGGTCTTACCAATAATTTCGGTTTGCTGGGATACGATATCATCGCGCACAGGGGATACCCGGTGTACCAGAACTCCGATCCCACCATCAACCCCGATCAGCAAAGCGCCAGCCAGTTCTTTACGATCTTTAATAAATACCAGATCGAACTGAGGTTCCCGCTCGTCACCAACCCCAGCAGCACCATTTATGCGCTGACCTTTTTCGAGGCGGCCAACGGCTGGTTTAATTATAAGGACTATAATCCCTTCCGGCTTCGCCGCAGCGTGGGAGCGGGTATGCGTTTCTACCTGCCCATGTTCGGATTGCTCGGATTTGATTATGGCATAGGTTTGGACAGGATCAATACACTTAACCCCGGACTGAAAGCGGCTTCCCGCTTTACCTTTATGCTGGGCTTTGAGCCGGAATAACCGAAAAATTCATTTAATCACAAATTCCATCGATATGAAAAAGATTCTGGTTTCCATTTGTTTTATGGGATTTGCCATGCTGGGATTTTCCCAGAAGTATGCAATTATCGATACCCGGTATATACTGGACAAGATGCCGGATTACAAGGAGGCGCAGAAGCAACTGGATGCCATCACGGCGGACTGGCAAAAGGATATCGACGGCAAACAGGCCGATCTCGACAAGATGTACAAAGACTATGAGGCCGAGCAGGTCATGCTGAGCGAGGATCTTCGGAAAAAAAGAGAGGACCAGCTCTTCAATAAGGAAAAAGAACTCCGGGATCTGCAACGCAAACGCTTTGGTTTTGAGGGCGATCTGTTCAAAAAAAGACAGGAACTCGTGAAACCCATACAGGACAAGGTTTACAACGCGGTGCAGCGGATGGCCGTGACCCGGGGTTATGATTTTGTGCTGGATAAAAGTGAGGGAATTACCATTATCTTTGCCGACCCCAAACTGGACAAGAGCGAGGATGTGCTGAAAGACCTGGGGGTGAAGAATTAAGACGACCCGGTTTCTGTTAAAGAACTTATAAGCCCTGTCCGGGGCAGGCAACTAAAACGAAATAAATCGAATCCATAAACAGGAAATAACCGGGTAAACCCGGAAGAAAAAACAAAAGCAAATGAAAAAAATCCTCTCAGTAATGGTGCTGGCCATCGGGCTTTCGATCGCGGGCAACGCCCAGACCAAGATCGGGTATATCAGCATCGACAATATGGTAAGGCTGATGCCGGAAACCGCCAAGATCGATTCAGTCCTGGAGAACTACCAGGCCGATTCCATCAACCCCCAGTACGCGCAAATCGTATCCCTGTACCAGTACAAGGACAGTGTTTATAAGGATTCAATTAAAACACCGCCTGCCGTTCGCAAGCAGATCGAGCAGGAACTGCCCACCCTGATCTACCAGATCCAGAACTGGCAGGCTATCGTGAACCAGGCTATGGAAGCCAAGCAAAATGAACTGCTGGCTCCGATTTATAACAGGGTGTATGATGCCATCAAGCAGGTGGCCAAGGAAAAAGGCTACACGCATGTCATCAACAAGGAATCGCTCCTGATCGCGCCCGACGGGGATGATATGATCACCGCGGTGGCAAATAAGCTGAAAGTGCAGCTCCCGAAACCCGGAGGGAAATAACCAGTGGTGTCTGATTAAATTGTATTCAACCCCGGATTTAATCCGGGGTTATTTTTTGCGGGATTACATTTGCATCATGCAGCAGGCTTCCCCGATCGGCGTATTTGATTCCGGTTATGGCGGGCTCACCGTATTGCGGGAGATCGTTAACAGGCTTCCTGACTATGATTATATTTACCTGGGCGACAATGCACGCGCCCCTTACGGCAACCGCTCCTTCGATACCGTTTATCATTACACCCTGGAATGCGTACAATGGTTTTTTAATCAGGGATGCTCGCTGGTGATACTGGCCTGTAATACGGCTTCGGCCAAGGCGCTGCGAACGATCCAGCAAAAAGATCTGCCCCGCATCGCCCCGGATAAACGGGTGCTGGGCGTGATACGCCCCACCGCCGAGATCGTGGGTAATTTCTCAGAAACCGGTTCCGTGGGTGTGCTCGCTACCCAGGGTACGGTGGCTTCCGGTTCCTACCCGATGGAGATCCACCGTTTCTTTCCCGGTGTGAAAGTATACCAGGAAGCCTGCCCCATGTGGGTGCCCCTTGCCGAGAACAATGAACATACGGGTCATGGCGCGGATTACTTCATCCGGAAAAACCTCCATAATATTTTTGAAAAAGGGGAGGATATTGATGTGATCCTGCTGGGTTGTACGCATTATCCCCTGTTAAAAGAAAAGATAGAAGAATACCTCCCGGTGGGAGTGAAACTGATTTCACAGGGGGAGATCGTGGCCCGCAGCCTGGAAGATTACCTGCACCGGCACCCGGAAATGGAAATTCGCTGCAGTAAAAACGGGAAAAGAGAGTTTTTCACGACCGACTCCACCAGCGATTTTGATAACCATGCCGGTATTTTCTACGGGGAGCCTGTCCGCTCTCAACACGTGGATATGGATCAAATCTAAATTGAAAATCAGCGGTTAATGAGGGGCCTTTAAATTTAGGTCGTTTTGCTTCCCTACTTCTGCTCCTGAATCCCTACCTTTGCCGTCCTTTCACAAAGGGCAGGTGTGGTGACCGGCCCTGGAAATGAAACCCGGACCGTTCTCCCGGTCCCTATTTCAAAACTCCGGTGTGGATCATTCCCAAAAAGCATAAGCGATATGGGGATACGGGCCGGATAACAGTGAAAAGATAAATTAATATGAAACGCACATTCCAACCTCATCGTAAGCGTCGCAAAACGGTACACGGTTTCCGTAAACGCATGCAAACGGCCAATGGCCGCAAAGTGCTGGCCAGCAGAAGGGCGAAGGGCCGCAAGAAACTGACGGTATCGGATGAAAGCCGGCTGAAATAATAAAGCATTTTAGCAGGCCTGCTGAGGTTTCAATAAATTTAAGCTCTCCCGCTGCAGGCGGGAGGGCTTTTTTTATTATGGCAAAACAATTCACTCTTGGTAAAAAGGAACGGTTGAAAAGCCGGAGGCTGATCGAAGAGCTTTTCAGCAAGGGCCGGAGTTTTAACCAGCCCCCCTTACGTGTAGTATATATGAATATGGAAAAAGGTTTGCAGGCGGCAGTGGGGGTAAGTACCCGCCATTTCAAAAAGTCGGTCGACCGTAACCGGATCAAAAGACTGATTCGCGAAGCGTACCGGCTGCAAAAGAACAGCCTGCAGGATGTTCTCCAGCAGCAGGGCCGGGGACTCATCCTTTTTTTCACTTTTACGTCGAAGTTGATGCCGGATTATGCAACCGTTAATGGCGCGGTGCAGAAAAGCCTGAACAAACTGATTAAAACGATCCATGAAAAAGGTGTTGCAGATTCTTAGCCTGCCCTTTATCCTGCTGATAAAGATCTACCAGTGGATCATTTCCCCCTGGCTGGGACCCAGTTGCCGGTACACCCCCACCTGTTCGCACTACGCCGCGGAGGCGCTGAAAAAACATGGTGTAATTAAAGGCATGTGGCTGGCCATAAAAAGAATTTCAAGATGCCATCCCTGGGGCGGGAGCGGTTATGACCCGGTGCCTTAAAACAAGCTATGCCTCAGCGATAGTTAACCTCCATTGTAGTAATCACAGTCATTATTGATTATATTGGAAGTAAATTAAAGGCTTTGATTACCGTTTCCATCATAGAGGATGATAAACATTACCGGGAAGGTCTGGAAACACTGATCAACGGCTCCGGAACATTCAGCGTCCTGCACAGCTATCCTTCTGCCGAATCGGCACTTCCGCATATTGCGAAACATCCGCCCCGGATCGCCATCGTGGATATCAAACTGCCCAAGATGAACGGAGTGGAACTCATCGGACTGATACGGGAAAGATTGCCGGACACCCTTTGCATGGTCTGTTCTTTTTATGACGACGATGAATTTGTTTTCAATGCCCTGAAAAACGGGGCCAGCGGTTATATCCTGAAAGATTCGATGCCGCAACAAATCATCGAGTCCCTGAAGGAACTCTACGACGGGGGAGCCCCGATGAGCCGTTATATCGCGAAAAAAGTGATCAATACCTTCCAGGCGAAAAAAAATCATCCGAAACTTTCCGGGCTTTCCGAAAGAGAGAATGAGATTCTCCAGCTCGTCGCCACCGGGCTTATCGTGAAAGAAGTGGCCGACAAATTATATTTAAGCGCGCATACGGTGACCAAGCACCTGAAGAACATCTATCACAAACTGCATGTAAATAACCGGATCGAGGCGGTGAACAGGTTGAATTTGGGGGATGGTTGAGTGGTTGATTGGTTAATTAGGCATTATAATTCTGTATTTTCCGACTGGTTTCGACGACTCAGTTTCTATTTCTTCTATTCCACCCCGTATTCTAAAGCGACCTGCATATCTGTAAGCCTTTTAGATTATAGGACCCAATCAACCAATTAACCAATTAACCAATTAACAAACTCATCACTCAAACCGATCCGCCACCTTCTTCCAGTCCACCACATTCCAGAAAGCGGCCAGGTACTCGGCCCGGCGGTTCTGGTACTTCAGGTAATAAGCATGTTCCCAAACATCCACTCCCAGGATGGGTTTACCCTTTACTTCCGCCACATCCATCAGCGGGTTGTCCTGGTTGGGGGTGGAGGTGATTTCGAGTTTTCCGTCCTTCACGATCAGCCAGGCCCAGCCGCTCCCGAAGCGGGTCATACCGGCATTGGCGAATTTTTCCTTAAAGGCCTCGAATGATCCGAATGCCTCGTGAATGGCTTCCGCCAGTTTGCCGGAGGGCATGCCCCCGCCGTTCTCATCCAGGCTTTCCCAGAAGAAAGTATGATTCCAGTGCCCGCCGCCGTTATTGCGCACGGCAACTGAAATTTTGCCTGCGTTGGCCACGAGTTCTTCGAGCGACTTGTTCTCGTGTTCCGTTCCCGCGATGGCCTTGTTCAGGTTGTCTACATAGGCCTGGTGATGCTTGCCATGATGGATCTGCATGGTCAGCGTGTCGATATGCGGTTCCAGCGCGTCGTGCGCATAGGGAAGAGGTGCTAATGTAAATGCCATGATTATTCGTTTTAGTAGTTAATGTTCATGAGGGATAACAAAAGTAAGAAGGGGAAGTTGAACAGGAGCCGCGGGATGGCGATTTGTTTCCTTTCTCGCAAATCAGCCCCGGAGCCGGTTGAGTTTTTTCCCTTTTTCGGTGAATGTCTCCACGATGCCTCGTGTTTCCAGGTCCAAACGGATGGAAATGGTATACCAGGGAATGGATTTTTTAAATCCCGACATTTTCTTTTTGATGATTTTCACCACATCGTCGGTGAGATCGGTAAAGGTCTTTCCCGGGCTGCCTTTGAGACTTTGAATGATGGCGGCCTTAAAGGGTTCGTAGATGGCGCTGTCGATCTGGAAACGGCTGCCCGTACGCGGGTGCGTGGTGATGGTTTTCTTTTGCGGGGATGTTTTTGCCATGTTTATCGTTTTGACCGGAAAAAATCTTTCATCAGTTGCGCACATTGCTCCTTTAACACGCCTCTTACCAGTTCCGTTTTGGGATGAAAGGGCCAGTGGGTGCCCGTGGTTCTTTTATAACCGTTCTTTTCATCATCCGCCCCGTAAACGATCTTCCCGATCTTGCTCCAGTAAACGGCGCCGGCGCACATCAGGCAGGGTTCCACCGTAACATATAAAACCGCTTCCGGAAGGTATTTGGATCCCAGGGAATTGAATGCCGCCGTCAGCGCGATCATTTCAGCGTGCGCCGTGGGATCATGGAGCCGCTCCGTCATGTTATGCCCCCGGGCAATGATCTTTTCATTCATCACCACCACGGCACCTACGGGGATCTCCTCTTCTTCAAAGGCTTTTTTGGCCTCCTTGAGCGCCTGCATCATAAAGTATTCATCCGTCATCGGGCGGGGAGTTTTGACTAACTTGGTATAAAATTAGAATTAATGACCCATTTGGCCAGCCTTGAAAAAATGCGGGCTTATTTCAAAAGCGGGGCTACCAGGTCCTTTTCATTCCGAAAAGAGCAACTGAAGAAATTCAAAGCCTCCGTTTTGAAATATGAAGTAGATCTTTATGCGGCTCTGTACGCTGATCTGAAAAAAAGTAAGGAAGAATCCTGGGTCACCGAAACCGGCATCGTGATCGCGGAGCTCAATGCCGCTATCCGGGAATTGCGCAACTGGATGGAACCCGAACCGGTATCCACCAACCTGGTGAATTTTCCTTCGGTAAGCAGAATTGAAAGGGAGCCCCTGGGAGTGGTCCTTATCATCGGCCCCTGGAACTATCCCGTGCAACTGCAGCTGAACCCGCTGGTGGGCGCCATTGCGGCCGGCAACTGCGCCGTGATCAAACCCAGCGAGCACGCGCCGGCCACGGCGGCAGTGGTCCGGAAGATCATGGAAGACGCTTTTCCCCCGGAATACATGTTATGCCTGGAGGGTGAGGGTCATTCCATTCTCCCGGAACTGATGCAACATTTCACGTTTAATCATGTATTCTTTACCGGCAGTACGGCCGTTGGAAAGATCATTTATAAAATGGCCGCGGAAAGACTGGTGCCTGTAACGCTCGAGCTGGGCGGCAAAAGCCCCTGCGTGGTGGAAGCGGATGCCAACATCAAAGTGGCGGCGCGCCGGATCGCGGTCACAAAATTTTCCAATGCCGGGCAGATGTGCGTGGCGCCGGATTATGTACTGGTACACGAAACCATAAAAGAAAAATTCCTGGAGGAATTAAAGAAAGCGCTTCTCGAAATGTTCAGCGACCGGCCGGAAGAAAGCTACAATTACTGCAAGATCATCAATGAAAGGCAATTCGACAGAACCTGCCGTTATCTGACCGAGGGCCGCCTGTACTACGGCGGGCGCAAGGACAGGGACCGGCTTTTTATTGAACCCACCATCCTCACGGATCTTTCGCCCGGTGATCACGTGATGAACGAAGAGATCTTTGGCCCGGTGCTCCCGGTCCTCTCTTTTGCCGGGATGGATGAGGCCAAAGCCATCATCGCCCGGCACCCTGATCCGCTTTCGTTTTATGTGTATACATCAGACAAAAATAAAGAGGATGCCTGGCTTGAATCGGTACCGGCCGGCGGCGCCTGCGTGAACAATTCCAGCTGGCATTTCACCAATCACCACCTGCCTTTTGGCGGGCGGGGTATGAGCGGGATGGGATCTTACCACGGGCGTTATTCGTTTGAAACGTTCAGTCATCGGAAAGCGGTGATGAAAACCCCCGCCTGGTTCGACCCGAAGATCAAGTACCCGCCTTTTAAGGGTAAACTGAAATTGTTCAAATGGGTTATCCGGTGAAAAAACTAAAAAGGTTCTTTATTGTTTTAATAGTACTCCTGGCCGTTTTCGCGGCCTATGTGGAGATCGTAAACCGTCATTCGAAGAATATGAGCTACCGGCAAAAAATATTAAAAGCCGTTTATCCTGCCTGGATGTGGCTGACAAAACTCACGGGTAAAAACACCCAGGCGCTTACGGGCGACAAACAGCCGCCTGTTTCGTTTTATTCGCTGAACGCCACCCTGAACAACGGGGATACGCTTGAATTCAGCGGACTGAAAGGCAAAAAAGTCTTGTTGGTGAATACGGCCAGCGATTGCGGCTATACCCACCAGTATGAGGACCTCCAGAGCCTGGCCGATAAGTATAAAGACCGTCTTGTGGTGATCGGTTTTCCGGCCAATGATTTTAAGGAACAGGAAAAAGGAACGGATGAGGAGATCGCATCGTTTTGTAAGCTGAATTACGGGATCCGGTTTCCATTAGTTAAAAAATCGGTTGTGATCAGAAGCCCGGAACAGAACCCGGTCTTTCAATGGCTGACAGATTCTTCAAAGAACGGGTGGAATAAAAAGCAACCGGCCTGGAATTTCACCAAGTTCCTGGTGGATGAACAGGGAAAACTGACGCATTATTTCGGACCCTCGGTTTCTCCCACGGGCAGGGATGTGCAGGAGGCGATCACTCAATAATTCCGGGTATGTTTTCCCGTACAGACATCGAAAAATATTTCAACGCGGAAAAAAAAGGAAGCAGTATCTTCCTTTCCATCGGTCTTTCGGCTGTTATATCCGCCCTGATCTTTTTTTTGGTGCTCCGTCATGATTTCTACCGCGGGGCCTCCATTCCCCTCCTGCTCATTGGACTCATACTGGCCGTCATTGGCGTTACCATTTATAGGAGAAGCGATAAGGACAGGATAAGGAATGTGTACGCTTTTGATATGAACCCTTCCGAACTCCGCGATAAAGAATGGCCGCGCATGCGGAAAGTGATGCGGAATTTTATCATTCTCCGTTGGATGGAGATATTCATGGCACTGACAGGAGCAGGGCTTTATATCTATTTTATACGGGATATCCGGAATGATTTTTTAAGGGGTTTTGGTTTGGCGCTCACGATCATGGCCCTGCTGGCCCTGTGGGCGGATCATCTTGCCGAAAAGCGAGGACGCGTTTATTTAAAAGGTCTTGAGGATTGGATCATGCGATCCGTTTAGAAGGAGGCGCCGGTATGATTCGCAAAGACCTTTTTACAGAAATGATAAGAGTCTTTTTGAAGAAGTGTTAAGCAAATCAGCAGGCGATAAAATCCATTTCGTGTTTGTTCGTGTGTTTTCGTGGCAAAAAAATCAATACCCGGAAATAACTTTAGCCGTACATTGCCTTATGATCTAACAGGTTCTATTATGAATACAACAGATTTCATCGGCTCAGCCGGCGTCGGCCTGATCCTGCTGGCCTATTTCCTGAGCACGGAAAAACTTCTGCAGCAGGATGGTAAAACCTATTATGTGATCAATATTTTCGGAGCCGGGCTGGCCACCCTGGCCTCGGTGCAGTTAAACTACTGGCCTTTCGTGATCCTGGAAGGCGCCTGGACCCTGGTGTCCATATACGGGCTGATGCGGGCGATGAGAATAAAGATCAGTTAGTCGACCGGGCATTTTTCGTGGTAGTTCACCAGCTCGACAGGAATTCTTTCGAAGATATAGCCGCTGTAAGTACGGGCTATTTCATCGAGCACTTCGTTGATCTCTTCCTCGGTTTTTAAAGTCACCAGTTTGTTGCGGAATTCCCTGATATTGGGAAGCCCCTTGAGATAATTCGCGTAATGTCTTCTCATTTCATTGATCCCCACCACAGGGTTCTTCCATTCAATTGACCGGCGTAAATGTTTCCGGCATACCGCGATCCGGTCTTCAATGGTTGGCGCCGGCAGGTGCTCTCCCGTTTTCAGAAAATGCCGGATCTCGTTAAATATCCAGGGATAGCCGATGGCCGCGCGGCCGATCATGATCCCGTCCACACCATACCGGTTCTTATACTCCAGCGCTTTCTCGGGCGAATCAATATCGCCGTTACCGAAGATGGGGATTTTAATTCGCGGGTTGTTCTTCACCTTTGCGATCAGGGTCCAGTCGGCCGCACCCTTGTACATCTGCGTGCGCGTGCGTCCATGAATGGCCAGGGCCTGTATCCCCGCGTCCTGCAACCGCTCCGCCACTTCCTCAATATTTTTTGTATTGTCATCCCAGCCCAGACGTGTCTTAACCGTTACGGGCAATGAAGTGGATTTAACGACGGCGGTGGTCAGCCGCACCATCAGGTCAACATCCCGCAGTACCCCGGCACCGGCGCCTTTCAGCGCCACTTTTTTTACGGGACAGCCAAAATTGATATCCAGCAGATCTGGATTGGTTACCTCCACGATTTTTGCGGCCATGGCCAGGCTTTCTTCATCCCCGCCGAATATCTGGATACCAACCGGGCGCTCATATTCGAAAATGTCCAGCTTTTTCCGGCTCTTGATGGCATCCCGTATCAATCCCTCGGAAGAAATGAATTCCGTGTACATCAGATCGGCCCCCTTATCCTTGCAAACGGCCCGAAAAGGAGGGTCGCTGACATCCTCCATCGGAGCCAGTAACAACGGAAAATCAGGAAGTTGTATGTTACCTATCTTTACCACTTTGGAAACGGCAAATTTACAACCTAAAAACGGAGTTTTCGAATGCAGGGGTTTTTAAAAACAAAACCGGCTTTAAACCAGTTCCTGGTACTGGTGAGCGTGGTATTGGTTTGTTTTTTCATACTCGGACTGATCGGCACCCTGGCACTTTCAGCAGTCACGGGAATCGGCATAACTGAAATGTCGGATATGTCAAAAGTGGATTTTTCCCGGCCCGGGGTGATCGGTTTTTTAAGGGGTATGCAACTGGTTCAGTTCATCAGTTTGTTTATCGTACCTGTAATCATATGCACCTGGCTGTTCAGCGAGGACCGCAAAAAGTATTTGTGGTTGAGAAAACCCGTTCATCCCGGGTTTTTCATAACGGGGGTCGTACTCATGCTGATCGCCATACCCTTTACCAACTGGCTGGGACAACTGAATCAGGATATCCCTTTTCCTTCCGGGATGGAAAAATGGATGAGGGCCCAGGAGGATGAAGCATCGAAGACGATCCACGCGCTGTTATCAAGACCATCCTTCCGGGATCTGCTGCTCAATCTTTTTTTCATTGCCGGGCTGGCCGCCGTGGGAGAGGAATTATTATTCCGGGGTATGGCCCAGCGACTGCTGATCAAAATCTTTAAAAGCCCATGGGCGGGGATCATCATATCCGCGGCGATCTTCTCCGCCATGCACATGCAGTTCTTCGGGTTCCTGCCCCGTTTCGCATTGGGCATATTACTCGGCGCCATCTACTGGTACAGCGGAAGTCTCTGGGTGGCCATGCTGGCGCATTTCCTGTATGATGCCGTGCTGATCGTACTGGCCTGGTACTACCCTGCCATGCTGAACGATGAAAATAATCTTGAGATAGTCAATCTGGCAATAGCCGGGATCATCAGCCTGGCACTTGTGATCGCGCTGGTCACCTGGATGAAGAAACGATCTGTAACCACCTACGAAACGGCCTACGCAGGGGATGCGGTGCCGGTGAAGGATAACCCCTTTTGATAAACAGTTATGGCGCTCAACCTCTCAGTATTTAAAACAAGGGCCACGACCGCCGTTTTTTTCGTGGCGGTGATGGGGCTGGGAATTTTATGGAACCCCTGGAGCTTCCTGCTTCTTTTTTCCATCATTCATTTTGGCTGCTGGTGGGAGTGGCTGCGATTGGCGGAGAAGATCCACCAGGCCACCTTTCACATTTACACCAAACTGGGTTTTATGGTTTCCGGTTACGGACTGATGCTTTGGTTTTGCGAACCCTGGCTCTACCAGGTTGCCGGGATCGGGCTGAAGGATAATCTTTCATTACCTGTTTCCGCCGCCGGTTTCCTGATGCTGGTGCTCGGGATCTTTCAAAAACACCCCGTTAACATAAAAGCATTTGCCATGGCCGTGTGGGGCTGGGTTTACTTTTCGCTTTTCCTCGGTTTGATGCTGGACCTGGAATGGATCAGCGCTTCGTTTTATCATGTAACAGGATCAGGCAGCCTGTTGCGCCCGTTCGACTATTTGAAAGTGATCTTCCCCTGTGTGGTCATCGCCTCCATCTGGATCAATGATACGATGGCGTATATCACGGGCTCCCTGGTCGGGAAAACCCCGCTTACGCCCGTCTCTCCGAAGAAAACATGGGAAGGAACGATTGGCGGCGTGTTGCTCTGCGTCCTGGCCGTGGGTTTCCTGTTCTCAGCCATCGACGCCGATAGCGTGATCCCTGGTCTTCATACGGGTATTCCGGCGTCAGCATGGTTTATCCTCGCGGGAGTTGCAGCCATTGCCGGCACCTTTGGAGATCTTTTTAAATCCATATTCAAACGGAAGGCGGGGGTGAAAGACAGTGGCAGATTCCTTCCGGGACACGGAGGATTCCTGGACCGTTTCGATTCCCTGCTCTTCGCCACACCGGCCGCCTGGTTATATATCAGGCTATTCCTGTTATAACCATACAAACCAGGAACCTCCCCATAACTATCAGAGTCCCATTCACCATTCACGATTCCCCATTCACGTATATTTGCCTCATGACCATCCACAAAGAAGGGTTTAAGCCGATCGCCCTTACGGTGTTTCTCTTTGGCATTATCAATGTCCTTTCCTTTTATTTTATCAGTTATTCGCTGCCCCTGCTTAGCTGGGTCATTTTCCTGTTAACGACAGGATTACTGTTATTCATCATCTCTTTTTTCCGCATACCCAAAAGAAACCTGACCCTGCGGGATGACGCGATCATTGCACCAGCTGATGGAAAAGTGGTGGCCATTGAGGAAGTGCAGGCGGATGAATATTTCACCGACCGGCGGATCCAGGTTTCCATTTTCATGAGCCCGCTGAACGTGCACGTGAACCGTAACCCCGTGAGCGGGGAAGTGGCCTACAGCCAGTACCATAAAGGGAAATACCTGGTGGCCTGGCACCCTAAATCGTCCACCGAAAATGAACGCCATTCGGTGGTATACCGGAAAGACGGGAAAGAGATTCTCGTAAAACAGATCGCCGGCGCCCTGGCCAAACGGATCTGCAATTACCTCCGGGCCGGGATGGAGGTAAAGCAAACCGATGAAATGGGGTTTATCAAATTCGGGTCGAGAGTGGATCTCCTCCTGCCCCTCGATGCCAGGATACAGGTGAAAATAGGCGACAAACCCCGGGGCGGCGTAACCGTGGTGGCCACCTGGTAACCGGTCAGAAGATTTCTTCCAGCTGCTTTAAATTATAAACGGTATAGGTCGGTAAGTTCCCGTTAACCGCAACAGGTTCCCGGCCGATATGATTCACATGTACCTGGTCGATCCCGGCGTTGATAGCGCCGAGCACATCCACATCGATCGTATCCCCGATCATGATGCTTTCCTGCGGGGCGGCTCCCGTTTTCCGGAATGCATATTCAAAGATTTCCCGGTGGGGCTTGAGGCTGTTGCTCCCTTCGGATGTAATGACTTCCAGGAAAAACTGATCCAGCCCGGAATTCTTCAGCTTGCTGTGCTGTGTTTTTTCAAAACCGTTGGTGATCAGGTGAAGCCTGTATTTTTTTTCCGTCAGGTAGGATAGTATCTCCATCGTATGGGGGAACAGGAGTTTCCGGGTGGGCAGCAATTCCAGGAACAATACGCCCATTTCCCGCGCCAGCGGTTCATCCGCGATGCGGAAATCGAGCAGGGAAAGCCACATACGTTTCCATCGAAGCTCGTCCACTTTGATAAAACCTTTGCGGTAACGGTCCCAGAGCTTATCATTATGCGCCAGGTAATTCTTATGAAAGAGATCAAAATCATGCACCCCCCGGTTCTTCAGATCCAGCCGCCCAAACAGCTCTTCCAGCGTTTGCCTGCTGTTGGCTTCAAAATCCCATAGGGTATGATCGAGATCGAAAAATAAATGTTTGTATTTACCTGCCGGAATGGATGGGTCGTTAGGAACGGTCATTTTTGGATTTTAGTTAAGTAACTTGCAAAATTAAATCTATTGCGGTAATGTCACTTGTAAAAGAAAACAGCAACTCCCCTTTAGGGGATGGGGGCGGGGATGGGGGCGGAGGCGGGGGCAGGGACGGGCTCAAAAATATAGTCATCACCGGCGCATCAAAAGGAATCGGCAAAGCCATCGCTGAAAAGTTTGCAGCGGACGGTCACAACCTGTTCATTTGCGCGAGAGGGGAGATGACGCTGTATAAAACAACGGAGGAACTGTTGGCCAGGTATCCCGCCGCCACCATACATGCAAAGGCATTTGATCTCAGTCAAAAAGAACAGGCTCACGCGTTTGGGAACTGGTGCCTGGGTTACGGGGTGCCCGATATACTTGTCAACAATGCCGGGTTGTTTGAACCCGGCAGCGTATACAATGAACCGGAAGGGGTCATGGAATCGCAAATAGCCGTCAATTTTTACAGCGCGTATCATCTTACCCGCACCCTACTGCCGGCCATGATGAAAAGAGGATCGGGGCATATTTTCAATATGTGTTCCATCGCATCACTCGCCGCCTATGAGAACGGCGGCGCTTACAGCATCAGCAAATTCGCGCTGCATGGATTCAGCCGGAACCTGCGCGAGGAAATGAAACGGTATGGTATTAAGGTGACGGCCGTGCATCCGGGGGCGGTGATGACGGATACCTGGGGTGATTTTGATAACTCATCCAACAGGATCATGGAAGCGGAAGATATCGCCAAAATGGTCTTTGCAGCCGCTACCCTGACCCCGCAGGCCTGCGTGGAGGATATCGTGATCCGGCCGCAACTGGGCGATCTCTGAACCGCTGGCAGGGGTATTCTTCCTTTGATACATTTTATATCCCTTTTTAGGAAAGCCGTTCTATTTTCATCGCCGGCATGAAACGGGTATTTTACATAACATCCCTTTTATTTGGCCTGTCCGCACAGGCGCAGGTAAGCTTCAGGACGGTAGCGCCCCAGCAACCGGTCACTGCCGGCGAATCCTTTCAGGTGCAGTATATCCTGGAGGGAGCGGAAAAAGCTTCACCGATCAACCCGCCGGTATTCCGCGGCTTCCGGCTGATCAGCGGCCCCAATATTTATTACGGTTCCGTGAATACTGAAGCAGGTGTTTTACCGGTGCATAATTATGTGTTTACCCTCGAACCCATCCGCACAGGACTCTTTATCATTCCGGGTGCGGAAGTACGGGTCGGGAACAAAACCTTCAGCAGTGGTGCAGCAAAGGTGGAAGTGATCCTGACACCGGAAACCGGGCCGCTGTATAATAAAAAGGGAGAGCCGGTCAATCCCGATTATTACCTGCGGCCGGGCGAAGATCCTTACAGGAAGATCAATGAAAATCTGTTTGTGCGGGTACAGGTCGATAAACGGTCCTGCCGCGTGGGTGAAGCGGTGCAGGCCACATTCAAATTGTATTCGCGGCTCGAATCCAAAACGAATATTGTAAAGAATCCCGGTTTTTACGGGTTTACGGTCTGTGATGTGGTGGGACTGGCTGATAAGCAGGTTGCCGCGGAGCAAATTAACGGGAAGATGTTTGATGTGCATACCATTCGCAAAGTGCAGCTTTATCCCCTGCAGGCAGGTAAATACATAATTGATCCGCTGGAAGTGAGAAACAAAGTGGAATTCTCCCGCAGCGCCGTGTACAAACAAACCGAACAGGAGATCGCGGAAGGAATGATGGGAGCGGACAATGATGAACCCGATACGGAGGGCAGATCGGTCTTTGAAACTGTGGCAGCCACCGAACCCGTTTCGGTAGAGGTTCGTCCGCTTCCCGAAAAGTTACGACCCGCTGAATTTTCCGGGGCTGTTGGAAAGTTCCGTATCGAAGCCAGGCTACCGGCAGAACCGCTTGCCAAAAACCAGCAGGGATACCTGGATATAACCATCAGTGGAAAAGGTAATTTCATTCAACTCAGCCCGCCCGAAATGAAATGGCCCGGGGGAGTGGAAGGCTTTGAACCGAAGGTCATGGATGAACTGGACAAGAACCAAACCCCGTTAAACGGCAAACGCACATTCCGGTTTCCTTTTCTGGGCGCTACTCCCGGTCAGTATACCATACAGCCGGTTAGTTTTTCCTATTTCGATACAGACAGTAATTCCTATAAGACCATCAGCTCCGGTACCCTTCCCCTGGTTATCAGTAACCGGGTGATCATGACGCCCGAACCGGGAGATCACAAAGTGTCCATGGCTGTTCAGAACGAACGAGCCGCCCGGTGGGCCGGAGGTATCGCGGTGGCACTGGTATTGCTGATACTGGCTTACTGGGTCTTTTTTAAGAAGGATGCCGGAAGCGGCCTTCAGGATATCCAGGAAACAAGAATTCCGTTTTCAGCTGATCTTTTCATGGAACCGGCCTATATCGCGCTGGAAGGGGATGACCGGACTTTTTACAGGGCATTACAAACTTCGGTCTGGGCCTTTGCGGCAGCGCAATGGGGCGTATCGGGCAGTATCATGAACAAACAGCAACTGGCAGAAATCATGAACAGCCAGTTAAAGGATAAATCGATTTCCGGGACTTTCCTGGATCTGCTGGCGCAATGCGAAGCGGGAATCTTTACCAATGTCAGTTTGGATGTGGACAGGAAGGCACTGCTGCAAAAACTGAGAACCGCAATCGATAAGGCGGCGGAAGAATTACTCTGAGTACTTGTAACCCACCCCCCGCACGGAATGAAAATACTTCGGGTTGCGGCTGTCCTCCTCAAAATATTTCCGGAAGTTCAGGATAAAGTTATCGATCGTTCTGGTTGTCGGGTACACGTTATAACCCCAAACGGATTGCAGGATCTTTTCTCTCGCGACCACTTCGTTCTTGTTTTCGATCAGCAGTTTCAGCAGCATGGCCTCCTTCTTGCTGAGGGGGATCTTTTCCCCGTTGACGCGGGTGGCTTCCTGCGCTTTGAAATCGATCGTATTCCCGCCAAATACATAGGTGTCGCCGACGGTGGATTTATCCTGTAGTTTTTTATTCTTGTCGATCAGTTTGTTGACCCGGAGTAAAAGTTCTTCGAGGTTAAAGGGTTTGGTAAGGTAATCATCCGCTCCCTTTTTCAGGCCGAGCACCCGGTCCGCGCTGCTGTTACGGGCGCTCAGTATCAGGATGGGCACTTCATTGTTGTTCAGCCGGATCGTTTCGGTAACACTGATGCCGTCCATTTCGGGAAGCATCACATCCAGGATGATCAAATCGAAGTATTCGCTCTGTACGGCATTCAGCGCGGAAACGCCGTCGTAGGCCGAGGTCACGGAAAAACCTTCCAGTTCCAGGTTCAGCCGCAGCGCCTCGTGGAGGTTCTCTTCGTCTTCCACCAGCAGGATGGATGTCTTTCGATCTTCACTCATGTCTTGAAAATAACGGCAAAATTACTGCCACGGGGTTCATTATTTGTCACCGAAATGTCGGCATTATGATCCCGTGCGATAATGCTGCAAAGGTATAGCCCCAGACCGGTACCTTGTTTGGTACGGGTGGCTTCGTTGCCGATCCGGTAGAACCGCTTGAAAATCTTTTTTTTCTCTTCATCGGGTATGCCCGGGCCCTCGTCGGTGATGGCCAGTTCGATACCCGGTGATGTTTTTTGAAGTGTGGCGGTAACAGGTGACTCTTTCGGTGAATATTTCAGCGCGTTTTCCACCAGGTTACTGATCAGGATCTGCAAAAGGAGCGGGTCACCCTTGATATCGGCATCGGGTTCAATTTGCTCCCTGAATTCGCGGTCGGGGAACCGGTTCCGGAAATCCTGCAATGAATCCTTGAGGAGATCGGAAAGATCCAGTTCTTCCCGGGCGGAGTGATAACGCCCTCCCTCCAGTTGCGAGGCGATCAGGATATTGTTAGTGAGGAAATTCAGGCGGGTGGTTTCATCGAGCGTATTGCGGATGAGTTTTTTTTGTTTTTCGGGGTCGAGGGAATATTTCTGAAGGGTTTCCAGGTTCAGCCGGGCCACCGAGATCGGGGTTTTGAGTTCATGGGTAACAGCCATCATGAAATTCTGCTGTTGCTGCTGCACCAGTAACTGGCGCCGTACCGAACGGTAAACGAAACCCGCGCCCACAAGGATCAGTATCAGGAAAGTAACCCCTTCGGCGATGTATTTACGTGTGTTTCTGACAGATTCTTTTTGGATCAGTGCTTCTTCCGAAGCGAATAATTCAGGGGACATGCTTTCTTTTTTCACAAGCAGCAGGGCATGTTGCTGGGCAGCCATCTGCCGGTTTTGTTTTTCCAGTGAAATGAACCACCACACCAGCGCCGCGATAATATAGGCGAGCAGGGTCCAGTAAATGACGGTGACCCGTTTCAGTTTTTTCCGGCTGCTGTCAGGCATGATCAGGGTTGTTTTTTCTCAATGCGGAGACCTACATTCATCACTTCCTCCAGCGGATCTTCCCGCATTACCTGTTCGATGGTAAACACATAATCGCCCGGCTTCCGGAAACGGAAGGGCGTGCCCACGGGGGTGAGCGGTATCCGGTGTTCGTAAATATCGTCCATCCCGCTGCCCAGCCATCCTGTCTCATCATCACCCAGTTTGAGATCGTACCGTTCGCTGCGGGTGCTGTCCTCGCCGGGCTGTTGGGTGCTCAGGTTGATATAGATATTATTGTAATTGTACTTATCCCTGTGACGAAGGGTGATGTACAACTGGTACTCGGAAGCGGTGTCTTTAATGTGAAACGTGAAGGAGGGTTTAAAACTACTTTTCCATTTATGACCGGGAATCGTTGCGGTCTTTTCATATAAATCTATACTCTGGCAGGCGGAAAGCCACACCAGGGCAATTAAATGGATCCATAAGATATTTCTAAGCTGCTTCATCCGTAAAGTTTGGTTTGGCTTCAACCGCCTTATCCCGAAGATTGTTCCCCACCTGTGCTTTCGCTACGGAGTACAAACTTGTCCCTTGTCCCTTGTGCCTTGTACCTTGTGCCTTGTGCCTTGTCCCTTGTCCCTTGTGCCTTGTCCCTTGTGCCTTAAAGCACATTCAACACCTGCTCTTTCGCCTTCTCGAGTTCATCCTTCATCATCACCACGCATTTCTGGATCGTGGAATCATAGGCTTTCGAGCCGGTGGTATTGATTTCGCGACCTATCTCCTGCAGGACAAAAGATAATTTTTTCCCTTTCGATTCAGCTTCCTCACTTAGCAGCGTCCGGAAATAATCACAATGGTTTTTCAGCCTCACCTGTTCCTCGCTGATGTCGATCTTTTCAATATAATAAATGAGTTCCTGTTCGAGCCGGTTACCGTCGTAGTTTTCCTTGCCTACCTTCTCCTCCAGTAACCGGGTAATGCCCTCCCTGATCTTTTGCTGGCGGAGCGGTTCCAGTTTCGTCACTTCTTCCTGCTGGTACAGGATATTGCTGATCCGGTTTTGCAGGTCCTCTTCCAGCGACTTTCCCTCATCCAGCCGGTGCTGGTTGAGGTCATCGATGGCGGATAACAGTACATTTTGAAAATCAATCCATTCCTTATCATTCAGCGTATTGCTGCTGGGTGTGATCACTTCAGGCAGTTTGACCAGGGTGCTCAGGATATGCGAAGGATCGAGGTTCAGTTCCCTTGAGAGTTCGGCCAGGGGCTGGTAATAGGATTTTGCCAGGTCGGTATTGATCGTTACGGGTCTTGCCTGGCCGGTATCTTTCAGACTGATCGTACAGTCAACGGTGCCACGGGCCAGTTTCTCGGAAAGGATCCGGCGTATATCAAATTCAAAAGGCTTTAATACGGACGGCAGTTTCAATTGCAGGTCAAACTGCTTTCCGTTCAGCGATTTGATATCGACAAGGAAAGTTTTATCTGCCACATTTTTTTCAGCTCGGCCGAACCCGGTCATCGATTTAAGCATGCAAGAATATTTTAAGCGACGGTAAAGGTATTTTTATTTATTGATTCAGTCCTCTTTCCTGGTCACACCCCGGGCGGCGAAAAGAGTTACCGGCAAATACCAAATCGGGGAAATAAAAGCCCTGAATTAAAAATCCCCCCCGTTTGATCGGAGGGGACATTTATATGGATGGGTTAGTAAGTACCGGGAAATAAATTTCCCGACACAA
>CAYRHU010000025.1:0-25130 GCA_964424155.1 uncultured Chitinophaga sp.
CTGTGGACTGTCGACTGTCGACCATTCCCCCCGCATTTTATAAATTTGCCTGGATGAATTACCGTGAAACCATCGACTATCTTTTCACCCGCCTGCCTATGTTTAGCCGAATAGGCGCCGCCGCTTATAAGAAAGACCTGGGCAATACCCTGACGCTGTGTGAATCGCTGGGCAATCCGCATCATCAATTCAGGAGCATTCATATCGCCGGCACCAATGGCAAGGGTTCGGTAAGCCATATGCTGGCTGCCATACTCCAGGCGGCCGGTTACCGTACGGGTTTGTACACTTCGCCGCACCTTCGGGATTTCAGGGAGCGTATAAAGGTGAACGGGGAAATGGTAAGCGAACAATTCATCATTGATTTTACGGAACAGGTAAGACCCCTGGCAGAACATGTCGAACCCAGTTTCTTTGAGCTCACCGTGGCCATGGCCTTCGATTATTTTGCCCGCCAGAAGGTGGATATCGCTATTATCGAAACCGGGCTGGGCGGCCGGTTCGACAGCACCAATGTCATCACACCCGAACTATCGGTGATCACCCATATCGGCATGGATCATATGAATCTCCTGGGTGATACACTGGAAAAGATCGCCGGCGAGAAAGCAGGCATCATCAAAAAAAATGTACCGGTGGTGATCGGGGAGATATTGCCGGAAACATTGCCTGTTTTTGAAAAGGCGGCCAAAGAAAATAACGCACCGCTTTTTATTGCCTGCCATTCGCGATCGATCGGGGAATGGAAATGGGAATCCGGCGAACTGGCAGTGACGGTTTACAGGGAACCGGGGCATGAAAAACATGCATACAGGTTAGATCTTCCGGGCATTTACCAGGTGAAAAACCTTCTGACCGTACTGGAAGCCTGTGATCAGCTTCAATCGCTGGGCTGGCAGATCAGCGAAACAGATATAGCAAATGCGCTGAGGCAGGTCAAAAAACGCACCGGTCTTCACGGGCGCTGGGAAGTGCTCCGGCAGTCCCCGCAACTGGTGATCGATGTGGCGCATAACGAAGACGGCATGACCCAACTGGCCGAACAGATCCGGCTTACACCGCATGAGCGGTTGCATGTGGTGATCGGCCTGGTCAATGACAAAGACAGCAACCGGATCCTGCGACTGCTCCCTACCGATGCGGTTTATTATTTCACCAGGGCGCAAATACCTCGTGCATTGCCCGAAGCAGAACTGGCCCGCCTGGGTGCACGATTTGGACTGAAGGGTCAAAGCTATTCAACCGTCAACACCGCCCTGTATGCCGCATCCCTAAAGGCAGGCAAAAAAGATATGATCCTGGTTTGCGGGAGCATTTTCCTGGCTGGCGAGATCAGTCCCGAAAGCCTGAAAGCCATCTGGGGCCATGATGGATTCAACAACGAATCCCTGAATTTCCTGGAGATGCTCGATTTTCAGGGTTAGTATTTCAGTTCCCCCATCCTTTCCAGCGCGTAGAGTATGCAGGTGACATGCATGGACTGAACGATCTTGTTCTCCCGGATCAACTGTTTCAGTTCATCCATGCTTAATAAGAGTATTTCTATTTCCTCGTTGCCGTCGAGTTGCTGCTCCGCCACTTTTTTCCCTCCCCGGGCGAGGAACATGTGCAGGAGGTTGCTGTTGGTGGAAGGATTGGGTGAAATCCGGCCCAGGTAATCATAGGAAGAAAACCGGTACCCCGTTTCTTCCATGATCTCGCGGGCCACCGCCTCTTCCGGGCTTTTGTCCGTATCATCCATACAGCCCCCGGGGATCTCGATGCAGGTTTCACCCAGCGCATGACGGTATTGTCTAACCATCACCACTTTCCCTTCCTCCGTTACCGGCAGCGCGCCCACCCAGGTAGAGAAATCATAGACATAATAGGGATCGACGATTTTACCTCCGGGCGTCAGGCAAACCTCCTTCCGCACTTTGAACCAGCGGTCGTTGAAGAGATATTCCGAGGAGAGTGTTTTCCAGCGAAGATCTTTCATAAAATAAGTTCCGTATTCAATTAGTACCGTTCAATCCTCTATGTTCAATATCCCTCACGCGGGTCGATGAAATTTGAATTTGAATATTGAAAGTTGAGCATTGATCATTTTTTTACCAATGCATTTTGCTCCTTAACGAAGTTATATGAGCCACATGGTGCTTCCCGTGCCAGGCATACATACCCAGCAGGAACCAGAGACGCATGGTCTTTTTATGCTCGGGATGATAAATGGTCCTGTTGTTCCACTCATCGTCGGTTACATATTTCAGCACTTCGAACCACCGGGTGTGCAGGGCATGCAGTATGGTGAGTGAAATATTGATGGGCAGTTTTTCCACGTCCCGCATCTCCGCCCATTTGTTCTCATCATAGGGTTTGATGGCAGGGTTATCTTCCGTAAGCCCGAGTTTAAAACGGATGTAAGCGTTCATGTGACTATCAGCCACGTGGTGCACCACCTGGTGAAGGGTCCACCCTCCTTCCCGGTAAGGTGTATGCAGTTGCGCCTCATCCAGGTTGAGGATGGCGTTTTCCAGTTGCAGCGGGAGGAATTTGATATCGGCCAGCCATTCGATTTTCTGTTCGATCGAAAAGGGCCGGGGTTCATAAATCCCGATCGGGTAACGCGGATCGATGGCAAGGGTTGGCATGGTGCTACTATTTAATGACCTGAATTAATTCCACTTCAAACACGAGCGTGGCGCCACCGGGAATATCGCTGCCGGCGCCGCGGTCGCCGTATGCCAGATCGGAAGGTATCCACAATCGCCAGTGGCTGCCTTCCTTCATCATGGGCAGGGCTACCTGCCAGCCCCTGATCAGGGAGCGCAACGGCGCCTTGAAGGGTTGTCCTCTTTTGAATGAATTGTCAAATTCCTTTCCATCGAGCAGGCTGCCCTTATAATGGGCCAGCACGCTGTCAGAAACCTGTGGTTGCGCCCCGGTTCCATCCTTAATTACTTCATACTGTATTCCACCGGGTAGTTCCCTGACGCCTTCCCGGCTGATATTTTCCGCCATAAAGGCGGCCCCCGCTGTTTTTTGCGCCTCGATCTTTCCTGACATAAATGCTTTTAATTTATTCTGAATACTCATGATCTCATGACATTATTAACCTATTTCCCGCGGAATGTATTTTATTCTTCGCGCAGGGAATGCCCGGTCAGCCGGATGAACACGTCTTCCAGGTTGGCTCTTTTCATTTCCTTTGGTCTTTCAAAACCGGAGGCCACCAGGTCATCGATCAGCTTATCCGGCGCATCCATCGCAATGATCTTCCCGGAGTCAATTATGGCCACCCGGTCGCAGAGGTATTCCGCCTCATCCATATAATGCGTGGTGATGATCACCGTGGTACCCCTGTCGCGGATTTTCTTTATGAGTTCCCACAAACTTCTCCTGGCTTGCGGATCGAGCCCCGTGGTGGGCTCATCCAGGAAAATGATCCGGGGCTGGTTGATTAGCGTGGTGGCGACGGAAAATCGCTGTTTCTGCCCGCCGCTCAGTTCCTTCACTTTCGATTTCGCCTTATCGCGCAGGTTCACCTGGTCCAGCAGTTCCATCGGATCGATCTCGCGGTTGTAGAGTCCGCAAAACAATTCAATAAGCTGCAGCAGGTTCAAACCGGGGTAATACCCGCTGGTCTGCAATTGCACGCCAATGATCTTTTTGATCTCGTGGGGTTGCCTGTCGAGGGAATACCCGTCAACCATCACTTCCCCGCTGGTTTTGGGACGAAGCGTTTCGATGATCTCCAGCGTGGTGGATTTGCCGGCGCCATTCGGGCCCAGGAGGCCGAATATCTCTCCTTCCCTGACCTCGAAGGAGATACCCTTCACCGCCTGGAAATGGCCGTAATTTTTTACGAGTTCCTTTACCGATATGATTGTTTGAGCCATTTTATTTATTTAACCAGGCGGAATACATCCAGACCAGTTTTTCCTGCTGGCGAATATAATCGCTCATCAGCGCATTCGTACCCTCGTCGCCGGCATCGGCGGCAAGATCCAGTATTTTTCTTTCCAGGATGAGCAGGGTTCTGAATCCTTCCACGATCTGCTGTACCGCCTTACGGCCATCTTTTACATTTTTTGCTTCCTTCACCGACGATTGCGCCAGGTAATCGGAATAGGAATGCGTGGGGATATACCCCAGGGTGAGCACGCGTTCGGCTATTTCGTCAATTTTCAGCAGGCTGTCGTTATACAGTTCCTCGAACTTCAGGTGGAGTTCAAAAAATTTATCCCCCCTGATATTCCAGTGATACCCGCGGGCATTCATGTAAAAGACCTGGTAATCGGAGAGCAGTTCGTTCAGCATCACCGCCAGTTGCCGGCTCCTGGCCTCGTCCAGTCCGATCCAGTTCAGTTTTGCCATAATCCTGTTTTTATAAATTTAATTCCATTTTCACATCCGCCGTTTCAAAAGGGGCACCGGTTACCGCCACATGCCTGAACCCGTAATTCTCATAAAGCCTGAGCGCGGTGGTCAGCCGGCTGTTGGAAAAAAGGCTGATCTTCACCGCCCCGAGTTCACGGGCCCTGCCGATACACTCCTCCAGTAATAATTTTCCAATTCCCCGTCCCCGGTATTGCGGATCCACGGCCATCTTGATCAACTCATATTCGAGCCCGCTGTCTTTGAACAAGCCGGCGGTTCCGATCACCCGCTCCCCATCCATGGCCAGGAAAATATGGCCGCCCCGGTCAATAACCGTGCCCTGGGGGTCATCGAGAATCTGCAGGTCATGACTTTCAGTTAACCCGTGCTTGTCCAGCCATTCCAGGTTCAGCTTTTTAAAATCAGGCTGGTACTTTGCTTCATATGGTTTGACCGTGATCATGCGTTGAGATATGTTTCGAGTTCATCCATCATAAGGCTGCTTCCAATGAACATCGGTGTACGCTGATGCAGTTCAGTTGGCTGCACATCCAGGATGCTGATCCTGCCATTGGTAGCCCTGCCCCCGGCAACCGTAACGATAAAGGCAAAAGGATTGCACTCATACAATAAACGGAGTTTCCCTTTTGGCTTGTCGGTTGTACCGGGATACATGAAAATGCCGCCCTTGATGAGGTTGCGGTGCACATCGGATACCATGCTGCCGATATAACGCTGTGTATAGGGGCCTCCGTTGGATTTATCCTTGTGCTGGCAGGCCGTGATATAGTTTCTCACGTTCTCCTCATACTGGAAGAAATTACCATGGTTCACCGAATAAATCTTGCCCTTTTGCGGGCAGCGGATATCGGGATGGCTCAATGTCCATTCCCCGATCGAGGGATCGAGCGTAAACCCGTTCACCCCCCGGCGCGTGGCGTAGACCAGCATCGTGGAGGATCCGTACACTACATAACCGGCCGCCACCTGTTTGTTGCCCGCCTGGAGGAAGTCATCCTTTGTCACCACGGTGCCGATGGGCGTAACGCGGCGGTACACGGAAAAGATCGTACCGATGGAAACATTCACGTCAATATTGCTGCTGCCGTCGAGCGGATCGAACAGGCAGACGTATTTTGACTGAACGCTTTTCGTGTCATCAAATGCCACGAAATCGTCCAGTTCTTCGCTGGCGATCCCCGCGCAGGCGATCCCGTGCCGGAGCACACCCGTGAACTGGTCGTTGGCAAACACATCCAGTTTCTTTACTTCCTCGCCCTGTACGTTCACCGTACCCGCATCACCGAGAATATCGACCAGGCCTGCTTTGTTGACTTCCACATTCACTCTTTTAGCGGCGAGGCCCAGGTTGCGCAGCAGGTGGGAAAGTTCCCCGGTGGCCTGCGGAAAATCACGAAGCTGTTGTATGGTGAATTCGTCCAGGGTCTGGACCTTGCGGTTGACATTCATAACGGCCGATTTTGGAGGGACAAAAGTACGGGAAGTTGGGCAGTCTTGCAGTTGACAGTCGACAGTCGACAGTCCACAGTCCACAGACCACAGTCGTCAGTCCACAGTCCGCAGTTCACGGCCGTTATTCCTATCCCACCTTCATTTTATTCAACTCGCCGGGAGGAGGTTGAATAAAGAACAGGAATTATCCCGACATTTGCCGACCATTATTCAATTGTAATTTCCCGATGAAGGTTTTCAAATTCGGCGGTGCCTCGGTCAACAGCGTGGAAAGGATCCGGAACCTTCCGCATATCCTGCAACATTTCCCGGATGAAAAGATCATGGTGATCGTATCCGCGATGGGTAAGACCACCAACGCGCTGGAAAAAGTGGTGGATGCTTTTTGTGCCGGCAAACAGGAGGAGGCATTGCGGCTTTTCGACATTGTGAAACAACAGCATCTGGCGACCGCCAAATATCTTCTCGTTACGCATTACCTGGCCTGTGAAGCGAAACTGAACGATTTTTTCACGGAAGCGGAATGGTTGCTGCATGATCAGCCGGTCCGGGACCACGATTATTACTATGATCAGATCGTCAGCACGGGCGAACTCTATTCCACGGCCATCGTCAGCGCTTACCTGCAGGAAACAGGTATCGCTAATCAATGGCTGGATGTGCGGGATATAATCCGGACCGACAATGATTTTCGGGACGCTGTCATCGATTGGGAAGCGACGCGTACCAACACGCATCAGATAATACTTCCCCTGTTTACCCAAAACCGGATCGTACTGACCCAGGGTTTTATCGGATCAACAGATGAAAACGAAAGTACCACGCTCGGGAGGGAAGGAAGCGATTATTCCGCCGCGGTATTCGCCAACCTGCTGGATGCGGACAGTCTTACGATCTGGAAGGATGTGGAAAGTGTGATGAACGCCGACCCCAAGCAGTTTCCCGATGCGGTGCCCATCCCGGAACTGAATTACAACGAGGTGATCGAAATGGCCTATTACGGGGCGCAGATCATTCACCCGAAAACCATCAAACCGCTGCAGAACAAAGGCATCCCGCTTTTTGTGAAAAGCTTTATGGACCCTACTTTGCCCGGAACGATCATTCATGACCGGCCTGTACACCACCTGCCTCCGATCATCGTGCTGAAAGACAACCAGGTCATGCTCGAAATGAGTTCCAGGGATTTCTCTTTTGTGGGGGAACGACATGTGGGTCACCTGTACCACCTGCTCGAAAACCTGCATATCAAACCCAGTCTTACACAGAACGGGGCCATCCAGTTTGTCTGCGTACTGGACGACTGGCCTGAGAAGATCGGGAAACTGGCGGCGGAAGCGGCCACATTCCTGGATGTGCAGGTGATGAAAGGATTATCATTGCTGACGATCCGGCATTATACAAAGGAGTTGTTTGAAAAAATGACCGCGGGGAAGAAAGTGATCCTGCGCCAGCAGACGCCGGAAACCATTCAGTTGCTTTTGCAATAAGGTCAGGGTTGTTCCGAAGCCCCGATTGTGACGGTTTGCACCATTTTTTTAGCGACGGGTTTGTCGTGCAGCAGGGCGGGTTGCCAGGTTCCCATATTTTCCATCCGGCTGATCAGTTCATCATGCAGGTCCTGCCCGTCTTTCACTCCCCTGAGGATTTTAAAATTCACGGGCACCCCGTCCTTATCCACGATGAACTCAACCTGGATATATGCTTTCTTAATCCCATCGGGAAGGGAGGATGACAATTCCTCGCCCAGTTTGGCCAGGTAATTCATGAATGCATCGCCCCCACCAGGGTATTTCGGCCACTGGTGAACGGCTTCCGCAAGAGATGAAATATTCCGGGTGCGGTGCTGAACCGGCGGGCGTTTCACGGTTTTTTCTTCCATGTCTGCCCTGCTTTTCCTCGGGGGCACATCATTGATGATATAATCACCCTTTTCACCGATCATCACCACCGGCAGTTGTTTGTGTTTTTCAAAATAATCGAAAGCGTCCTCCATCGAGCGGGCGAATTTTTTTAAACCGGCGTCATCCCGGGTCAGGTTTTCGAGGTACTTAACGCTTTTATCAACCGTAAAACGTACCGGGAAAATGTGAACGGGTATATAATCCTGGCCCTGGTCCTTGGCATGCGCGGCGAGAATATAAAGCTCATCGATCTGCTCATCCCGGATGGGGATACATCCTACGGTTACACAACTTCCGTGAATATAAATATCACCGCCCGGGCGCTGCGAATCGCTCAGAATCCGGTCCGACGCGTTGGGATAGTTGATCCCCAGCGAGAGATAATAATTGCTTTTGGGATTAAAGACATTCACATAATAAAAACCCTCCGGCACCTGGTAGTCGCCCTCCATTCTTTTCGGCCCCAGCGTGCCGGCGAGGGCACAAACCCGGTAAGTCTTAAAAAGTTTAAAAGGCTCCCGGATCTCGTTTTTCACCCACACTTCCAGCTGGCTGTCGTACTTAAAGGAACGGATGTAAATATATTTTGCCGGCCAGCTCAGTTTTTTGGCTTCAAACTGTTTTTGCAGGGTGTCCTCCTTTCTCTGCAACGCTTCGCTCGGCCGGGGAAAACTTTTCTGGAAATCGATAAAGGAATAGGAATTACCGCCGCCGCCTGAAAAAGAAGGCTGAGCCTGGATTACAGACGCCACCACAATAAAACAAGAGAGAAACAGGTTTTTCTTCATCGCTTTAATATATTGAGGATGAACGACGGGTAACGGATTCTTAGTGTGCCTTTTAGCTTAAAGTATATATAAAGATAGAAAATTAGCGGGAATCGGGGAAGGATGGTGTTAAGTTGTTGATTAGTTAATTGGTTAATTGGGCTTTACAGCACTTCGACCCCTATCTGTCCGACAGTCGCATATATTTATGGGTTTGCGAACACCAACCATCTTTAGGGAAACTTACATCAAGGACCCAATTAACCAATCAACCAATTAACCATACAACCAACCAATCCTCACAAATTCCCCCTCGCCTCCTGCTCTTTCTCAAGGGCCTCAAACAAGGCTTTGAAATTGCCTTTACCAAAACTTTTGGCTCCTTTGCGCTGGATGATCTCGAAGAATAAGGTGGGCCGGTCCTCCACCGGCTTGCTGAACAGCTGCAGCAGGTAGCCTTCATCATCACGGTCAACAAGGATGCCCAGTTCTTTCAGTGGTTCGATATCCTCTTCAATTTGACCCACCCGGTCGAGCAGGTCGTCGTAATAACTTTTGGGTACCTGGAGGAATTCCACTCCCCTGTCGCGCAGCTGGGTCACGGTATCCACGATATTATTGGTGGCCATTGCCACGTGCTGGCAGCCCTCGCCGTTATAGAACTCGAGGTATTCCTCCACCTGGCTTTTCTTCTTGCCTTCGGCGGGTTCATTGATCGGGAATTTCACATACCCGTTGCCATTACTCATCACCTTGCTCATCAGCGCCGAATATTCGGTGGAGATATCCTTGTCGTCAAAGCTCAGGATATTACGGAAGCCCATCACTTCTTCGTAGAATTTCACCCGGGGATTCATCTGGTTCCAGCCTACATTCCCCACACAATGGTCCACGTAGAGCAAACCCGTCGGCGGCGGGTTATAGGAAGAATGCCATGCCCGGAATCCAGGCATAAAGGGCCCGTTGTAATTCTTCCTTTCAACAAACACATGCACCGTGTCGCCATAGGTATGGATCCCGCTGAGCACCACCTCGCCCTGCTCATCCTTTAGCACGGTGGGTTCCAGGTAGCTCCTGCCGCCCCTTTTGGTGGTTTCCTCAAAAGCACTGCGGGCATCATCCACCCGAAGGGCCAGCACTTTTACGCCGTCGCCATGTTTGTAAATATGATCCGCGATAGGATTGCCGGCACGCAGCGGGGTGGTGAGCACAAATGTGAGTTTGTTTTGCCGAACCACGTAGCTCACTTTTTCCCGGTCGCCGGTTTCGGGTCCCGAATAAGCCACGGACTGAAATCCAAAAGCGGATTTGTAGTAATGCGCCGCCTGCTTGGCGTTGCCCACATAAAACTCCACATAATCTGTTCCCTGGAGCGGCAGAAAATCGGTTTGTGATGTTTTTTTGTTATCGGATGCGGTGATCGTGTTCATGTTTGCAGAATTGAAGATGAAAAAATCGAAAGAAAAACCATTCACCGGAAGAATACCGGATACTGATACATTCGCAGTCTATACAACTTTATATACTCTAAATACTATATACTAAATACTAAATACTTTATACTCTATATACTTAACCCACCCCCACCATCCATCGCCAAAGCAGCCATTAGCAGTATGAACGCCCCGCACCGGTCGGTAAAAAGCTTGCAGGGGTAATCGGGAATCATGATGTAAAGATAAAAAATCCTGAACAAAGCCGGAACGGAAATGGATAAGCAGAAAACCCGGTATGCCATCGATAAATACCCAATGCGCATAATTGAATTTTCAATGTTCCATGGCTACCTCCAGCAAGCGAATGATTATCTTTGCGCCCATGTCAATTCCCAGGAAACTTCCCCGTATCGGCATCCTCGGCGGCGGACAACTAGGAAGGATGCTGCTGCAGGCAGCCGCCAATTACCCCGTTGAGACCCACATCCTGGAAAACGATGATGAGTGCCCGGCGGCGCACCTCTGTCATCAATTCACAAAAGGAGATATCCGGGATTTTGATACGGTATACCGGTTTGGAAAAGGGCTTGATGCCGTTACGATCGAGATCGAGAATGTAAATGTGGAAGCCCTTGAAAAACTCGAATCGGAAGGTGTCCGGATCTATCCGAAACCCTCAGTTTTGAGAATCATCAAGAACAAGATCCTGCAAAAAGAATATTACCGGCAGATCCGGGTACCTACGGCTGATTTTAAAATCACGGCAGGCAAAACCGAATTAATGGCCAGCGCCGACTTCCTGCCCGCCGTACACAAGATCGGGGAAGGCGGGTACGACGGAAGGGGTGTTCAGCTGCTCAGGACAAAGGAGGATCTTGAAAAGGGATTTGACCATCCGGCGGTACTGGAAAAAATGATCCCCGTTAAAAAAGAGATCGCCCAGATGGTGGCCGTTAATGATAAGGGTGAAACGGCGCTTTACCCGCCGGTGGAAATGCTGTTTGACCCCATGCTGAACCTGCTCGACTACCAGCTTTGCCCGGCCGAGATCGATATGAAAACACTATGGAAAGTGGAAGCGATCGCTTTGTCGGTTGCCAGGAATTTCAATTCCCCGGGACTGTTCGCGGTGGAAATGTTCGTGGACAGGAACGATGAGGTGCTGGTGAATGAAACGGCTCCCCGGGTGCATAACAGCGGGCATCATACCATTGAAGCGCATTACTGTTCACAATTCGACATGTTGTGGCGCATCCTGCTTGGCTTCCCGCTCGGAAATACGGAAGCGATCATCCCATCCATCATGGTCAACATCATCGGCAGCGAAGGTCATACCGGTGATGTCCGCTACGAGGGACTGGAAGAAGTACTTCGGATCGACAATGCCTTCGTTCACCTGTATGGTAAAAAACAAACAAAACCCGGGCGTAAAATGGGGCATGTTACCATTCTCAGTAAAGAAAAACAGGAATTGCTGCACCAGTCGAACAAAGTGAAAAGAACATTGTTAGCCAAAACATAACCGCCATTTATCATATCCCCGGACCGTTGATACTTCTTTGGTAATCAACGCAAGTATCCCCGATTTTCATCGTCTAACCTTTGTTTTAATCCAGTATCTTTAACAGCCATAACCGTATCATTACCACACGAGAATTATGAGATCATCATTAGCGGCATTTTTCCTGATTTGGCTCTTGTCAGCTTCCTGCGGCGGCAAGAAAGATAAAATTCCTCCTCCCCAGCAGGGAGGTAACCAGCGTTCGCAGGTCATGCGGGTGGATGGGTATATCGTCAAAACCGAAACATTCCGGGAAATCATCGAGGTGCCGGGCACCGTGGTGGCTAATGAAGTGGCTGAGATTCATCCCGAAGTGGCGGGGAGGATCGTACAGTTGAATGTGGTGGAAGGCAAATATGTAGGGAAAGGCGCGTTACTGGCCAAGTTATATGATGGGGATCTTCGCGCCCAACTGTACAAACTGCAGGTACAATTGGCACTGGCCCAGAAAACCGAAGAGCGTCAATCACAGTTATTAAAGATCCAGGGAATCAGCCAGCAGGATTACGATATCAGTCTCCTGCAGGTAAACAGCCTCAAGGCCGACATTGGCATATTGGAAACCAGCATCGCCAAAACGGTGGTCAGGGCGCCGTTCAGCGGTAAACTGGGACTGCAAAAGGTAAGCCCCGGTTCCTATGTAACACCCGCCTCGGTGATCGCCACCATCAGCCAGACGGATCAGCTAAAACTGGATTTCACAGTTCCTGAAAAATATACGGGACAAATCAAGATCGGGCAGGTGGTAAATTTCACCATTGAGGGATCCAAAAAAGAAATGGAAGCGAAAGTGGCCGCAACGGAGGCCAATGTAATGGAAGCCACCCGGACACTTACGGTAAGAGCGGCCATCAGCGGTAAAGACCCCGCTCTCCTGCCCGGTGCCTTTGCCAAGGTGCAACTGAGCTTTGATCCTGATCCCAACACCATACTGGTTCCCACGCAGGCCGTTTTGCCACAGGCCAGAGGGAAGAAAGTCATCCTGTATAAAGGCGGAATCGCCGTGTTTACGGATGTAACCACCGGTGTTCGTGATTCGGCGAGGGTACAGATCACAGAGGGGTTAAAAGCCGGGGATACCGTAGTGGTGACCGGATTGCTGAGCGTGAGACCGGAAGCGAAGATCCAGATCGCGAAGATTGTAAACGGACAGTAGGGACAACGCATGCGTTAACAGCCTTGCAGTCTTGCAGCGGGCAGCAGGAATCTGATAACAAAGAAACGACCTTAGAAAAACAGGAAAATATCCATGGACTATGGACTATTGACCATGGACCATTGACCCATCACGAAACAGTAACATGAATATATCCGAATTAAGTTTACGCAGACCGGTACTCGCGATCGTGATGAATATCGTGATCGTGGTGTTTGGCGTTATCGGTTTTAAATTCCTGGGTGTACGAGACTACCCGGCAATCGATCCGCCCAATATCAGTGTGCGAACTTCTTACCCGGGCGCCAATGCGGATATCATCGAAACGCAGATCACGGAACCGCTGGAGAAAGCCGTTAATGGCATCGCGGGCATCAAGAACATTACGTCCAGCAGCAGCAATGGGAGCAGCAATATCAACGTGGAATTTAACCTCGGAATCGACCTGGAAGCGGCGGCCAACGATGTCCGCGACAAGGTTTCGCAGGCACAGCGTTCCCTTCCCTCCGACCTGGATGCGCCGCCGGTTGTATCCAAGGCGGATGCCAGTTCCGATGCCATCCTTTCCATGACGATTCAGAGTAATACCCGCAACCAGCTCCAGATGACCGAATACGCAAATAATGTGCTGGTGGAAAGACTGCAAACCATCCCGGGCGTGAGCGGTATCCAGATCTGGGGAGAAAAAAGATATGCGATGCGTATCTGGATCGATCCGGCCAAACTGATCGCCAAGAATGTCACATCCAACGATGTTCAGAACGCCCTGCTGAGGGAAAACGTCGAACTGCCATCCGGAAAGATCTCAGGAAATACAACAGAGCTGACCGTCCGCACCTTCGGACGGTTGAATACCGAAGAGGAATTCAATAACCTGATTGTAAAGAATGTAAACGGGGCTGATGTAAAACTGATCGATGTAGGCGAGGCGGTTCTCGGTCCGGAGAACGAAGAAACCGTACTCCGTGGCGACGGCACCCCGATGATCGCCCTGGCACTGATTCCGCAACCCGGCGCCAATTATGTTTCCATCGCGGATGAATTTTACAAGCGTTTGGAACAGATCCGGAAGGATGTCCCGGAGGATGTGAAACTGAATATCGCGCTGGACCAGACCAAACACATCAAGAAGTCGATCCTGGAAGTGGAAGAGACCCTGATCATCGCGCTGGTGCTGGTGATCCTGATCATCTATCTGTTTTTCCGCGACTGGATCATCGCGATCCGTCCCCTCATCGATATCCCGGTATCACTGATCGGGGCATTCTTTATCATGTACCTAATGGGTTTTACCATCAATGTGCTTTCGCTGCTGGCCATCGTACTGGCCACGGGACTCGTGGTGGACGACGGTATCGTGGTTACGGAAAATATCTACAAGAGAATGGAGAGGGGGATGAACAAGTGGAAAGCGGCAGTGGAAGGCTCCAAAGAGATCTATTTTGCGGTTATCGCCACCTCCATCACCCTGGCGGTCGTTTTTCTTCCGATCATCTTCATGCAGGGATTCGTGGGACGACTCTTTCTTGAATTTGGCATCGTGGTGGCCGGCGCCGTGCTGATCTCGGCCTTTGTTTCACTTACCCTGACACCCGTACTGAACGTAAAACTCACCACGAAAACACATAAGCATTCCTGGTTTTATACCAAGACCGAACCTTTTTTCCGATGGATGGAAAATTCCTACCAATCGGCACTCCGGCGTTTTATGAAGGCCCGCTGGATCGCGCTGATCATTATCGCCGCCTGTGCCGCGATCATCTTTTTGATCGGCGGAAGACTGCAATCGGAACTGGCGCCCATGGAAGACCGGAGCCAGTTTCGTTTATCGCTGACCGCGCCGGAGGGAACATCTTTTGATGCCATGGACAAATTTGTGGAGCGGCTGAATAATTTCATGCTGGATTCGGTGCCCGAAAAACAACTGGTGCTTAGTGTAACCTCCCCGGGTTTCACCGGCTCAGGCAATGCCAATACGGGTTTTGTGCGGGTGACCCTGGTTCCGCCCAATGAGCGGGTCCGATCACAAAAGGAGATTGTGGCCATGGTGAACAGGAATCTCCCCCGCTTCAACGAGGGAAGGGCTTTCGTGATTGAGGAGCAAACCATTCAGCAAAACCGGCGGGGCGGACAACCGGTCGCTTTTGTGATCCAGAACAACAATTTCAATAAACTCACATCGGCCCTTCCGCGCATCCTTGAAGAAGCCCGGCAAAGCAAGGTGTTGCAGAATGCGGATGTTGACCTGAAATTCAACAAACCCGAACTTCGGGTGGAGATCGACCGGCTCAAGGCCGCGCAACTGGGTGTAAGCGTCAATGATATTTCGCAAACCCTTCAACTGGCTTACAGCAACCGCCGGTTGGGCTACTTTACCAAAGACGGGAAACAATACCAGGTACTGGGACAGGTGGCCCGTGGCGACAGGGATGATCCAAACGATCTGAAAAGTCTTTTTGTCCGCAACAGCCGGGGTGAAATGATCAGCCTGGATAACCTGGTAAGCACCACTGAATCCAACACCCCTCCCACCATCTACCATTTTAACCGGTATAAATCAGCCACCATCTCGGCCGGTTTGCAACCCGGTTATACCATCGGCGACGGCATCGCCGAAATGGAACGGATAACCGATTCGATACTGGATGAAACTTTTGCCACCGCGCTGACCGGCTCCTCTAGGGATTTCCAGGAAAGCAGCAGCAATACCAGTTTCGCGTTCCTGCTGGCGCTGGGACTGATCTTCCTGATCCTGGCCGCCCAGTTTGAAAGTTTTATTGATCCGTTGATCATCATGTTCACCGTACCGCTGGCCATTGCCGGCGCGGTGTTATCACTTTGGGTGTTTGGTCATACCCTGAATATATTCTCGCAGATCGGCATGATCATGCTGATCGGTCTTGTAACCAAGAACGGGATCCTGATCGTTGAGTTCGCCAATAAGAGCCAGGAAAACAGGGGCATGAAAAAGAGCGAGGCGGTCATTTACGCGGCCACCCAGCGGTTGCGCCCTATCCTCATGACGAGCCTGGCCATGTCGCTCGGCGCGCTGCCTCTCGCGATGTCACTGGGCGCCGCGGCCACCAGCCGTATTCCCCTCGGGGTGGTGATCGTGGGAGGTATTCTTTTCTCGTTAATACTAACCCTCTTTGTCGTACCGGCCATGTATTCCTTCCTCTCCAGGAAAAAGGAATTAAGCGAACTCGAAAAACTGATGCCCACAGAAAAACATGATTATGATATCCCCGCCGGGCAGGTACAAACTGTGTAATCCATAATGAAAAGAATTCTGTTACCCATATTGATATTACTGGCCATTAACGGATCCGCCCAAAAAGTGCTGAGCCTCGAAGAAGCTATCGCTTCGGCCCTGAAGAACAATTACGACATTCAGTTGTCCAGAAATGATTCCGCCATTGCCGCGCTCGATTATTCCTTCCGCAACTCCGTGTTTTATCCCCGGCTCAATGCCACAACGGGCATGAACTGGAACGATAACAACCAGAAACAAACCCTGGCCGATGGCACCAAGAGGGAACAAAAAAGCATCCGGTCCAATAATATCAATGCGGCGCTTAACCTGAACTGGACCCTTTTCGACGGGTTGAAAATGTTTGTCACCCGCGACAAGGCCGAAGAACTGATCCGGCTGGGCGAACTGGGCATCAAGGAACAGGTGATCAACACGGTGGCATCCGTGATCACCACCTATTACAATATTGTCCGGCAGAAACAATTGCTGAAAGCCATCGAAGAACAGATGACACTGAGCCAGGAGCGCGTAAAACTGGCGCAGTACAAACTGGACATCGGCGTGGGCGCCAAACCCGATGTATTGCAGAGCAAAGTTGATAATAACGCGCAAAAGGCCCTGCAACTGGAACAACTGGCTACCATTTCCCAGTTAAAAGAACAACTGAACCAGGTCATGAATGTGAAAGACGCGCCACCTTATGACGTTTCGGATTCCATTCCGCTGGATACCCAGCTGTCGCTGGGTGATATCCAGTCAGGCATTGAAAACAGCAATCCCACCATCCAGATCAGCAAAAAAAATATAGATATCGCCGGTCTTACGCTAAAAGAACGTAAAGCGGAAAGGTGGCCGACACTGACTTTTAACTCGGTGTACAATTTCACACGCACCAATAACCAGACGGTCATCAACCCCTTCTCCCCGCTCTTCAACCAGAGCCGGGGACTGAATTACGGGCTCACGGCCGCCATTCCCATCTTTAACAATCACACGGTAAAAAGACAGATCCGCCAGGCCGAACTGTCGCTGAATTTTCAGCGGCTCGTGCTCGACAATCAAAAATCCCAGCTGGGCCTGGCCGTCATCAACGCTTTCCTGGAATACGAACAGCAGAAAAAAGCGCTGGCGCTGGAAGAGGAAAATATCATACTGGCACGCGAAAACGTGGATATCGTTTTCCAGGTGTATAAACTCAACTCCACTACGTTAATTCAATTAAAGGAAGCTGAAAAAAGCCTTCAGGATGCCTACACCCGGCTGATCACGGCGCGGTACAATACCAAAGTGGCGGAAACAGAACTGCTGAGACTGAAAGGAGAACTGGTGAAGTGAAGGTAGAGAAATGTTCAATGCTCAATGCTCAATTTTCAATGTTCAATGCCGGCTCACGGCTGGTTGAACAAAGCAGGCAGTAAAATCCATCTATCTTTGTGTGTACTCAATCATAAACAATGAACCCGCTAGTAGGCATCATCATGGGCAGCGACAGCGACCTGAACGTCATGCAGGCCGCTGCCGATATCCTCAAACAGTTTGACATCCCGCACGAAGTGACCGTTGTTTCGGCCCACCGCACACCCCACCGGATGATCGAATACGCGGAAAAGGCAAAGGAAAGAGGACTGAAAGTCATCATCGCCGGTGCAGGGGGGGCGGCCCACTTGCCGGGCATGGTGGCCTCCGTCACTACATTACCCGTCGTCGGTGTACCTATCAAATCCTCCAACTCGATCGACGGCTGGGACAGCGTACTCTCCATTCTGCAAATGCCCAATGGCGTACCCGTGGCCACCGTGGCGCTCAACGCCGCGAAGAACGCGGGCATCCTCGCCGCGGAGATCCTGGGCACCTCCGATGAAACGATCTCTTTACGCGTATCCCACTATAAAAACTCCCTGAACAATGAAGTGATCGAGAAGGTGGAGAAACTGAAGAAGGAGGGGTGGGAGAATAAGTTTGATTAACTTACCCTTGTTACTGTTACCTCTTTGGTTAATAGGTGCCGGAAGTTGAACCACATAGGCACATAGACACATAGATTAACACATAGGAGGTAATTAATGAACTCGACAAAGAAATACCTGGACCATCTTACATATAGAGTGATTGGTTGTGCGATTGAAGTACACAAGATCCTGGGACCGGGATTGCTGGAAAGCATCTATGAAAAATGTTTTTTACGGGAACTGGAATTGCAGGGAATTGAGTACAGAAACCAGGTAAGGGTGCCCTTACATTATAAAGGGACCAAACTGGACACTGAATTACGGTTAGATGTGCTTGTTGAGGAAATACTTTGTGTTGAATTAAAGGCAATAGAGGGAATATTACCGGTGCATGATGCGATATTACTTTCCTATATGCAAATGCTCGAAAAACCTAAAGGCATTATTATAAACTTTCACTCAGTGAATATCTTCAGGGAAGGGCAAAAAACATTTGTAAACCATTTTTTTTCTTCATTACCAGATGTATAACAATAAATCTATGTGTTTTTCTATGTGTCTATGTGCCTATGTGGTAAAAAAATTAAAATTCCTGTCGCTATCCCTCATCATTCTCAGCACCTCCGCCTGCAACACAAAAGTCGTTCTCCAGGAAATCAAAACCCTCCCCCACTACCCCTCTGCCTCCGGGATCGAATACCGGGACGGGATGTACTATATCATCGGGGATGATGCGAAACAATTGCTCATCCTCGACAGCAGCCTGAACAGCATCGATTCGATCACGCTTTATGACAATCCGGAGAAAAGAATTCCCAAGGCCGTCAAACCCGACCTGGAAGCCATGGCCCTGGTGCCCGGTCATAAACTATTCATCACCGGCTCCGGTTCGCTGGCGCCCCAGCGCTACATCGGGTGGCTTATTGATCCCATAATAAAGCAAAAGGACAGCATCCGGCTCGACACATTTTACCAGCGTATCCTGCTGAACGGTATCCGGGAACTGAATATCGAAGGCATGACCGTCATACCCGGCGCGGTCTTGCTGTCGAACCGCGGCAACAAGGGCTACCCGAAAAACCATCTTGTGTTCACCCGGCCTGCATTCTGGCTGCGCCAGTCGGAAACCGAGATACATACGATGCTGGCGGGGAGCAACCCCGACAGTACACGCTTCAGTGGCGTATCCGGACTGGCCTATGCGGCTAAAACGGACAAACTGATCATGACCGTTTCAACGGAAGATACGCGCAGCAGCATGGATGACGGGGCGATCGGGAAAAGCTACCTCTGGATCATCCGGTCTATTTCATCCAAAAAGACCTGGAAGGCCGTAAATCCCGATACGATCATTGACCTCGATGCCGCAGATCCCCGCTTCAAGGGACATAAGATCGAATCCGTTTGTATCACCCGGGAAACGAAAAAATTCCTGTACCTTCTGCTGGCCGCCGACAATGATGACGGGAGCAGTACCCTTTTCAAACTGGTTATACCCAATAATTGAATACAAGTCATCTCGAATATCAATTATGTACATTTCACGGGAAAAACGAACAGGCAGCAAGAATTGATTTAACTGGCAAACTATTTCCCGTCTTACCGTCTTACCGGCAAAAATTGGTGAACTGGCTGCTAATCATTCCGTCTTCGCTATCCGTTTACTCAGGTTAATGGCCGTATACTAATTAGACCCCCGGGTTAACAAGTAAATCAAGGCTTTACCCGGATTTTCACTATTTTTCTGCAGATTTTACCCGACCAGCCTTAAACCGTAATTATGAAAAGAATCCTTTACCTGGCCGTTTTGGCCGGATTAACCGCATTGTTCAACCCCGCATGGGCGCAAACACCTTTAAAATTCAGGGACAACAGCATCCAGGGACCGCAATCCTTCGCGATCATCATGGGTGTGTCGAAATACAAATATGTTCGTCCCCTTACCTATGCCGATAAAGACGCCGAACTGTTCCGGGATTACCTGAAATCACCCGGTGGTGGCGGATTAAAGGATGATAATATTTTTTCACTCTTCAATGAGCAGGCGCTGGCATCCACTTTCTGGACAAAGGGGTTTCAGTGGCTGCGCGCCAAAGAGCTTCAGAAAGGAGACCGGTTGTTCATTTACCTGGCCGGGCACGGTGACGCGATAGACGAAGACCAGTATTTTTTCCTGAGTCATGATTGCAATCCCGCCGGCGACAAGAATAACTACCTCGTAGGAGGCGCGATCCAGTTATATAATCTTAAAAAGAAAATCGCCGCGGAAACCAGCAAGGGAGTGGAAGTGTATTTTGTCATGGATGCCTGCCGTACGAGCGAACTCCCGGGCGGACCGCAGGGCCTGAGTTTGCTGAACAGCGCCGTTACCGAAAAGAAAGTGGGAGAAGTGATGATGCTGGCCACCGCCGCGGGGCAGGAATCGCTGGAAGACGCGTCGATCGGGAACGGGCATGGGTTGTTCACCTGGTACCTCGTGGACGGGCTCAGCGGGCTGGCCGATACGGAGGGCCGTCCGGATAATAAAGTCACCGTCGCCGAGATAAAAACCTACGTGGAAAAGAATGTACCCGCTGTTGCACAGCAACGCTTCAACCGCAAACAGGAGCCGGTCTTCTGCTGCAACGAATACAGTGATAAAGTGATCAGTAATGTGGATCCCGTTTATTTGCAAAAATGGCTTAGGGACAGGAACCGCCGCGGGGGTGGAAATTCATTCACCGGGTTTTCGGAATCGGATTATAAGCGCTTCGCCGCCGATACCGCACTGGTCGAAACCTATAACCGTTTCAACCGGGCGGTCAGGAGCAATAACCTGACCGGCAGTTCGTCGGCCGAAGATTATTACCGCCAACTGGAAAAAAAATACCCGGGTAATCCCTATACGCTGGACGCCAGGAGCACGCTCACAGATGAGTTCATCCAGGATGCCCAGAATAAAATCAACCAGTACCTCAGCTGCGTAAGCATCAATTCCGCCAAAGAAAAACAGGAATATGCCGCCGCGGGATCAAGACTGGAAAAGGCCATCACCCTGCTGGAACAGGACGACCCCGAGATCGCCGCCGATCTGCGCGGTAGAATGTTCCTGCTTAAGTCCTCCGGTGATTTCAGCAACCCGGCCGAAGCGCTGACTTACGCGCATGCCGCACGGCGTATCGACCCCAATAAAGCATATATACTCAACTGGCTTTCCCGCCTGCATTTGCAGAATAACCGGGCCGACAGCGCCGTATTCTATGCCGACCTGGCCGCGAAAGTGGCACCCAAATGGCCCTGCGCGCTCACTACGCTGGCCCTCGCACAACAGGCAATCAATAACAAACCGGCTGATCCTAAAAAGACAGCCAGGAATAATATGCCACTGCGAAAAACCAGTTTTGGCTTTACCCTCGGTGGCGGATTGAACCGGTCAAACCCGAGATACTCAGGCAATGTCAATACAGGGTTTGTTGGGGTTGCTTCCACCACCGCTCCTACCGGCCTGCTGGGAATCATTTACCAGGTGAATTTTGGTAATACGATTTCGATCCGGCCCGCCACCACGGTAAGTTTCGGCAGTACGGATATTGATTTTGAAAGAAGAGGCACCTCGGGGAATCCCATCTTCGAGACCGTGTCGGTAAAAGGAGCCGCCGTGAATGTTGACTTGCCCCTGATCATCCGGCTGTCATCGAAAACCATAGCGCCTTATATCGCGCTGGGACCATCGTTCAGTTACCTGTTCAGCCAGAACGCCGAGTCAAGGGAGCTCCTGCCGGTTAAAAAATCCATGATGCTGGCTCATGCAGGTATCGGGGTGGATATTGGTTTGCTGAAATCGGGACTCTGTCTTTCACCGGAACTGAGATATGCTACAGGTGTATCAGACATGCGGGAAGATCCGGCTGCGACACCCTATGCCGAGGCGCTGACCGACCTGAAGAAGAATTCTTTCACGCTTAGCCTGTACCTGAGAAAGCGATAAATTATTTTTCGGTGAGCAGGACAAACTCCTGTTCCAGCGCGGGAGAATGTTCGTATATTTTTTTCAGGAAGCCGGGTCCCCATTTCGCATAAAACCGGGAAAAATTTTCTGTTCGCTCCTGTAAACCATTTCCCGGAAACAGGTTTCCCTTTACCGAATGCAACTGCCGTTGCCGGTCGGAGAACTTCCGTTTCTCCGCACGCAGCATTTTCTTCTCCAGTTCCTGCAACCGGTAAATGGTGCGGCTCCGTAATGCCTCTACATGTTTTTCCAGTGTGCTGTCAACCGCGGCGGCCTGCTTCCGGAAACCTGCATAGAGTTTTTCCACTTCGGCAAGAGAACCGTTCAGTTTCGTTTTGTTCGTGCTTTCCCGCTCCACGATACGGTTCATCAGTTCCTGTTCCGGGAGGAAAATATCCTCGGGACCGAATCCCAGTTTCCCGATCGCCGCCTGCCAGTTTTTTTCCATTACCAAAAAGGAATTGCGCAGCACGAGCATCGGAAAGGGAACCTGGTAGTGAGTAAAGAGGTCTTTCAATTGCAGCCAGTAGGCCGTTTCACCTGCTCCACCGATAAAGGCGATATTGGGCAGGATGGTTTCCTGGTACAGGCCCCTCAGTATCACGTTCGGACTAAATCGTCCCGGATGTTCATGCAATTCGTTAATCATCTCCTGCTGCGACCGATCGGTGCGGGAGCCTTTCACCCTGTATCTGCCTTCTCCCGGAATGATCCGTTCCCGTTGATCCTGTTCCAGGAAAAAGAGATTGATCTCCCTCGGGTGGGCCTGCACTTTGTATCCTTCATTCTCGAGTCTTCGCGTCGTTTCTTCCACGATACCCGAAGCCGCCTGATGCAACAGGTCATCTTCGAAGATGGGGATCATCGTTCTTTTGAGTTCGGGATTATCCGGCTGTACCAGCACCAGTCCGTATTCGGCGAAAAGATGATTGACAAACCCGAATGTCGCATCTGCGATGGTTGTTCCCTCACCATAATATTTTTTCAGCAGGGAAATGATCTCCGCTCCGTATGGCAGTACGCTTAACTGACCCTCCATCCTGGAGATCAGCTGCTGGAGCGATTTATCGCATTTCATCCGTCCCACGGCTCCCGTTTGCCCGGTCTCCCAAACCAGTTTTTCATTCCCCAGGTAAATATGATTTAACTCTTCCAGGTCCGCATCCTCGGATCCGATATAAAAAACAGGTACGAAATGGTTATCCGGCAAAGTTTGGTTCAGCTCATCGGCCAGTTTGATGGCATGAATGATCTTATATATAAAATAGAGGGGCCCGGTGAAGATATTGTTCTGGTGGGCCGTGGTAATCGTAAAAGTTCCGGGCGATAATAGGGTCTCAATATTCTGCCTGACTTTTTCCGTGGTGGGCACCCCCTCATATTGCTTCCTGAGTTCCTGTACCAGCAGTTCCCGGTTTTGATGAAACTTTTTTCTTCCCTCTATGGCTTTTTGGATCCCCTGCAGTGATACCGGGTGTGCAAAGAACGGGCGGAGCGATTCCGCGTGGTCAATATAGTCCATCGCGATCCGGGTGAAAGCTCCGGTTTGCCGGTAAGGGATGCGGGTAGCGATACAATCCATATAAGCCCTAAAATTAAGATGTTGGCAGTATAAGTGAAAACCGGCGGACGCTTAGTGAATTAATTAAACAATTTTTTACCACAAATTTCAAATAGAAACCAGGAATACACTTTGAACTTTTGGTTATTCTATACTACAGTATTATTACAAATACTGTCGGTCAGTTCGTTGTAAAACTCAAAATCGTTCCACACTAAACGGGCTTAAGTCCATAGAGGGCGCTTTCCCATTGATGATTTCATCCACCAGTTTGCCTGTTCCCGCCCCCAGGCTCAGACCCAGCATGGAATGCCCCGTGGCGATGGTCAGGTTCGAATATTTTTTCACCCGGCCGATATAGGGCAGCCCGTCGGCCGAGCAGGGACGGTAACCGTACCATACTTTTTCCTTCGGGGGCAACGGCACATCAAATTCCGGGTAAAAACGTTTCACTGCATCCAGTATTCCCTGCACCCGGTTCATCCGGGGTGGTGTTTTGTGCGAGGTGATCTCCATGGTTCCCCCGAAACGGATCTTGTTCCCATCCATCGGGGTGATCGCCGCGCGTCCTTCAAGCAACACCGCCGGGTAATTCACCCGGTAGGTTGAATCCTCCAGGGTAACGGAATAACCCCGGCCGGGCATCAGGGGGATTTTTACCGACAGCAAACCGGCTGTTTCCCGGCCCCATGAACCCGTTGCCAAAACGATCTCGTCGGGGTCATAGGCCTCATTTTGGGAAAGTATCCTGGTGACTTTACCGCCACTTTTTTCAAAACCTGTTACCTCCCTGTTTGGGATCAGCTGTACACCCTCTTTTCGAAGATAGGCGATCAGCTGTGCCATTAATTTATTAGGAAAACAATGCGCATCGCAGTTAAACAGGATGGCGCCCCTGCCATTGATCCGGGTGTGCGGTTCAAGCGCCTGCAGTTCTTCCGCATTCAACAGTTTTGTGTCTGTCAGCCCGAGTTCATGCGCTTTTTGCACGGTATGACGGGCATGCTCTCCCCCCGCATCGGTCTGGTAGATCTCCAACAAACCTTTATGTTCGTATGCGAAGTCAAACCCGGGAAGCATCAGCCAGTTTTCATACTCCTTTTGGCTTATCAATGCGATATCCCGCAGGGGAACGGCGGCGGCTTCCACATGTTTTTGGGTGGCGCTGCGCATGAATTTCATGCCCCAGCTGAAAAGATTAAAATCGAACCGGGGCTGTACATAAAACGGGCTTTTGGAATTCAGCATCCATTTCAGCCCCTGTTTCACCACACCCGGCGTGGCCAACGGAATAAAATGACTGGGACAGATATAACCGCAGTTGCCATAGGAGCAATTATCCCCGAAATCCCCTTTATCCAGTACGGTTACCTCCCAGCCTGAACGATGTAAATAAAGCGCCGAGCTCAACCCGATTATGCCCCCTCCAATGATCGTTACTTTCATATTTGCTGCTCCCTGTTAATTGAAATGGACTTTAATTGAAAATTGAATATTGAACATTGCTCATTGAACATTATGCAATTACAAATTCAACTCCTGCCTTCGCTCTGGCTACGGCAGGCAAGCCCGACTCCCCCCTTCGCTCTGGCTACGGCGGGCGAGCCCGACTCCCGCCTTCGCTCTGGCTACGGCGGGCGAGCCCGACTCCCGCCTTCGCTCTGGCTTCGGCGGGCGAGCCCGACTCCCGCCTTCGCTCTGGCTACGGCGGGCGAGCCCGACT
>CAYRHU010000025.1:25230-28352 GCA_964424155.1 uncultured Chitinophaga sp.
CGGCGGGCGAGCCCGACTCCAGACTCCCGACTCCCGACTCAATAGTTCCCCCCATCCTCATACTTCCCCTTATAATTGATCTTCACTTCATTAATTTTCACCGGCAACCACACCTGCATGTCATTCGCCCCCCGGTTGGCCCAGCAATAATATGGGATGGCGGTCACCTTTCTATTCCGGATCAGCACACCCGTACCCTTCGCGTCCGGAAAGGCCGAAGGCAACTCCGCCTGCAGGGCGATCACGGGTTCATCCAGTACCTTATGCTCCATGACGGAAAACGGTGTTTCCTCTGGCATTACCAGGTTCCATACCCCTTCCCTGTTGTCGGCTCCTTCTATGCAGTACACCAGCGGACCCCGCTGTATGGCAAGCCGGTCCTCGTTGGCCTTTACTTTGTAACTGGACCGGATTTTTTTAACCGGCATCGGTATGTCCCATTCCACCACATCTCCTTTTTTCCACTCCCTTTCAATAAGCGCATACCCGTTCTGCCTTGCAAAAGGGACAATGCTCCCATTTACTTTCAATGAAATGTTAGACGGTATGCCCACCGGTATTACCGGGTAATACAACCCCCCTGTCAGCGCCCTGTCTTCTGCCCAATCCGGGATCCGGAGAAATAACCTGGATTTAATCTTATTCACCGGATCGATATGCAACTTCACTTTCCCTTCCCATGGATAATTCGTTTCCATATTTAGCGCTACTGTGGTTTTCCCGATCATAACCGAAGTATTGCTGCCTACAAAAAGATTAATCCAGATTCCATCTTGGCTTTTGCCATACACATAACTTCCCAGTGAAGTAACGAGACGCGCGATATTAGCCGGGCAGCAGGCCGTGCCAAACCACTCCCTTCGTTTATGCTGACCGTTTGAGGCCAGTACGTTGTCATAAAAGAAAAGGCCGCCGTCCAGGCTCAACCCGTCAAGCGCCCCGTTGTATAGGGATTTTTCAAGCACATCGATATACCTGCTGTCGCCGGTTAACTGGCCCATCCGCTGGTTCCAGAGCACCATCCCTACGGAAGCGCAGGTTTCGCAATAAGCTTCTTCATTGGGAAGATCAAAATCCCTGCTGAACCCTTCATTATCGCCCGCAGAACCGATTCCACCCGTTATATACATGTTGCGGTGCACCACATCCTCCCACACTTTTTTCATCGCATCCATATACTCCGCATCGCCGGTGAGCGCCGCCACATCCGCCGCGCCGGTATAGAGATACATGGCCCGCACGGCATGACCCGTAATCTCCGTTTGCTGTTTAACCGGTAAAATATCCTGCCAGTATGGCCGGGTAAACCAGGTCTTCCCGTAAACATAGATATCCTTACCCCTTTGCTGCAGGTACCAGTCGGCCAGTTTAAGGTAACGGTCATTTCCCGTGACTTTGTACAGTTTTACGAGGGCCAGTTCTATTTCCTGGTGACCGCTGAACCAGGGCTTACCGCCCAACCGGAAGACAGAATCGATATGATCAGCAAAACGAATGGCGATGTCCAGGAATTTTCTTTTGCCGGTGACATTAAAGTAGGCAACTGCCGCTTCAAACATATGACCCGCGTTATAATCCTCATGCGCATCGATATTTGTCCAGCGTTGTTTTACATCGCGTAATGTGTAAAATGTGCCGATATACCCGTCGGGCAGTTGTGCGGCCGCAATTTTTTCGATCCATTCATCGGCCTTGGCTTCGAGTACGCTGTCGGGACGGGTCTGTAATGAATAAGCCATCGCCTCCAGGGCCTTATATACATCGCTGTCATCATAATAGCGCCCCTCAAATGCCTCTCCCTTGTTTCTCGCGACCTTTTCAAAATTCCGGATCCGGGGGGTCCTGACTTCGGTCTGATCGATACAGGCCTTCAGGGTTACCGTGGCCACTTTATCGATCTTCGGTTTCCAGAATCCATCGGTGATATTCACTTTCGAGAAATTGATAAACTCAAATTGCTGCAGGGGTGCCTGTGCAAAAGCATCACGGGAAACCAGGATCACCGGGATCATCAAAATTATCTTTCGCATACAACTGATTTTATTAATCATAACGGAATGATCATTCCTTCTTTCGCCACGCCGAACCCCCCGGAATTAACTTTCCTGGCTTCTTCAGATGCTTCTCGGATTAATGGATTGGTATGATTGAAATGAATGAAAATGATCCCGGATCGTTCCGCCGAAGGTAGTGATGAAAACCGTTTCAGGCTTTCCTCCACAAAGGGATGCGGCACTTCACTCATGTCACGCCCGGGGAGTTCCCCGTTCCGGTAAAAGGTACCGTCCAGCAGGGCGATATCCGCATTGGATAGCTCCCCGTTTATATCCCGGTCCCATTTTTCCCATTTATCGATATCCGGGATAAAAATCACTTTTTTATTTTCTGAGCGGATCATAAAACCCACGGTTTCGGAATACTCGTCGCGGTGCGGTACCCCGAACGGCGTGACCGTGAACCCGCCGTTCAATGACACCGCGCTGTCCTGTCTCAGCCTGTTCAGTTTGATATTGCCCAGGTTCACCAATTGACTCCAGGGGCCATTGTTTTGCAGAAATGAATCCATACGGGGCATAACCCACACCGGAATATTATTTGCCCCCATCGCTTCTCTTCCAAATTGCATGAGCCCGGTGTAATGACCCGTATGCGCATGCGTGATAAAGATGCCGTCGGGCGAATAATCGTTTTTTACCGGGAGATAGGATTGCAGCATATGAAGCTGATCCTTCAGGTCGGGCGTGGCTTCCAGCAGCCAGTATTGTCCCGCTTTGCGGTCCACCAATGCCAGGCAGGTGACAAGCCTCTTTTTTTCCTTCCCCTCCCAATAGGCCAAGCAGCATTCCTTTTCACAGCCCGCCTGGGGGTATCCGGCATCCTGGGCAATACCCAGCACCACCAGGAACTTCTCCGGTAGATTTTGCTCCTTTTGAATTGTAACAGATTTATCATTCTGCCGGCAGCTGAAACAGACAAGAAGATTTATAAGGAGCACCCAACGCAGAAAAGTTTTTTTCATCCGGTATATTGAATGTTATTGATGTTTGTTATGCTGGAGGAATTTTTGAACCACGTAGGCACTTAGGTGAACATATAGGAGATTCTATGTGAATTACTATGTG
>CAYRHU010000025.1:28452-41551 GCA_964424155.1 uncultured Chitinophaga sp.
CCATTCACCAACAGTTCCTCTTCGATACGCCCCGTGAATTTGCTGCCGATGATGCTTTCATGAATAAACTCCTCTCCCTTCTGGAGTTTGCCCTTCGCATACCACTGCGCCATACGGGCTGAAGTGCCTGTTCCGCAGGGGGATCGGTCGATCGCCTTGTCGCCATAAAAAACGGCGTTGCGGGCGGTAGACGTTTTATCCAGAACAGCCCCGGTCCATAATATGTGAGAGCAACCCCTGATCGTGGGGTCTTCCGGGTGTATGAACTGGTATTGGGCATTGATATTCTTCCTTAGTTCCCTCGCCCAGTCGATCAGTTTTCCGGCGCTGTAATGCTCCAACCCTTTAAAATTCTTCTGTACATCCACGATCGCATAAAAATTTCCACCATAGGCCACATCCACCACCAGTTCCCCCAGCTCCGGGCAGTCAGCCATAAGCTCAGTTGAATCCAGGTACGCAGGCACATTGGTCAGTTTTACACTTTGGACTTTTAACGACGATCCGTGGACCGTGGACCGTGGTCCGTGGACTTTATATTCAATCATGACCAACCCCGCCGGTGTCTCCAGCCTTACGAAACCTTCTTTTTTGGGTTTGATCAGTCCTTCCTCGATCCCGATCGTGATCGTTCCGATCGTTCCATGCCCGCACATCGGCAGGCAGCCGCTTGTTTCGATAAATAATACGGCTATATCATTGGCCGGATCATGGGGCGGGTAAAGAATACTGCCGCTCATCATGTCATGCCCCCGGGGTTCGAACATCAGCCCCGTGCGGATCCAGTCATACTCACGGATAAAATGCTGGCGCTTCTCGCTCATGTTGGTTCCTTCCAGGACCGGTCCGCCCTGTTTGATCAGTCGTACCGGGTTTCCGCAGGTATGAGCATCAATACATGTAAACGTGTATTTCATACGTTTTTACCGGGATGGGTTTCACGCAGCGGGCGCGGCGGAGCTGGGATCGCTATGTGAAAAACATCAACTGTCTCGGTGATTAAATCAAACTATTTAACATTTGCAAAATCTTTTTATTTCCTGGCCAACCTTTTGCGACTTTACGGGAAACAACTCAAAGCCTTCTTTTTTTGTAAATTTACCCCAATGGAACTATACGGCAAGATACTGCTCATCGCCATGCCGGCCTTCCTGCTCCTCGTACTTTTTGAAAAATGGTGGGGCTGGCACAAAGGCTTTGATACCGTGCGGAACATGGACATGATCTCTTCGCTGAGTTCCGGGGTCACCAATGTAACCAAGGATGTACTGGGTTTGGCCATTGCCATCAGTATTTATCCCTTTATGCTGGAACACCTGGCAATTACCCGGATTGAAAACACGGTCCTTGTTTACATACTCACCTTCATCATCATCGATTTCAACGGGTACTGGGTGCACCGGTGGAGCCATAAGATCAACCTGTTCTGGAACCTGCATGTGATCCATCACAGCAGCGAAGAGTTCAACCTGGCCTGCGCCCTGAGGCAAAGTATTTCATCCTTTTTCAATCTCTTCACGGTCCTGCTGTTGCCGGCGGCGGTACTGGGTATCCCGGAAGCGGTGATCAATATCGTTGGCCCCATTCAGCTGTTCGCGCAGTTCTGGTACCATACCCGGCATATCAACAAGATGGGATTCCTGGAAAAGATCATCGTCACCCCCAGCCATCACCGGGTGCATCATGCCGTGAACCCGGAATACATGGACAAAAACCTGTCGCAGATCTTTATCATCTGGGACAAATTGTTTGGCACATTCGCAGCAGAAAAAAAGGAAGTCCCTCCCGTTTATGGCATCACCCGCCCGGCCCGTACCTGGAACCCGATAAAGATCAATTTCCAGCATCTCTGGCTGATGATCAAAGACGCCTGGCGCACCCGAAACTGGAAAGACAAATTCACGCTCTGGTTCAAACCCACCGGTTACCGACCGGCTGATGTGGCGGAGAAATACCCTGTTTATAAAATAGAGGTTGTACATCATTTTGTAAAATATGATACCCGGACCTCACTGGCATTGAATGCCTGGGCCTGGATTCAACTGGTGATCATCCTGCTTTCGATCACGTACCTTTTTGGAAACATCGCGTACATAAACAGACAGGATAGCGCCTTTATCTACTGGTACGGCGCCTTTGTATTCCTGAGCGTTTACGCGCTGACAGAGCTGATGGACCGGAACCCGTATACCATCATTTGGGAATTGTTCCGCAGTGGATTGGGTATGTATTTCCTGTACGACCAGGGCGACTGGTTCGGGGCCGGCGTATGGGTATCCCACATACAATACATACTGGGTGCCTATTTTTTCCTGTCCGTGCTTATCACAATAGGGTTTGTGATAAAACACAGGAAGGAAGACAGCATGCGGTTGGCTGTTTAATACCCGGACGCCTCACAACCGTATCCCATTTGCACAACCTAAAAAAGTTATATGGATACGATCCTGATTAGCACCATTCCGGTCCTTCCTTCTTCCAATATCGAAAGGGATACGACCTGGTATAATGAAAAAACGGGATTTGAAACTCTGTTCTCCAATTCGATGTATGCAGTTCTGGAAAGAGAAAATCTCAGTATTCATCTGCAATGGCACGCAGATACCGCCGATGATCCGCTGCCAGGCGGGTCCGTGGTTAGGATAGAGGTGAATAATATTGAACCCCTGTTTGAAGAATTTATTGAAAGAGGTACGGTGAGCCGGGAAAAATTCCATTCCCGCACAGACTGGGGTACGCGGGAATTCGGGTTTTACGACCTCAACAATAACGCCATTTTTATTTTTGAAGATTTGAAATAGTGCGGGGACCGGCGTACGAGTTTCCGCTTTATGAAATATGATAAATTTCCGTTCTGCTTTTTACCCGTCATGTCTTCACCGGTTCCGGCGCATTTTTAAAATGACCGTACTTCCCGGTCAGCTTTCCAAAGAAATAAACCATTGGCATGATCACTTTCTTTACAAAGCCCGGAATTTCCAGCATGTCATATTCCGACCGGTAACGCCGGAGGAGGTAAGCGGCATCCAGCATATCCGGACGTAATGACCCGCTTTTTTTCTGCGCTTCGAATATGGCGCCGAGAAAAAAAGCAAAATTATGCGCCGGCTTTACCCAGGCTTCTGTTTGCAATTCTTCCTCCCCCGCGTTCCAGAAGCGATGGGCCACACCTTTTTTAAAAACAATATGCTCCCCTTCTCCGGCAAACTGCTCAGGTCCTCCCTGAAGCTGGTAACCCAGTTTGCCTTTCAGCACTGTGAACCCTTCATCCTGTAGCCAGTGCACATGCATGGGAGGACCGCTGCGGGGTGCAACCCTTCCCTGCCCGACCAGTTTATCGCCATCAGGTTCCTGTATTACCCCGGTAAAGGTCAGGATCTCGCCGCTTCCGTTTTCAATTACGTGTGGATAAGTGATCTTCATACCTGTTTGCTTTCGCTGCCTTAAATATATAACATGCGGGCGATACGAGTGCGAGGCCCCTGGTGAAAATAACAGCCAGAAAAAATCTATCCCTGTTTCCGCAGATACCTGGTAAGGATCACAATCTGTTGTCCTTCTATTCTTCCTTCGATCTGCTCTTTATTGCCCGGCACCAGGCGGATGTTTCGAACCACCGTTCCCACCCGGGCATTGACCGTGGAGCCTTTTACATCAAGTGACTTAGTGAGCACCACGTTATCTCCGTTCTGCAGGATCGCGCCATAACAATCCCGGTGGAGTTCAACAATGCCGTCACTTTCATGATCCCCGCTGGCTTTTGCCCAGGCGAGTCTTTCGTCATCGAGGTAGAGCATTTCCAATTGTTCGGCCGCCCAGCTTTCATTTCGCATCCGGTTCAGCATCCGCCAGGCCATGACCTGGACGGCCGGTACTTCACTCCACATACTGCTGGTCAGGCATTGCCAGTGTGCATTGTCGAGCTCTTCTTTCTTTTCGATCTGGGCCAGGCATTTGGGGCAGATGAACACGGCGTCCTCCATATGGCCGGTGGCCGGGGGCACTTCATATACTTTCAGATCACCGGCAACACCGCATAATTCACATTTCCCCTCACTCCGCTTTTCAAGTAATTCTTCCTGTTTCATAGTATCTTTTTTCAGAATGGCGCGAAGGTAATGAAAACGTATCCCTTTTCCCCGGAAACAGGTCTGGTGCAGGCAGATGGAAGCAACCGGCGATGCCCTGGAAATTTAATGTGTGCATATCAGATTGAATTCACCAAAATATGCAACGGCTTTTCGTCAGATGCCATATCCCGGAATATTTGTCGGATCGAATATGCCGTTTATGTGAAGTTTCATTTATTCTCCGCATCCGCCGTCTTACATCCGGGCCATTGATTGGATCATGAAAAAGCCACGGTGGTTCTTCCTGCCACAAATACCCTGCAGCAGGTATCCCGGCTCCCTTATTATTGTGTAATTTCCGGGTATGAAATTTTCCTTCCACCCGGGAAAAGTAATATTCTTAGCCTGTCTGCTCATTTCAACATGGACGGAAGCCCAGTTACCCTGGGACAGCAATGATCTGGCTAAAATGCAAACGGACGAAGTGCTGTATCCTATCTTAACGGTGCGGCGGATCAGTCCCGATTCGGCCGTTGTAACCATCGCTTCGGGAAAAAAGGATGGGATCCTGTTGGATGCCGAAGGCAATATCATGACCTCTCATAACAGCGGGGGGCCGGCCGGCCGGGAATCTGTCATTTATATAGCCTCCGCACGGATCATTGCCCTGACCGACACCTCGGCTACGGCATCCGTTAAAATGTACAGCAAACACCGTGAAACGGTGATATTGCCCAACGACCTGCTCGGCGTACAGACACTGCAGGCAAAGAACGCGGAAAGCAATGTCTTTTACGAACTGGCCAAGCTGGATGTGCTGTTCCTGGATAATGCGCGCCAGGAGCTGGCCAGTAAACGGTCTATCCTGCAAAACCCGAACGCACTCTTTGCCAGTAACCTCCTGGAAAAATACACCAAAGAAATACAGGATTTTTACAAAGACCTGCTTGAATATAAAGATTCCACTTTTACAAAACCCTACACGCTGGGTCCCTACAAGGGAATGAACATGCACCAGGTATTTGAAAAGGTAGTGACACACGATCTCAGCGACTTTTTTCATTTTGTCCGCAAATACCCGGGAAAATACATCGGCGGGCGATGGAAGATCAATGAGACCTTTGCTACCTGGGTGCTGAACAATGCCCCGCAGGGTGAACGGAACCGGGAGTGGATCATACCCGTGCTTCAGAAACTGCCGGAAAACGGCCGGACTTCATTCGCCGGGCGTTTCCGGTTTATGATCGAATCCGACACCTTGTCAAAATGGACGTCGGCTGTCTGGGATTTGCAGAACATACACCAAAACACGGAAGCGCTTGATCTCTGCAACCGGCTGCTTCATGTGGCAAAGGTGCTGGAAGACAGGCAGGCCGAAACGGAATTTATTTATACCCGTTCCTTATTGCTGGACGCCAACGGGGAACCGAAGGCAGCCCTGCAGAACGCACTGGAAGTGTATAACCGGGATAGCAGCAACCTCAATTATACCTATCATCTCGCCAATCTGTATGGCAAACTGGAACAATTCGACAACTGTTTCCGGTTGTACGGCAAACTCCTCAATGCTTTACCCGATAACTACAATATCAAGGGCAATTACGGCTGGTATAAGTTGTCGGCCGGCCAGGTGGAGGAAGCCATCCCCTATTGCAGGGCCGCCTATCTCGCCGACCCGTCCAGCGTGGCATTTGCGGTGAACTATGGTCACACGTTCCTGCTCAAAGGCAATCCCGACAGCGCCCGGTTCTATTACCGCAAAACGCTTGACAACCTGAATGTGCCTGCCGATTACCTGACAGGACCACGTACCGATTTCGAACTCTTCTTTAAAAAAGGCTGGGAACGTATGCTGGCCGCCGAAATGGCCGACTGGATGGATAAAGAATTCAATGAAAAATATTCGGCCATTACCCGCGGAAATGAAATATGGTCTGAGGCCAGGAAATTATATGACAGGAAAGATTATCGCGGGGCCATCAATACCTGGAAAAACTATATCGGTCTTTTCAACCAGGTGAAAGATCCTCCCCGGTCATCCCTTCACAATGCCTATAACTGGATTGGTTCTTCCTTTTCACGGTCAAAGATGTACGACAGCGCTTTTCATTATTATGAAATCGCCATGAAGATCGCCCGGGAGTACCTTACCGCACAGCGCAACAGCGCAACGGACAAGGATAATGACTTCCTGACTGGCGATTATGAACGTTTATACAACCTCTCGGTCACCGCCGGTAAGAAAGCGGAAGCGGAACACTACAAAATGCTTTACGAGGCCGAAGCCGAAAAAGTGACAGAGTTGTTCGCCAATCCCGCCCTCCACCTGGTAGCGGTCAGCGGATCGGGCAAACAGGCAGAGAAGGCCGCCGGTTTTTTCTTCGAACGGTTCAGCCAGCTCAAAAAAGATAACAGCAGGGGAATGACCAAACAACTGGCCGGGAACCAGGTTACCCGCGACAAACTGACCGCCTTACTGGATGAAATCAGGGGCCGCTCAAAACCCGAGGATATCTTCATTTTCTATTATTCCGGAGATGTGAAATCGGACGAGAACGGCTCTTATATTGATTTCAATGAAAAAGATACCCTGCAGGGAAGGATCGGCATCGGCGATTTTATGAACGCGCTGGATTTCGTGTATGCGCATAAAAAAATGATCATTACGGATAAACCATCCGCTTCCCTCCTTTCATTTATCACTACCCGGTATATCAACGCGGGCCGGAACGCGCCGGAAGTGATCTACCTGTCGCCCGGCACGGAAACACCCCTCCAGGAAAATGGTGTATCACTCTTCACCGCGCAACTGGCCCAGACGCTGGAGGATCTGAAGAAAAATGATAAGTTCTCCGCCAAGGATTTTGTGGATAAGGCCTCGTTTACGCTCGGAAGGGGACAATACTATTTCCCGGTGCTATCCTTCAGTTTCGGAAAAGATTTCCTGTTGTACGAAAATAAAACGGCCACCCTTGCCGGAACGGATGCGGCCCCGCTGGCCACGAGGGGAACCGATATCATCAACAGGGCCGAAAAAAGCAACGAGGTGGCGTCCGGTCCGCAGCGGAATTACGCACTGCTCTTTGGCACGGATCTTTACACCGACCCCGGCTTCGATAAGTTGTCGAATCCCATTCGGGATGTGGAGACCATCGGCAAACTGCTGAAAGAGGAATTCGGGTTCGATGTAACGATCATCAAAAACCCGACGCTCGACCGAATCGAAACCACGCTCAGTGAATTCCGTGACGGCAAAAACTACGGTTCAAACGACCAGCTTTTCATTTTCTTTGCCGGTCATGGCGTGTATGATGAGAAATCGAAAATGGGTTACCTCGTGGCCAATGACTCAAAAGTGAAAGATCCGAATTACAAATCCTATCTCTCGTACAGCGACCTGGGCAATAAATACCTGAAAAACATCAGTTGCAACCGCATATTCCTGGTACTGGACGCCTGTTTCGCGGGTTCTTTCTTCGACAACAACAGTGTACGGGGCACACCTGCGGAGGCCAATGCCCGTAATCTCGAGGCCCTGCAGCGAATGGCGGCCAACCAGCATTTCTACAAAGGGATTTCATCCGGGGCCAAGCAATATGTGGAAGACGGGAAACCCGGTCAGCATTCTCCTTTCGCATCCAAATTCCTGGGCACTTTATGGAACCGGGCTATGAACAAAAGTTTTGTGACGGCGGATGAGATCATCGGGGAGATCAAGAGCAACCCGCCGGGATCGACGGCTATTTGTGAAGGCAGGTTCCAGTACAGCGACCCGTTCAGTCATTTTATTTTTGAAATGAAAACCACACAGAAAACATCGGATATCAAAACCAAAGTGCTGAACTAAGGTGTTGGTTCGATCTGCGCACCCGCACAGGATCATTCGGCCTGCTTTCCCGGTTCGTTGTTCACCGTTCTCCATATGCCCAGGGGGTTTACTTTCTTCAGTTCATCGGGCAACAGGATATCGGGCCAGTTCTGGAATGCGAGGGGTCTGACGAAACGCCGGATGGCATCCGCACCTACTGAACCGAACCGGGAGTCCGTGGAGGCTGGAAAGGGCCCGCCATGCTGCATACTGAGACATACTTCCACACCGGTGGGAACACCATTGAGTATTAACCGGCCACAGATATCTTTTACCGCTTCAACGAATTCAAGATTTGAAATGATATCTTCCTCTGTGGCCATCAGGGTGGCGGTAAGCTGTCCCTCCAATTGTTTGGTCACGTTCAGCATTTCATTCATATCCCCGCAGCGGATAACCAGTGAATAAGGGCCGAATACTTCCTGGTGCAGCAGCGGATTCCGGAAAAATGCAGCGGCCGTGGCACTGGCGATGGCGGCTGCCCCCTCTCCTTCTTCCGCCCGCGTAGCAGCCAGGGCCACTGTTTCCACTCCGGGTGCTGCCAGGGAACGGTTTTTTTTCTCCGCGTAATTCTTATAAATACCCGGATGAAGCATCGGTGCGGGCGCCACTTTTTTGATCTCTTCGCCCAATTCGTCGATAAAAACCCGGAGATCCTCTCCTTCAATACCGATAATCAGACCGGGGTTGGTGCAAAATTGCCCTACGCCCAGCGTGATGGATCCCGCAACTATTTTCGCTGTTTCCGCAGCTGCCGTTCTCATTTTTCCCGTTAATAAAAAAACCGGGTTGATGCTGCTCATTTCCGCAAATACAGGGATGGGTGTTTCCCGCTGATTGGCCCAGTCGAATAGCTGCTTTCCCCCGGCATAGGAACCGGTAAACCCGACCGCCCTGGTATGCGGATGCCCGACCAGGGTCCTGCCCACTTCAAATGATGCGCCATGAATGTGGCTGAATACAGCCGCCGGCATGCCGCATTTCAAAACAGCCTGGTGTATGGCCCGGGCAACCAGGTCGCTTGTACGGGGATGAGCAGGATGTGCTTTTACAATGACAGGACACCCTGCCGCCAGGGCCATAGCGGTGTCGCCCCCCGCAGTTGAATAGGCGAAGGGAAAATTCGCTGCGCCGAATACCACAACGGGCCCCAGTGGTACCATCATTTTACGGATATCGGGTTTGGGGGGATTCCTGTCCGGCACGGCGGTATCGATCCTGGCTTCCAGCCAGTCGCCCCGCTCACAGGCATCCGCATACGAAGTAAGCTGGAATATCGTCCTTGCCCTTTCATTGCGCAATCTTGCTTCCGGGAGATTCGTTTCGGTACCCGCTGTAACTAACAGTTCATCCCCAAGCGCGTCAATCTCCGCCGCTATCATCCGCAGGAGATCCGCTCTTTGCTTTAGTGAGTTGTTACGAAATACATGAAAGGCTTTCCATGCATCCTGCATGATCGCATCGATCTCCCCGGTGGTGGCATCCCTGAACATGGTTAATTGAAAATTGATTATTGAATATCGGGACGCGACGCGATCCCGTCATTGATGATCTTCAGAACCCGGTCGCGTTCTTCTCCTGTCAGTGTAAGCCGGGGCGCACGAACATATTCACTGCCGATCCCGGCCTGTGTCTCCGCCAACTTTATATACTGCACCAGTTTCGGATGAATATCCAGTTCCAGCAAAGGCATAAACCAGCGGTATATTTTTCGGGCTTCTTCCAGCTTCCCGGCCATGGCCAGGTTAAATAAAGCTACCGTTTCCCGGGGGAAAGCACATACCAGTCCCGCCACCCACCCATCCGCACCGAGGCAAAACTCCTCCAGCGCGATCGTATCCACCCCGCAAAGAATACTGAAACGGTTCCCGAACCGATTCCGCATCCGGGTCACGTTGGTTACATCCCGGGTACTTTCTTTTACGGCATTGATATTGGGGCTGGACTGAAGTTCATCGAACATGTCCAGCGTCACCTCAATCTTATAATCAACGGGGTTATTGTAGATCATCACGGGCAGGTCTGTAGAGCCCGCAATGGTTTTAAAATACGTCACCGTTTCCCGGTGATCGCTCCTGTATCGCATGGGTGGCAGGAGCATCAGGCCATGGGCTCCCCATTTTTTTGCCAGCTCAGCCTGCCGGAGCGCTTCCCGGGTACTTCCTTCAGCGATATTCATAATCACCGGGAGTTCGCCATTTGTCTTTTCAACCGAAAACTTCACTAACCGTTCCTTTTCATCTGTATCCAGTACGCTGGCCTCTCCCAGGGTTCCTCCGAGGATTATACCCCGGACACCGGCATCCAGCTGGGTCCGGAGGTTCTTTTCAAAAAGCGGCAGGTCGAGTTCGTCCTTATCCGTAAACTTAGTCGTCAGCGCAGGGAACACCCCTTTCCATTCAAATTGCATAATGATTGATTTTGAACCCGGTAAAGATAAATCATCCGTTATTCAAACGAACCGGGCAGGGCAAACGATTGAGCGGGAAAATGGGGGCGGAATACGTTTGTTTTTATTGTAATTTTCCATGTCTTTCCCATCTATTTAAAATAAAATAAACACCTGTTCATGAAACCAAATTTTACCCGCTTTTACAGGCTTCTCTTATTGATCCTGTTGCCGGGTTTGCTTGCCGCACAAGCTCAACCGGACTATAATATCCGGCTGCAGTCCGGAAAATTCATTCCCGCCGAAAACAGGAGCAGCATCAGCAAGAATGCCGATCTGTTCACCCAAAGTTTATACGGCGGCAAATATTATGTAGTGATACAGTTTCTTTCCCTTCCGTCCCAGGGAGAAAAGGACCGGCTTAAAGCCGCCGGCATCGAACTGATCGATTACATTCCCAACCTGGCCTATACAGCCAGTCTCTCTGGCGGATTTAATATGGAATACCTCCGGAGTTTTTCCATCCGGAGTATTTTCCGGTTTGATGGGATTCATAAAACTATCCCGGAAATCATGAGCGGAGCCGTGCCCTCCCACGCCATGGGGCTGCCGGGATTCGCGGATCTTACAGTCATTTCGTATGAATTATTGAATCCGGTATTCATAAAAAGCAGCCTCGACGCCATAGGGGCCATTATCCTGGACGAACAGCCAATGTTCAGATCCTTTACAATCCGGTTGCCGCAATACAATCTGCGGAGATTGGTTGGCCTGCCCTGGATCCAGTGGGCGGAATACATAGAACCGCCTGTGCAGGTGGAAAATACGCTGGGCCGCACGCTACACCGTGTTAGCGTATTGAACGACGGCGCCCGGAACCTGAAAGGAGATGGGATTAATATTGGTGTCTGGGATGAAGGAGAGATAAGTCCGCATCTTGATTTTTCACCAACCGGACGGGTGACACAAGTGGAATTCAGCTCACCCTCACAACACTCCACGCACGTGGCGGGTACCATTCTTGGCCGAGGACTGATCAACCAAACCGCCCGGGGAATGGCACCCAATGCTTCGCTGTTCAGCTATAATTTCAGCGGAAATATCCAGACGGAAATGGCCACCGCCATCCCCACGCATAATCTCATTGTGAGCAGTCACTCCTACGGCGGATCGGTCTCTACCTGCAGCATCAACGGCAGCCAGATCATTTATTCCGCAACCAGCCGGGCAACGGATCTTAACCTGAACAATTTCCCGACGCACCTGCATGTACATTCATCGGGTAATTCACAGGGATCCTGTCCGAGCACCAGTGGTTTTTACACTATTACAGGAAGTGGCAAAACCGCCAAGAACAATATTCTTTGCGCCAACATTACTACCTCTGAGGGATTATCCAGCAGCAGCAGCTGCGGTCCCACGCAGGACGGAAGGGTGAAACCCGATATCAGCGCTTTCGGTACCAGCGTTTTCTCCACGTCAACACCCCTGAACAGTTATGCCACCTTATCCGGCACCTCCATGTCCACCCCCGGTGTGGCCGGATCGGTTTCCCTGCTGGTTCAGCGGTACAAACAACTTAACGGGAACATGATCCCCCCTTCGGCATTGATCAAGAGTTGCGTGCTTAACACGGCGCACGATCTTGGTAATCCGGGACCGGATTACCGTTTTGGTTACGGTCGTATCAATGCGCTTGAGGCTGTTAAGGTTTTGGAAGAGAACAGGTATGTGGTCAATTCGATCGCTACAGGCGGTACCGTCGATCTGCCCATCAACGTTCCGGCAGGCGCTGCCAAACTGAGAGTGATGCTGAACTGGAACGACCCGGCCGGCGCCGCCAACGCCAACCCGGCTCTGGTCAATAACCTGGATCTTTCGGTTATTAACGGTCCTACCACTACGCTGCCCTGGATTCTTGATCCGCTTAACCCGAATACCCCGGCGGTTCAGGGAGTGGATGTCGTGAGCAATGTAGAGCAGGTGACAATTGACAACCCCGCTGCAGGAAGCTACACGTTAAGGGTGCACGGGCTTTCGGTACCTACGGGTCCTACACAAACCTATGCCCTTACCTGGAGCATTGATATGCCTTTTATCGAAGTTACTTACCCGGTAGGTGGCGAATCCTTTAATCCCGGCTCGAGCGAAACCATCACCTGGAACAATGCGGGTGTTACCGGCACGCAAACCGTGGAATATTCGCTCGACAACGGAAGTTCATGGAACGTGATCTCTTCTTCAGTCGGGCCTACCACTACCAGGCTGGTATGGAGTGTTCCTCCCGGAAATACCTCCACGGCCCTGATCCGCGTATCGAGCGGCTCGCTGACCGACAACAGCGAAAATTTCAAGATACTGGGAACTGTTACCGGATTTACCGGCAACGGTAACAGTTGCAACGCGGGCGAAGTCAACTTCAGCTGGAACCCCGTCACCGATGCCACGCATTACGATATATACAACCTGGATGCCACCGGCAATTATGTATTGCTGGCAGGAAATATTGCAGCCACTTCCCATACCGTAACGGGTCTTACACCGAATACCAGCATGTGGTTCACCATCCGTTCAAAAAACAACAGCACCAATGCGGTGAGTGAAAGAGCCAACGCGATCAACGTTACCGTTTCCAATGGTGGCGGCGGACTGGGAACCGTGGGCCCCATCACGGGTTTGAATACTATTTGCGGCAACCCCACCAGTGTGCCCTATTCGATCACTTCAGTTCCGGGTGCGGTTAACTATATATGGACCGCACCGCCCGGTGCC